>URUL01000129.1 GCA_900551005.1 uncultured Ruminococcus sp. | reverse complement strand
ATGCGGAAGGAGTTCAAAAGAGGAAAGCCTTCCTCTTTTTGTCCTTTTCGTACTTTTCGGACAGGCGAAAAGTACCCCTTACTTATTGTTATCTTTTCATAAAAAGCGACAACCATATACTTTTTCTACTGTCTTTGACCGCACGGCGCTTGCCGTGCGGTCTTTGCTTCCGGAAATTGCCACTGTGAAGATTTTTACCTGCGGCACTTGACATGGAGGTGTCTCGATGATATAATGATAAAATAAATATTATTATGGGGTTTTATACTGTATAAAATCAAGAAAGTCAGGCGGATTTTAAAAATGAAACATTATTTCATAGTAAACCCGGAAGCAGGCAAAGGGAAAATGCTCGCATCCCTGCTCACCAAAATCAGATTTGCTTCCGAAGAACTCGGCATAGACTACAAGGTTTACAATACCACCACGACAGGAGACGGAACGCGCTACGTAAAGGAAGCATGCGAAAAATACCCGAATGAAGACCTGCGTTTCTATGCCTGTGGCGGAGACGGAACACTCTATGAGGTCGTAAACGGTGTGATCGGTCACCACGGGGCGCAGGTAGCTGTCGTGCCTACGGGCACGGGAAACGATTTTGCACGCAATTTCAAGGGAAGTGAAAACTTCCTCAATATAAAGCATCAGATACTCGGCACGCCCAAGAGAATAGACCTGCTGAAATGCAACGGCAGATATTGCGTAAACGTTACGAACATCGGACTGGACTGCGACGTCGTTCAGAAAACCGACGAGATCAAAAAGAATGCGCTTGTCCCCGGAAAATTTGCCTATTATGCCGCACTTTTCTCGAAATTCTTCGGCAAATTCGGGCAGGAAATGAAGGTTGCCGTGGATAACGGTCCCATGATGGAATACAATCTCACGCTCATCGCCATGGGCAACGGATGTCACTACGGCGGCGGCTTCAAAGCTCTGCCGCAAGCTTATCTCGACGACGGAATGATAGACCTCTGCATGATAACGGAAGTGACAAAAGCGGACTTTATCAAAGCGATTGCCGACTATAAAAAGGGAACGCATGTCGAAAAGCTGGATAAATTCCCGTTTATAAAATACAAAAAATGCAAAAAAGTCGAGATAAGTACGGAAAAATCCACGGGAGCCTGTGTGGACGGAGAAATTTTCCCCTTCCGCCATCTGACGGTGGAGATCGTGCCCTCGGCGCTGAATTTCGTGATACCTCGCGGCTCCGGATATATTTCCGGCAATAAAAAAGAAGGGCTTGCAACATTTGATGCTTTGACATAAATCATAAAAAATCAACATTTTTACATAAATAACAGAAAGGCAAGGAACCTGATTATGGCAAAGGAACTTGACAAGACATATAATCCCGCGTCACTCGAAGCCCCGCTCTACAAGAGCTGGTGCGAACGCGGCTATTTTACACCGAAGGCTGATAAAAATAAGCAGCCTTTCACGATCGTTATTCCGCCTCCCAATGTTACGGGGCAGCTTCATATGGGCCATGCGCTCGACGAAACGCTTCAGGATACGCTGATACGTTTTAAACGCATGCAGGGCTACTGCACGCTCTGGGTGCCCGGTACAGACCATGCCGGCATCGCAACGCAGATAAAGGTCGAAGAAAATCTGCGCAAGGAAAAAGGACTTACACGCTATGACCTCGGCAGAGAAAAATTCACCGAGCTCGTATGGGAATGGAAAGAAAAATACGGAAATCGTATTCTCGACCAGCTCAAAGCTCTCGGCTCTTCCTGTGACTGGACGCGCCTGCGCTTCACCATGGATGATACGCTCAGCGCCGCGGTTAAGAAAAATTTCGTTTCGCTCTATAATAAAGGGCTTATCTACCGCGGACTGCGCATCATAAACTACTGCCCGCACTGTGCGACGGCGCTCTCCGACGCAGAGGTTGAGCATAAGGACAAGGAAGGCTCCTTCTGGCATATCCGCTATCCGATCAAGGGAAGCGAGGGCGAATATATAACCATAGCCACGACGCGCCCCGAGACAATGCTCGGAGACAGCGCCATAGCCGTTCATCCCGAGGATGAGCGCTATGCCTCTCTCGTAGGCAAATTTGCCATTCTCCCGCTCGTGGGAAGAGAGATACCGATCGTTGCCGATGAATACGTGGATCGCGAATTCGGCACAGGCTGCGTCAAGATAACGCCCTGCCATGACCCGAACGATTTCGAGGTGGGCAAGCGCCATGATCTCGAGATGATAACCGTCTTTGACAAGGATGCAAAGATCAACGAAAACGGCGGCAAGTACAACGGCATGGACCGCTACGAATGCCGCAAGGCCCTCGTCAAGGACCTCGAGGAGCAGGGGTATCTGGTCAAGACCGAGCCCTATTCCCACAACGTTGGCACCTGCTACCGCTGCCATAACGATGTCGAGCCGCTCATCTCCGCGCAGTGGT
>URUL01000128.1 GCA_900551005.1 uncultured Ruminococcus sp. | reverse complement strand
GGCTGTCAGAAACGCCTAACATACCCTCGAAGGGTTGGGATGCCAATTACAACCGAAGTTGTACATGGGCGTTATTCAGACAAAAAACAACCGGCAAGCGGTTCTATTTTTTCAACACGCATCTCGACAACTCCGGCACTGTGGCTCGAAAAGAATCTATCAAATTAATTATAAATAAAATAGAGGAGGTCAACTCAGAACAACTTCCGGTATTTCTTACTGCTGATTTCAATTCGGATACCGATGAGAGTTGTTTCAATCCGTTGCACCAAGTAATGAAAGATGCCCGTGCGACTGCTCCTGTCACAGATCAGGAAGCCACATACAACGGCTACAAAACATCTGGAACCCGTAAACTTGACCATATCTTTTATGATAACGGATGCGTGGCAAGCATTTTCCAAACTCTGAAAGAAAATTATGGTGCTCCTTATATCTCGGATCATTATCCGGTAAGAACTTGTTTCGTTTTATTTTAAGATCTCAATAAAAATGGACTTATTAGTCAAAACGGGTGCTGAAACGCCTCAAAAACAGGAAAACGCCACGCTATAGGTCAAAACGGGTGCCGATAGCGTGGCATTCTATTTGATTTTCAGTATATTTTGGCATTTGAAAATATAGAAATTGCATTATGAACAAAAAAATGCCCGACATGCAATTCCCCCATTGTAAAGAAGGACGGAAAACGCAAAAGCGTCCAACGATACAAGTGCATGGTTTGTGGACGCCGCTTCAGCGGCGGGCGTGATTTTACAAAAGAAGACATCTGGGAGATGTACCTGCACGGCAAGCAGACAATAGCCCAGATCAGTGAAACTACAGGTCTCAGTGCTTCGACCGTGACACGTCGGCTTGCCTCCATTTCGTTCAGCTGGGAACAGCCTAGGATCAAAGGAAGCGGTGTGATACATCTCGACGCCACGTATTTTGGGCGCAATACAGGAGTGCTGCTGGCTCTGGAAAGCGGAAGCGGCAGACTTCTTTACATGAAGCATATCGCCCACGAGCACATCAGTGATTACGAGGACGCTGTGAAACATATAGTAGGATGCGGGTATGCCATTCAGGGGATTGTCATTGATGGTTTTCAAAAGCTGTTTACCGTCCTTTCGGAATACAGAATACAGATGTGCCAGTTCCACATGGTGGCGATAATAAGAAGAAAACTGACCAAGAATCCGCAACTTGAGGCAGGAAAGGAGTTATTGGATCTTGCATACCGTCTAAAAGACATGAATGAAAGTGCATTCGTCAGTGCATTTGAGAAATGGAAGAGGAAATGGCATGACTTCCTGAAAGAAAAGACGGTCAACGAGATTACCGGACGCACGATATATACCCATCAACGGCTCAGATCTGCCATGGTCAGCATATCGACCTACCTTCCTTTTTTGTTTACATACGAGAAAGTCAGAGGTATGCCCAACACAAACAATATGATCGAAGGCACATTCACCGACATGAAGAAAGCCTTGCGGAATCATCCGGGAATGATTGAGGAAAACCGCAAGCGGATGATGAACGGGTTTTTCTTGGCATATGCCAAATTGCATAATGAAAAAGGAGACAACCGCTAAGGCCATCTCCTGAATCGCATTATGCATATTGGACGGCTTTATTCCTGGCGGAGGTGCTCCCCAGCAGAGCTCCGTTACGCTTTAAGCCGCAATGCAAAATAACAAAATACAGATGAATCCACCAAAAACGGGTGCCATTTTCAGCACCCGTTTTGACCTATAGAGCGAAAGCGCTCGCATCAAATATGTGTTCAAAAGTTTTGAATGGTCATATCATACTGACAGACACCAGTATTACAACGATTTTAGCACCCGAAATGACCTATACGCCGATAATTTTCCGGGTCGGAACAACCGCTGAATACAGTTGATATAACGTTCGTATGCTGTTTGTGCTTGTTCGTATTCCGAAGCAAAGAGAGAACGTACTTGCGAAAGACGCAGAAAACGGATAAAACTATTCTTTTCAAAAGATCGGGTATTTCGTAACATGGCTATCTGTTTTTTGAATTTCAATATAATTTGTTTATTACATTACTTTGCAAATCCGTAGGAGGTCCTCGGATCTTTTGATATTCGGAAACGACAAGCCCCGGAACTTCAAGAAGTCCCAGGGCTTGCAGATAGGATAATGCTCCATTTCCTGATATTATTTCATATAGGATTGTATCTGATGCTCTAAGTTCGGTTGTAAGTCATAGTTTCAATAGTTAGCCTTTATCTTTTTTCCGGTTTAATAGCGGGAGCAGAAATGATATTACTGACGCCGCAATCCAGAATAGTGCCACGGGCCCGAAATCGTAGTGCTTCGCGCCGTCGGCGGCTACGGTGATGTGCCTGTCGATAAGCCATCCCGATGCTACGTCCTGAATGCCCGCCGCGATGTAGCTTGCTATTCCCACGACC
>URUL01000127.1 GCA_900551005.1 uncultured Ruminococcus sp. | reverse complement strand
ACGGCAACAAGACTTATATCGGCGCCCTTATTGATCAGAACCGAGGCAAGATTTACCGGCATGGCGGCAAAATCAACCTTTTCGCCGATGACTGCGGCGGATACCTCTGTGGGAGCGGCAGCCAAAGTAAATTCATAGGCATTCTTCGTCTTGCCGTCCTCGTTATCAGCCATGAGCTTCGATATGCCCATGCCCGTCGGACCCTTCAGCGCGATCATACGAACCGTTACGGGAGCTTCCTCCTGCTTTTTGCCGCAGGAAAAGAATGCGAATACCATTGTAAGCGCAAGAAGCAATGCAAATATTTTTTTCATTTTGTTTTCCTCCATGATAATTTATTTTCGCGTTATATTATATAAAAGCGATTTGTTCAGAACAGATATTTTACCGTTCTCATATCTTATTATACCGCTTTCGGAGAGCGAGGCAAAAGCTCTGTATACGGAGGCACGTCCTATGCCAAGTGCATCCGACATGCGGGAAACATTGACGGGAAACTCTCCCCCGTCCTCCGGCAGAGCCGAAAGAAGCGAGAGGGCAACCGCGCTTTCCGCATTCGGCGTGGAAAAGCCCGTTATTTTTGCATTTAAAAAGCGTATCCTCTCCGTCAGGAAGCGGATATATGCAAGAGCCACGCCGCTGTCGATTCGGAAGATCTCCGAGAGTGTCTGCTCAGGCACGAAAAGGACATCGCTTTTTTTCCTCGCCGAAACCGTACTGACATATTCGCCGCTTCCGCCGAAGAGCGCCGCCGCACCGAACATTTCCCCCTTGTCGATGATGTTCAGAAGAACATCCTTCTCTCCGTTCTTCCCGTGAATGGCGAGCGCTCCGCTTATGACGATGCCTATGCCGCAAAAGAAATGCTCCGGAGAATATATGATATCTCCTCCCGAGAAGCTATGCACATCGCAGGCGCAAAGCAAAGCGCGCGCATCGTGCGAAGCCTCCGAAAAAACGGGGCTGAGCGACAGTATTTTTCCGAGTGCATCTTCTTTCATCTTTTTCTCCGAAAATTGTATCATTTGGTACAGTTTTATAATATCACACTTCTTTTCAATTGTCAATAAAATTTTGAATTTTTTTCCGAAAAGCTATACCAATCAGCCCATTAATGTGATATAATTATTATGTATAGTTATGTTCGGAGGTATGTATGAAAAAGGATTTCCTTTCCGTTTTTGCTTCTTGCGGGGACATACAGATAAAGCAAAACGAAGGACTTGCAAAATACAGCACTTTCAAAATAGGCGGAAAGGCGAAATATGCGCTTTTCCCGGAAAATAAAAATGCTCTCATTTTCGCCGTTAAAGCCTGCCGCGAATTTGGCATGCCCTATCGGATCATAGGATGCGGTTCCAATGTTCTCTTCGATGACGAAGGCTTTTCCGGTGTCATCATATTTACCAAGCAGATAAATAGAACCGAAGTCCGCGGCAACCTGCTTTATGCGGAATGCGGACTTCCGCTCACGGCACTCTGTACTCTTGCGAGAAGCACTTCCCTTGCCGGGCTTGAATTCGCCTTCGGTATTCCCGGGAGCGTAGGTGGCGCCGTCTTTATGAACGCCGGTGCTTACGGCGGAGAAATAAAGGATATTCTCACAGAAGCGGAGTATTATGATATTGAAAATGAAAAGCTATGCACCGCTCCCGCCTCAGAACTTGCCCTCGGCTATAGAGACAGCATTTTTCAGCATAAGCCTTACCTGATACTTTCTGCCGTTTTCATGCTGAAGGCAGGCAACTCCGCCGAAATAGCGGACAAAATGACCGCGACCATGGCGGCGCGAAGGAGTAAGCAGCCGCTCGAATATCCCAGTGCAGGAAGCGCTTTCCGTCGCCCCGCGGGATATTTTGCCGCGAAGTTGATAGACGATGCGGGACTGCGCGGCCGTTCATGCGGAGATGCGCAGGTTTCAGAGAAGCATACCGGCTTCATTATTAACCGAGGCAACGCCACCAGTGCCGACGTGACAGAGCTGTGCCGCATCATAAAGAAAGAGGTCATGGAGCGCTTCGGCGTTTCACTCGAGACGGAGTTTATCCATATCAAGGACTGCGAAAAATAAAGAACAAGTAAAAAATATCGGAGGGAGAATATGTCGTTTTCATCAAGAGCCAAAGAGGAAATGACCGCAAAGGTTCCCAAGCAGAAATGCTGTGAAAGAGCAAGAATTTTCGGCATATTGCTTTTTTCCGGAGGTTTTTCGAGGAGCGGAATTTCCGTTACGACGGAAATAAAAGAAACGATCGAGCTCGTACGCCGCTTTTTTTCCGAAACATTCGGAGACGAGGGCTGCACCGAGACGATAGCATCAAAAAACAAAAAGACGCTTCGCTTTTCCATCACGGACAAAGCGACCGTAGCAGCCGCCTTCGCGTAATTAGGGATAGGTGCGGACGATATGATAGATGACGATATTTCGCTATCTGCCGAAAATGCAGTCTGCTCATCGCTTCTCTGCACCGATAGCGAGCGGAGCTACATCGCGGCCGC
>URUL01000126.1 GCA_900551005.1 uncultured Ruminococcus sp. | reverse complement strand
CAAATCAGTTTTATCCCATATTCTTGAGCAAAGAGTGAACGCATGTTGTTGGAGCAGGAGAATCATTGCAAGAAGGGCAAACTAATGAAGATGTTGTTATTCCAGATGATGTAATTGCAATTTGGCCTATAATACCCGATGGGTCAGAAGGATGTTGGCAGATTAGCCAAGCAAGTATAGAATCGCTTTTGAAAAATGGCTATATAAAAGTTACTTATTCAAAATAATGGGGTTATGTTGCTCAATATCTTGCAGAAGGCGAAAGAGCAAAGGTCGAATCAGGAATATTCCCAATCCTCGGTAAAGATGAATATGGAACATTAATATTAGGCGAAGCTGAGGGATCGAGTGCTCCGTTTATACCTGGTACTCAGTGGCGCATATCAAGCCATAGCGCGAGAGAGCAAGGCACATCATTGCTAAATAGAATGTTTCCTGACCAAAGATTCTCTTTTCCAAAATCACTTTATGCAGTGCACGATTCTATCAGATTCTTTGTGTCAAATAAACCTAATGCTCTTGTATGAACGGGGTAGCGATGAATTTCGCAAAAAATACACTTGTTGCTTCATTGATGATCAATCCGGGGTGGACTTTTGAGCCCCCCGATAATGTCTGAGCTGGTTGTGGCCCCAAGGGCCACGACCACGGCATTGCAATATTCGTCCCTTAAATATTGCGTCACTGTATTCAAAGAAGAGGCAATCGCCGCAAAAGTGGTTTGTGAGTTTGAAATTAACCCGACCAAACCTCAAACACAGAATTGCATATTTGAGCCTAATTTTTACAGTTTCCTTTTTCAGCCTTCCGTGCAAACGGCTTGAAAACGCCCGAAAAGCTTTGAAAATCAAGCCTTTTGTGACGTTTCGTGCAAACTCGTGATTTCGGATAAATGGTAGAGAGTATTCACAGGGCTGTTCTCGCCGACATTTTGTCGGTTAAACTACAATGCTCCTGACTTCTGTGGTTCAACGCCTCATTTTGAGGCGTTGACCCCGTAGCAAGGCCTCATTTTGAACCTTGAAAACGAACAGTAATATCAAGGACGCGCTTCATGCCCTCATTTTGAGGGCATGAATACCGCTATCAAAGCGACAAAATGTCGCTTTGAATAATTCACAGTAGTGGCGCATCCACTCATCTAAAGTCGCAAATATTACGCCTCTGTAGTCAAAGAAAGAGGCTCGGCGAGAGTCGAGAATTTCAGTGGGTCGTTTTGATTCACTGATTTTTTCCCTTTCCCCTTTGTCCGAAATCTTTGAAGGACAGATTTCTCCGCCCGGAATTCACAAAGAGTTCCTTGAAAAAAGTCGCAAAATATGGTAAAATAGAAGCATCACAGAAGAAGGAGGTGTTACGATGGCGACGAAAAAAGAAAAGTATGAGAGTATGCGGATCATGTCCCTTGAGGGCAGCGTGCTGTATAAAAACGAGGGATTTACCGCCCTCAAGAACGGCAAGCCCAATCCGGGTGCTTTTCGCGGCGTGCTTGATGAGAGTCTGGACACGCTGAAACTTGCGGAGATATACGAGTGTCACGAGGATGAAATCGGCTACCCTTATCTTGAAGGCGATCACAATTACTGCCGTGCCATTGTCAACGTCTCCTTTGAACGGGCAGTCAAGGTGTTTGAGTCCTGCGGCAACCGCTATGTCCGGAACGGCTATACAGTGATCGATGCGGATATGGAAGACCACGTCTGCATCCGTACCGAAAACGGCAGACCGACGCTTGTTGCCATCGAGGTGTCCTACAGAGATAAGGGCGGATATGCTCCCGTTGAGCATCCGGTCTCGGATGACATTCTCGGCAGGTATTTCGTTTATGATGCAGAGTCTCTTACCTATCGCAGAAGCGACAAGGTCATTCCCACCGCCTTCACCTGTCAGGATATCCGTGAGCATCTCTACACACATGGCTTCGATATCGACGGCATCCACTACGTTCGCTACAAGCGAAGCGCGGGAGCGAGCCGTGACGGTCGTTGTCTTTTCATTGCCGAGCCGCTGTATGCGGATATGATGGCATGGAGCTCCTGCGACCTCTCTGCCGATACCGCCTCCGACCAAGCCTCTTGGCAGGCGTATATCGCACTGACACTCAGCAGTATCGAAAGCACGATCAGGCTCCCCAAGAAATCTATCCTCATCATCCGTGACAGAGTCAGCCGTTTTACCGAGAATGTGGTATGCGTCAAGGAAAACGACGCTCACGACCTCAGAGCAGAGGAAGAAGAAACCGAGATTGAAAACGTCATCTGGGACGGCGAGGCTCTGCTGGAAGCCGAGGTATTCAACGAGAACGGATACGGTGGACGCGGCATGATGCTTCTGCGTAACCGTTTCTTCAAGACCTGCGCCTTTAACACCAACCTGCAGGACTGGTTCTTTGATAACGATATCAAGTACGTCAGCCAGCTCGCTGGCTACACCACGGCGAGAGATATCAAGGACGTCAAGCTGGTCATCACCGAGAGCAGCGACAAGAATCACAAAAACATACCCAAAAAAAAGTACA
>URUL01000125.1 GCA_900551005.1 uncultured Ruminococcus sp. | reverse complement strand
TGTTGTATGCATGCGATTTCGTTATGCTGTATTCGGATATGCCTTTGTTTCCGAGCAGAGCCGAACCGAGCTTACCCGCCCCGACGATCACCGCTTCACAGGCACGGTACATGCCGAGCGCCGCTTCGAGAGCCTCGCGCAGCTTTGCTACCTCATAGCCAGTTTTCGGCTTACCGGAACCGCATACTGCCGAGAGATCCTTGCGTACCTGCACCTCCCCAAGCCCGAGAGCGGAGGCTACAGCGGTTGCCGAAATACAACGGGTATTCTCCGGCAGAGCTTTGATACAAGCGAGGTACGCGGGCAGCCTTCCCATCGTGGCACGCGATATTTCGTTTTGCTTCATGATGATACCCTCCGATATAATTTCTGACTATAGTATATCATTCATATAGTGATTTGTGAATTGTCAATTTTACATATCGGTATTGTATATATCGATATAGCCGATACGGAATATTTATCCTGTCCTCAGACGTGATGATTTCATGAACCAGATCGGCACTTTTTCATATGCTACACTGTAATTCCACGGTGAAAAAGGAGATTTTTTCATGAATTTGGCAGAAACGGTAATTCTTGCACTCATCCTCGCTTCGTCTCTTGCGACGGCGGCGTATTTGTTCATTGCTTTTTTCGCTGAAAATGAGCTGGAAAAAAGCGAATTTGTAAAAATTCTCGACAATCGCATAGAAATATTTGCAAATTATGAAAATTTGGAGTATTATATAAGATGCAGTATGTTTGCTTATGCGCAGGCGAATACGGTGATCGTGATACATATCAATCGCCGCGATGCGCATTTTGACGAAATTTTATATATAGCCGAGAGCTTTGCCGCAAAGCACGGGAATGTGCGGTGCGAGCTCATCTGAGGAATAAAAATGGATGTAAAAAACGATATTACCGAAAGAGAAGGGCTTCTCTCCATAGAAGGCTCCGTGGAAAAAATCATATATCAGAATGAAGAAAACGGATATACGGTCTGTGAGATATTCACGCCCTCCGATGAGCTTTTCGTGCTCGTCGGAAATATGCCGTACCTTGCTGAGGGAGAGACGATCTCCGCACTTGGAAACTGGGCAACTCATCCCACCTTCGGCAAGCAGTTCAAGGTCGAATTCTATGAGAAGCAGCTCCCCGCGACGGAGACGGCGATACTGAAATATCTCGCTTCGGGTGCTGTCCGCGGCATCGGTAAGATCACGGCGCAGAGGATCGTTGCGCAGTTCGGTGCTGACAGTTTCGATGTCATCGAGCATAATCCGCAGTGGCTTGCCGAGATACCCGGCATCTCCCCGAAGAAGGCGGAGCAGATAAGCGCTTCTTTTGCGGCGCAGTTCGGCATGAGAAATGTCATGATGTTCTGCCGTGAATATTTCGGACCCGCTACCGCCGTCAAAATATACAAAAAATGGGGCAACGGTGCCGTGGAGCGCATCAAGCAGAATCCGTATATCCTCTGCTCCGAGATTTACGGTGTGGGATTTGAAAAGGCAGACACCATCGCGAAAGACCTCGGCATGAAGAAGAATGCACCCGAGCGCATTGCGATGGGGCTGAAATATGTGCTCATGCACAATGCTGCGGCAAACGGACATTCCTTTCTGCCGCTTGACAAGCTCTGCGCCGTGGCAAAGCGCCTGCTTTCCTGCGAAATGAACGAGATAGAGGATGAAGCGGCGGCAATGGAATCGCGCGGCGAGATCGTATGCGCTCGCCACGAGGGGATGAAATGTGCCTATCTGCGAGAATATTACGAGGCGGAAAAATATACATCGGCAAAGCTCTGTGCACTTGACCGCGCAGGGAAAAAGCTCGGTGAGGAAAATATTCTCTCGCTTATTGCCATGGTGGAACGCGAGAGCAATCTGGAATATGCCGTTCTCCAGAAGCGTGCCATATGTCAGGCGGCAAGTAACGGCGTTTTTATCCTCACGGGCGGACCCGGCACGGGTAAAACGACCGTCGTGCGCGCGATCATCCGCGTTTTCGATGCGATGGGACTGCGCATAGCTCTCGCCGCGCCCACGGGCAGGGCGGCAAAACGCATGTCACAGAGCTCGGGTGAGGAGGCAAAGACGATACACCGCCTGCTCGAAATGGAATACGGTACCGAGGACAAGCTGCGTTTTCGCAAAAATGAAAACGACCTGCTTGAGGAGGATGCCATCATTATAGATGAGGCATCGATGCTGGATCTGATGCTGACAAATGCGCTCCTCAAGGCGATAAAGCCGGGAGCAAGGCTCATCCTCATCGGAGATGTGAATCAGCTGCCGCCTGTCGGCGCAGGTCACGTTTTTGACGATATTATCAAGAGCGACCGCTTTGCCACGGTGGAGCTGACGCATATTTTCCGCCAAGCGCAGGAGAGCCTGATCGTCACGAATGCGCATGCGGTCAATCACGGAGAATATATGAATCTGGAGAGCAAAAGCGGAGATTTCTTTTTCCTGCCGAGAGCAGACGATGCGGCGACGGCGGCTACGATATCCGAGCTTTGCAGGAAGCGTTTGCCCAGGT
>URUL01000124.1 GCA_900551005.1 uncultured Ruminococcus sp. | reverse complement strand
GAAGCATACCGATTGGCATTTCCGATAAAGACGGAAAGCCTGTTTTGTGCGGACAAAGAGCAAGCGAATACCGCAAAAAATAGCAGCAAACCGATTTTTTTCATAGGTAAATCGTTCTATTAAAACAAATGATATAATACGAACATACCGACAGGCAGATGAAAATCTGCCTGTCGGTATGCCTATTCAAACGAATCTACTGCAGTAAAGATCCGTCTTCCCGGATTTTGAGAATCACCTCCCTGTCATCTTCCGCTTCCAGCTCGATTCGATAATAATTCCCGTCCGGCGTTTCTACCAGTTCCGGCTCATCGTCGGTTTCATAACCGACATACTTATCGTTAATTTCCTGCCGGATCGCAGTTTTAACGACTTCCGGAAGAGTATCCAGACTGATCTCCCAAGATGAGGAAAGCCAATTCCCGCTGTTGTCAAAAAGCACCTCCTTGGCAACTCCGTCATGAATAATATCCACCTCAAACTGCCCGTGCTCCTGATCCGTTTCAACAATTTTGGATGCCGCATATTTCTCCTGCAGAAAATTTTTCACCTCTTCGGGAAGTTCAATCGGCAGATAATCCTCGGAATCATCCTCGGAATCTTCCACCACCTTGATCAGAATTCCCTCCGCGTTGTAATAAAGATCCATCTCCCGCGGGCCCTGCTCTACCTCCAAAACATAGACCGGCTCCATGCCTTCTCGCACCAACATATCCACATCATCCAGGCTCCACTGTCCATATTCGCTGTTCTTGAACGCATTTTTAACAGCCTCAGGCAAAGACGCATGAGGAAGATCCGTTTCGGTCATCAGCCAAACGGCATCGGAAGTAAACCAGGCCTCGGCTGCATAATTCTGGTTCTGGAAATCCGCAATGTAATAATTACTCCGGGTTTTCCATTTCGGACTGGCTTCCGGATATTTCTGAGAAAATGCAGCCTGCAATTTATCAAGAACATCCAAGTTATCATCATTGTCATCACAACCTTGCACGACTGCTCCGCATATCCCTAATGCAAGCATAAAAAAACACAACCTCAGTTTCATAATAAAAACAATTTAAAATTAAAGCAAAACAAAGATACGAAAACCGAACTATACAAACAAATATCCATACTCTGCATTCACATCGTCAGTAATCGGGCATTAACCGGAAGATATTATCCAAACCGCATAATTCAATTAGAATAATATAATGTCATGCAAGGAGATACGGCGGCCGCGCAGGCGAACGGGCAGGCGGGCGCAAGACCGTGCAAAATGACAGTAGGCGATGCGGGGACGGAAGCCGAAAAACCGTCGCAATTCGTTGATATACATCGGGCTTACATTCGTACGGAAGCACCTTTATCCGCACTTTTCAGTCCTCGAAAGAGGACTTTTTTTGGACTGTTCGCCGCAAACAAGAGTATTTTAACCTGTTTATCAACACCTTATATTAAGAGATCGCAATCTTTACCGAAGCAGGGTAGTTCCGAAAAAGGCACGCTCTCCATCTACCAAAGTGTGTACATGGCAGATTTGAATGTTTATCGGTAGATTTGAATGAGCGTAATACGCTGAATAACGCTTATTTGCACAAAACTTTCCGAGCTTTTCAATCGTATTTGATTCACAAAAAACAGATTGAAAATGCTGAACAGAAAAACTTTCTTCGTTTCGTTCTTCCTGCGTCGCGATCGTGTGATGAAGAACGGGACGGCGCCGATCATGGCGAGAATCTCGGTCAATGGGATCGCCAAAGAGATTTATACCCAATGTCGTACGGCGGTCGATAAGTGGGATCCCGCCAAAGGACGAGCGACAGGGCGAGACAGACTCTCCTATGAAGTAAATGCCTACATCGACGATTTCCGAGCGAAAGTCATCGAGATCTACCGTACCTTGCAAGCCGAAGGGTTCGAGGGTAATGCCATCGAAATCAAAGAGCGGCTGAAAAGTCCCGGCAAGCAGGTTCGTATGTTGCTGGCCGAGCTGATGCTTTATTGCGAGAAGCGACAAAAAGAGGTCGGCGTACGAATCACGCAGTTGACCTCCAACAAGTATTATCGTCTTTGCCGCTACCTCCATGAATATACACGTTTGGAGTACAAGAAAGAAGATATTCGGTTGACAGAGGTGACCTATGGCTATCTCGACGGATTCAATACCTTTTTGCAGAACGCCCACCGTTGCCACCACAACGGTGCCATCAACATTCTGGATTGCCTGCGAAATTTCATACTCTATTGCCTGCGTAACGAATGGATCGAGAAGAATCCCTTAAAGAACTATAAACTGAAAGAAGTTGCGCCACCGCCGAAAGAACATCTAACGAAAAAAGAGATCGAGATGCTGATCGCCAAGCCGATGCCGAATCTGCGGTTGGGAAACGTGCGAGATATTTTCGTATTCTGTTGTTTCACCGGTTTGTCTTATTCAGATATGAAGAAACTGACCTTCGATCATATTAAAACCTCGTTCGACGGGGACAGCTGAATCATCGCGCACCGTCAGAAAACCGGAACGCCGTTCCATATCAAACTGCTGCCCA
>URUL01000123.1 GCA_900551005.1 uncultured Ruminococcus sp. | reverse complement strand
TGGGCTGTTGCAGGAAGCGGAATATTAAACCACACCATTACAAACGAAAGACTTGCACGCAGGGGATATTATGACATATCCGAAGCGTACAAGTCTATGCACTCAATATGATTGAACCGCCGTGTACGGAACCGTACGCACGGTGGTGTGAGAGGTCGGCTACTCAACTAATGGGTAGCCTCCTACTCGATTATTTAAAGACATAGCAAAGGGCAACTCCTTTTTGAAAGTGTTCAAAAAGTGGTTACCCCCGCAACCATTTTAATGCTACATCTATTTACTATTGCTACATTTTGTGATATAATATAAATGTTAAAGCAAGGAGGTCTTATGAAAAGTTATAGTGTAAAGCAAGTGGCTGATTTGCTTAAAACCAATCCGGAAACGGTTCGTCGATGGATTAGGTCGGATAAATTGGCTGCACAGCAAGACTCTCGCAAGGGAGGAAATATTATATACGAAAGTGCTTTGCAGGAGTTTGTTATATCTTCTGCCACCGGTGGTGATCTGACACCATTTCAAAATCTTATTTACTCCGAGAACCAACATTTTGTCTGCCTCCTTTAATTCAAATGTTCCTTCAACCAGTCGGGCATGCTGGGATCGTTGATATCCCAAGATTCAACAACTGATTCGTCCTCGTTCCACTCACTTTCGCGGCCGTCGAATATCTTTTGACGGTGGCATTTGTATTTTACTAGGAATCCACGAGCATTTTGTTGAACTGCTCATAGGATTCGAGTCCATCGACCTTGATGGTATTCTCGACCTCTCGTCTGTTTTGATAGGGGAGGTTGCCCATCAAGGTGAGTGCTTCATTGAGCGTGTACAGACGAAAGCCAACGGGAAGAGCCTTGGCAATTGCGTTTTCTACCACTCCGAAGCATTCCAGCGATACCTTGAGTCCGTCTTTGTTTTCCTCATTATATCTGAGGTCGTAATCGGAGGTGTGATTTGCCCCCAAATACGAGAGAACTCCGGACAACTGTTTTCGCCCGACAGGAAGTTGAACGTGGGCGGTTTTGTCGCCCCTTGAGATAATTGCATTCATCTGTTATCATCCTTTCTGCAATAAAAAAAGCCAAACGCTCGGCTGATAAGCATTTGGCTATGTAGAAGGATTATTTGATAATTAACGATTGTTTACATCAATGAGGTTGAATTGGAGGGCTGTTTGTGATATAATAAACTCTCTGATAAATAAGAATTTGACGAAACAAAACCATGCAAAACACAGAAATAGAAAAAGCGATACCGTGGAATCCTTGGCACGGTTGCAAAAAAGTAAGTCCCGGCTGTAAAAACTGCTTCGTATTCAAGATGGATCAAAGATACGGTCGTGATACCACAGTTATAGCTAAAGGAAAAACCACATACGAGCTGAAGGATAAGGATTGTCCCCCGAACTCGCTTGTAAAGCTCTGCTTCTCCTCCGACTTTTTTATTGAAGAAGCAGACGAGTGGCGCGAGGGCTGTTGGGATTTTATTAGACGGAGAAAAGATTGTATCTTTGTCACCACCACAAAACGCCCCGAAAGAATAAAAGAGTGTCTTCCGCCCGATTGGGGAGAAGGATGGGAGCATTTTCATTTGAGTATATCCATTGAGAATCAAGAAATGGCAGATAAACGCTTGCCTTATTTCCTTGATGCGCCGCTTGCACACCGTGAGGTCTTTTGCTCTCCTTTGATTGCTCCCATGTCACTCGGCAAATATCTCGACACGGGGCTTACCAAATGTGTAAATGTTGGCGGTGAAATGGCGCCCAAGGCAGACGTGCGCCCCATAAGATATGAGTGGGTTGAAGCACTATACCTTGAAGCCAAAGAGCGCGGCATTGAGTTTTATTTTCATCAATGCGGCTCGGCATTTTATAAGGACGGAATCAATATCGGCAAATGGAATCTGAACGACCAAATAGCCCGTGCCGAGGAAATTCAGCACGAGTTGGAAAGAAAATATCAATTACTTCTTAGAAAGACAAATTCCAATTTGTCGGGGAGTTTCACTTGAAAGAATATGCCACGGTTCGCCGTGGCTTTTTCTTTGGTCTTCAGCAGGTCATTATTTGGTTTTCGGTAGTTCGGATCTGTCCGTTGAAACGCTGGAGCTATTTTGTATTAACGGATTGATGTGTTTTGGAAGTGATGTGGTGGTTCGAATCTATCCAACGTTGAAAAGCATCTTTTTTGGATTATCTTTGCTTTCGGCAGAGGATAGAGTGTGGTAGTTCAAATCTGTCCAAAGCACCGTTGCATCTATGGATTTGTAAATAAATTTTGAACGGGAAGGATTTTCGAAAGGCTTTGGAAAGTGTGTGGCGGTTCGAATCTGTCCACAGTTTCTGTGCTGCGGTGAATCTATATCAAAAAATGCATTTCGCCGGTTCGAATCCGGCTACAGACCGGAAAACCCCGAAATGCATCTACAATATTTTGAAAAACTACAGAGTCGAAAAAAGCGGAGAAATCTCTCGAAATCTCCG
This sequence comes from uncultured Ruminococcus sp., assembly GCA_900551005.1. Taxonomy (GTDB): domain Bacteria; phylum Bacillota; class Clostridia; order Oscillospirales; family CAG-272; genus Apopatosoma. The sequence goes on along the minus strand of URUL01000123.1, from coordinate 122 downwards.
TTTTTCTCGTTTTTTCGTGCCTGCATTTAAATCAGACACGCATCATGTCCCATAACTACGATTTAGATGACGGCGTGTGCCGTTCATCTGATAATATTATTTAGATGCCGATACGTTTTTCA
>URUL01000122.1 GCA_900551005.1 uncultured Ruminococcus sp. | reverse complement strand
ACTGCACGGCGACTCATCTGGACTATGATGAAGTGCAGGCTGCTCCTTACGATATGATGAAATCGGGAAGCGACAGCAAGGCGGTCAATAATCTCCGCCTCTGGCGTGCACATGATATCACAAATTTCAATATGAAGCTCTTCACACAAGGGCAGTATATACAGGCTGTGGAGCAGAATACAAATGCGGAAACGCTGACAAAGGTGCTCTATCCCTCCGATGACCACATGGAAGGAAAGATACTGCGCCTGAGCCAGCAGTATTTCCTTGTTTGCGCATCGCTTCAGAATATCATTGCCGACCATCTTGCCGTTTACGGCACGCTTGACAATTTCGCGGAGAAAACGGCAATTCACATCAACGATACGCATCCCGCGCTCTGCATACCCGAGCTTATGCGCATATTCATGGATACGTATTCCTTCTCATGGGAACGCGCATGGGATTTTGTCACCAAGACGGTTTCGTATACCAATCATACGGTGCTTCCGGAGGCGCTGGAGCGCTGGAATGAGGATCTTTTCCGTCTCCGTCTGCCGCGAATCCATATGATCGTGAAGGAGATCAACCGCAGATACTGCGAAAACCTCTGGAATCTCTATCCCGGCGACTGGGACAGAATCTCGCGCATGTCCATCGTGGCTTCCGGTCAGGTGAGAATGGCGAACCTCAGCGTTGTCGGCTCTCATACGGTAAACGGCGTTTCCAAGCTTCATTCCGAGATACTGAAGCAGACGGTTTTCCATGATTTCTATAAAGCCGAACCCGATAAGTTCACCAATGTGACAAACGGTATAGCGCACAGACGTTGGCTTTGCTATTCAAATCCTGCGCTTTCGGCGCTTCTCGATGAGACGATAGGCACGGGCTATCGCAAGGATCCGCAGTCCATTGCTTCCTTTGGCAAATTCGCTGACGACGAGGCGGTTCTTGCTCGCCTGCGCGATATCAAGCATCGCAATAAGGAGCGTTTTGCCGAGGAATATTTTAAGAAGACCGGCAGAAAGATAGATACCCATTCGATTTTCGATGTTCAGGCAAAGCGCATTCATGAATACAAGCGTCAGCTGCTCAACGCCATGAAGGTTATCGAATATTATACGCTTCTCAAAGACAATCCCAACCTCGATATCCCCGCGCAGACCTTCTTCTTTGCGGGAAAAGCCGCCCCCGGCTATTATTTTGCCAAGGATATCATAAAGCTTATCTGGAGTCTCGGCGAGGAGATCGAAAAAGACCCTGTGATGAGAGAAAAGATAAGAGTCGTCTTCCTCGAGGATTACAACGTCAGCACGGCGGAGATACTGATGCCCGCAACGGATATAAGCGAGCAGATCTCTCTTGCAGGAAAAGAAGCGAGCGGCACAGGCTGCATGAAGTTTATGATAAATGGAGCTCTCACCGTGGGCACTCTCGACGGAGCAAATGTCGAGATGGCAGAGGCCGTGGGCAGAGACAATATCTATATTTTCGGTCTTACGGCAAACGATGTTGACGAGCTCTGGCGCAGAGGATATTCCTCTATCGATTACTATCGCAACAGTGAAAGAATTCGTCGTGTCATGGATATGATCTCCCGCGGCTTCAACGGAAGCGATTTCTCGGGAATAGTAAATTATTTCATTTCTTCTCCCAATATTTCCGATCCTTATATGTGCCTTGCGGATTTCGATTCGTATTTCAATACGTATTCGGGAGCAGTTACCGATTATGCGGACAGAAAGGGATGGACTGTAAAGTCACTGAAAAACATTGCGGGAGCGGGCTATTTTGCTTCCGACCGCAGTATCAGGGAATATGCCGAGAACATCTGGCACATAAAGCCTGTTGAATAATATGGGACTGAGAACCCGGCGTAAGCCTTGTCTTACGCCGTCTCTTCCTTTATGCACATTTATTTTTAACCTTCTGAGAGGGCAATTTTATGGCGGAATTTGAACTGGAAAAACGCCCCGTCGGGATGCAGTCGCTTTCGGTATTCGATGGCACGGCATGGACGGAGCAAAGCACGGGAGCTGTCAGATACGGAAGAAAAATGCGCTTTTGCACAAGGCTTTCTTTCCCTGCATATTCAGCGCAGCTTGAGCTTTACTCTGACGATACGGGCGAGCGGCGGTTTTTCGATATGCATGCGGCAGGTGAAAACGAGTTTGCTATTGAGGTGCAGACGGCGTCCCTCTGTTCTGAGGGCGGCGGCTTATTTTACTACGCCTATCATCTGACCACGGTGTGGGGACCGCGTGATGTGCTTTGCGATTTTGATACGCTGGAGGAGAAGCTCTGCGAGCCTCGCGGTGACGGCAAGGACTTTTTCCAGCTTCTTGTTTACCGGGGGCGGGAAATACTGCCGAGCTGGCTTGCAGGCGGCGTGATGTATCATATTTTTATTGACCGTTTCTTTTCTGCAGGGAATAATCCGGTGCGTGCTGACGCAAGAAAGATAGAAGACTGGGAAAACGGCATGCCGGAATATCCCGCTTATCCGGGAGCGTATCTGGAAAACAACGAATTTTTCGGCGGAGACTTACAGGGTATTACGGCAAAGCTGGATTATCTTGCCTCTCTCGGCGTGAACTGCATATATCTCAGCCCTCTTTTCCGCGCATATTCCAATCATAAATATGATACCGGCGACTATATGACGGTCGATGAGATGTTCGGTGGAGAAGAGGCTTTTCTGCAACTTGTCCGCGAGGCAAAGGATCGGGATATACATTTGATTTTGGACGGAGTTTTCAACCATACGGGAAGCG
>URUL01000121.1 GCA_900551005.1 uncultured Ruminococcus sp. | reverse complement strand
TTTTTAGTTTGAAATAAAAATTCTCGGTGGTGGTATCATTTTCATGATGAAATCCGCATCGGGAATTTCTGCATTTTTTGCAGAAATCTATTGAAATTTATAAAAGAAAGTGATATGATATCCCTATCAAAGATAACAGAGTAGATTCGGGCGAGTATGGAGCTGCAGATAAAAGGCGGCTCTCAGTGCCGCGGTTACGGGGAGTTGAATCGCGGACGAATACGAAAGTTGCTGTGCCTGTGTCGCATCCCGCTGTTACATATATACTCGCGGAAAAGCAATGTTCCGCGGGATTTATGTATTGCGCGTCTGTTTTCATACGGAGGTGCTTTTTTATGCAAAAAAACAAAAAAACAAAGAAGAATGTGCGGTTTATGCGCACCACCTTACTCAGAATGACCGTTTGTGCCATGATGATAGCGCTTGCGATAGTTCTGTGCCGTCTGCTCGGTTTCCCGCAGACAGGCGCATACAGAGTGGAGATCAGCTTTTTGCCCATAGCCGTTGTCGCCATGCTGATGGGTCCGATATGGGCGGGAGCCTCCTATGGACTTGCCGACTTTATCGGTGCTGCTGTCACAACAGGTATAAACCCTTTTATTACACTGTGCAAGATTGCTTTCGGTGCGGCAATGGGTTTTGCTTTCTATAAGAAAAAGCCCGGCGTGATACGAAGCATGGTATTTTTCATCGCCGCAGGAATCATCATAGATATAGGCATGATGATGCCGATATTCATTTATGGCTTCGGTTACGGTGTAAAAGCAGCGTTTAATTACAGACTGATAGGCTTTGCCGTGAATACGCCTGTGCGCATATTACTGATGATACTTACCGGAAAATATCTCATGCCTCTCCTTTCCCGCTATCAGAAAAAGCTGGAGGATAAAAGCAGTTTTGCCGTATATGCAAACGGTTTTCAGGCTGTGCCGAGACTCGGGCTCGACCGCATCGGAATGCTCATGGAGCTTCTCGGAAATCCTCAGGATAAGCTCCGCTGTATCCATGTAGCCGGAACAAACGGAAAAGGCTCTGTCTGCGCCTTTACGGAATCCATACTGACTTCTGCCGGATATAAGGTGGGCAAATATACCTCCCCGGATCTCGTGCGCGTAAACGAGCGCATAACGCTTTGCGGCAAAGAAATTTCGGATGAAGAGCTGAAGAGTCTCTTTGACCGCATAGAAAAATGTACGCGTAAGGTTGAAAAAAAGCTCGGTGAGAAAGTTTCTCAGTTTGAAATATGGACGGCGGCCGCTTTCATATATTTTTCCGAGCAGGAATGCGACTATGTTGAGTTGGAGACGGGGCTCGGCGGCGAATTTGATGCCACGAATGTCATTTCCCGCAATACCATGGCGGTGCTCACACAGATCGACCTCGACCACACGCAGCTTCTCGGAGATACTACCGCCAAAATCGCGGAAACGAAGAGCAAAATCATCAAATCCGATTGCGAGAGTGGTGTTACCGTTGTTACGGGACAGTCGCAGGAGGTCATCGATGTCATCGCGGCGCAGGCAAAAGCTTGCGGAACACGCCTTGTCGTCAGCGGAGACGCCGAAAGCGAGGGTTTTGACCGGATCTACGAGATATTCACCTATCGCGGAATGAAGCATCTTCAAAGCGGGCTTGGCGGCATCTGTCAGATAAGCAATGCCTGTACGGCGATAGAGGTTGCTCTTGCTCTGAATATCGATGAGAAGTATATACGCGAGGGACTTGCATGCGCGAAGAATCCCGCGAGATTTGAGATAATCGGCGAGAATCCGACCGTTATATATGACGGAGCGCATAATCCGAACGGAATGAATGCGCTTGCGGCATCCATGAAGCGCTATTTCCCGGATACCGAAAGGACTGTTATTTTCGCGTGCATGCGCGATAAGGATTTCATGCCGTCGCTGCGTATGCTGGATGATGGCAAAACAAGCTTTATATTTACCACAGTGCAGAACAATGTACGCGCAATGAGCGCGTCTGAGCTTTGCGAAGCGGCAAAAAAAGGCGGTATCGCAGGCGAATACCGCGATGATCTGAAAGCCGCGCTTGCCGAAGCAGAGAAGAGAAGCTCCCTCATTCTTGTTTGCGGCTCACTTTACCTTTATGCCGACAGATTCTGATTTTTCGACTGAAAAAATTGATAGAAAAGCGGCAGAAAACTGCCGCTTTTACTGTTGAAAAAATGAAAAATAGCTTCATAAGCATAAATATCCCGCAGTTGGCGGGATATTTCAGTTAAGAGGGGGCTCTGCGCCCTCCTTTTTTGTTTTCTTGAAAACACGGCGATATATTGTTGCCGCCGAGCTCCTTACATATCGAAAAAACCAAGCCACAGGCTGTTTTTTTGCATATCTTATAAGTTTTTTGTCATCGCAGGGAATATATTGCCCGTCTTTATAAATGGCATCGGCGATAGCAATGATGTTTTCGCGCCTTACGAGCTCAGAACCCATGCAGCTGTCTCCACGTATGAGATATCCGTCCTTACGGACTTTGATGATCCTATGCAGTACGAGCGTACTGTCTGCGCGCCGGAAGAGAACGATGTCATTCTTTTTCAGAGCTCCCTCGATCGGAACCAAATGTACGGCATCCTTATTTTGGTCGAGCAACGGCATCATACTCGCGCCTTTTACGGTGTGCACGAGAAAGCCTGCTTCATGCAGAAGCCGCTCCACGGTATATTCTTCGCTCATTCCCGAATCAATCCTTGCTTTCTAAAAGTATCAATTACTTTTTCGACGTTTTCGAGAGCCACATCGCGTGCAACGTCATATAAATCGCAGACGACATCCGTAAATTTTACAGAATATATAAAAAAA
>URUL01000120.1 GCA_900551005.1 uncultured Ruminococcus sp. | reverse complement strand
ACCTCCCAGACCCTCACGGACTCGACTCTACCTGCTACGATATTGTACTCCGAGGCATATCCCCGGAATGTAAAAGATCCTCAGCCCGGCCATGAAACCGATACGCATTACCCATAAATACATAAAAAAGGAGATTTGCTATGAGAAGTATCACAAAATTAGACCTGCAATACGCACACAGGTTCTACGGATTCAAAGGAGAAGCCCAGTACCTGCACGGACACACCGGCGTCCTGACCCTTGAGGTTGAGGACAGCATTGAACCGGGAGTGAATATGGTATTCCCCTGCAACGAGATTCAGAAGACCGCATGGGAAGTTCTGAAGAACTTTGACCACGCGCTGATTCTGAGAGAAGACGACCCGTTGTTGCCCGCCATTCTCGGCGTTTACGAGGAACAGGGCATCAGGAACGGTGCTCCGAGCAATAAAATGAAAGGTCCTGCTTTTAAGACAGAGCTTGCCACTGCGTATCCCGAGTGTCGCCTTGTCGTTACCAAGGAGACCATGACGGTGGAGGGTATGATCAAAATAGTTTACGACTTGCTGAAAGATAAGCTCAATATCGCCAAAATTACCTTTACCAGCGGAGTAAACGCCGCCTCTCAGGAATATGAGGTAAACAAGACTATCGACCGTTGCCCGCTGTGCGGTATCGCCCTGAACGAAAACGGCATCTGCCCGAAGTGCGGATATCGCAAGGCATAAAAAGCAAGCATATCCCCACCTGCTCGGAAATATGCACATCAACGGGCACTCGTAATAAGCCGCCGCGTAACTGCGTACAAGTCAGAAACCACCTGTTAAGCAGGTGGTTTTCGTTTTACCAGAAAATCGAGAGTTTTTTTCAGCTGCTCCAATCATGCAATTATCCATTCCGCATAGAAGACACTTTACCCAGCTCTATGAAAAGCAAAAGAAAATAATCAGCAGCTTCAATCATGACGGTATTCCGAAAACAGATGAAGAATACCATGCGTATTACTAAAGTTTTGATACGATGCCTTTTGCGTTCACGGATATTGAGATGGTATTCGATGAGGAGCGCCGCGCAGTAGATTGGATCTTTCGATATGACAATTCCGCGCTGGCAAGACTGGAAAAATTGCCGTTGGACAAGCTGATCGGCAGTTCCTTCGGAAGTCTGTTTTCCAATATGGATTCAAAATGGCTTCGCAGTTACGAATGTGTGACGCTTTACGGCAAAAAGCTGGAGATCATTGATTACAGTCCGGAGATCGACACCTATCTGGATGTAATTTGCTTCCCGACCTTCAAAGGTCACTGCGGATGCTTGCTCTTCGATATCTCAGAGGTGAAGTTTGCCCATGAAAGCAGCGATTCCGAAAGAGCCATGATGCTGTATTTCGGGAAACTGTTGGAAAGGAATAACTCATAACCGCAACTATATACAAATACTGAAAAACAGCCGCATACAACCGCCGGTTATGCCTGTTACATTATTTCGCTAATCGTGTAACAGCCATATGGTGAAGTGTGCGGCTGTTTTTTGCCGATTCGTCCCATTTTGATGTCGATTCGTCTCGAATACTTGAAAAGTGCTTTTAAAAATTGTGTAATGTATCATGGATAAACAGGCAAATAATTATACTCCGTATTCGGCGGAATTTTCACCGAAAAATACGGCAAATTGAATTTTTCAAGGAGGCTTAATCGAATATGATCAACACAAACGAAAACGAAAAAGAAAAAAACTAAAATGGCTCATTATCATTCTGGCTATCGCAATGCTTGCTTCTATGTCCGTAACCGCCTTCGCGGCAGATGACACCGTAACAACAGACGGCGGCAAGGATATTTCCGTCAACGCAAAGTATGTGGACGGAGTTATCACCCCCCCCGAGGTTATCAGCGCCGATATTGAATGGGGCGCTATGGAATTTACCTACTCTGTCGGCGGCAATAAGGTTTGGAATGCACAAACCCATCAGTACACCGTGACCGACGCCACCAGCGGCTGGAGCGAGAACGGCAACACCGTGAAGGTCACCAACCACTCCAATGTGAATGTGAGCGCAACGCTTGGCTTCACTGCCGATGTTGTCGACGTAGTCGGTACCTTCACCGAAGCCAGCGGCACGGAAAATGACAGCGTTCTGGAGCTTGCCACGGCTGAGGTCACAACGCATGAAAACTCTCCCACCGCTACCGCAAATATATGCTTGCCGCATTTGAGGGTGCCGGACTGGTCTGTGATATTTATTTTGCCTGTGAGGATGCCCGCACTGCAATGACGATGGCAGAAAAGGGACTGGGAATTGCGATTCTTCCGGAGTCTATGCTGAAGCTCACTAATAAATTAAAAGCATATGATATTACTGGAGCTGATCTTACAACTGAAATTCTTCTTGCATGGAGGAAAGGCAGGATGCCGGCGGAATTACAGGATTTTCTGACATTATTTGAGGAGAAAATATAAAGTAAAAGAGCAGAGATACCTTCGAATGACTCTGCTCTTTACTTTATTTTATCATTTGGTAAGTATTTTTTAAGAATTACCAGCTTGATTTCTGCTCATCTATAACTTCCAAAGTCTCTGGATTTACCAGATAGAAATCAACCAGTTCTGTCTCATATCCGTCATCCGGATATACCTTTTCCAGAACCAATTCTTCGAAAGTATTATTATTTTCATCTGTCTTAGAACCGTTATCATACAGACAGTAATTGACATTTACTGTTGTGCCATCCTTCTCTTCTGTTGTCTCAGAGAGGATCGCGTAATTTTCTCCCTTTGCATTTGCCGTGTAAGTGAAATTCATATCCGGAAGTGGATTCTGTTGCTGGATATATTGATACACAGCACGCATTTCGTCCTGAAGCGGTGAG
>URUL01000119.1 GCA_900551005.1 uncultured Ruminococcus sp. | reverse complement strand
ACTGCTCCACTCCGCGATATCTTGGTGCCGGAAACCGGGATCGAAACGGTACGGGATGTTAGTCCCACGGGATTTTAAGTCCCGGGCGTCTGCCAGTTTCGCCATTCCGGCATCTCAATTTCCTATAGCTTAATCAGCATATCACAATTTCACACATTTGTCAATAGCAAAAGCCGATTTTCTCAAATTAATTTCTTCCGATAAAAATAAATACCGAGCGTTTTTCCGAATTTGATCGCTATATCATGGATATTGCCCTCGCGGATAAATCCATGCTTTTCATGAAATCTTACGGAGCCTTCATTGGACCCCGTGATAATGGAGATCAAATTTGTGATCTCATATTCGCGTGCGAGCTTTTCTGTCTCCAAAAGAAGCTTTTCGCCTATCTGCGTATGGGTATGATGCCTGTCAACGTAGATCGACAGATCCGCGGTATGACAGTACGCACTTCTTTCATTGAAAACATTCAGATAAGCATAGCCTATGACATTGCCGCTTTCATCATGTGCCACGATAAAAGGATATTTTTTCGTAATATCTCCCACTCGCGTGCGAAATGCCTCGAGCGAAAGCTCATCCTCTTCCAGCGTAAAACAGGTATTTTTTATATAATAATTATATATTTCAAGACATCTTTCTATGTCTTTATTTTGCAGTAAATTTATGGTTATCATGAAAGCCCTCCTTTGGCTTCTGCCGTAGACGGTGTTTTTTTCATAAACATTATTATAAAAGGTATGCTGATAACGGCGGTCAGCACATCGGATATCGGTTGAGCCGCGATAATTCCGTTAAGTCCCGCCGCAAAGGAAGCGATGAGCAAAACGGGAATGAATACCACGCCGGAGCGCAATAATGCAAGAAAAGAAGCGATGCCTGATTTACGGATGCTTTGGTAAAGCATATTGACAGGAACAAAAAACGCCTGGAAAACAAGGCATACGGAGGCTATGCGCAGAGCAGGCACGCCGATGGCGATGACCTCCGACATGTTCTGAAAAAACGACATGATCTGCCGTGCAAAGACAAAACCCGCTCCTGCGAGAAGGCCCTCAAAACAAAAGCCCATACCCATCGTGAAAATAAGACCCTTTTTTACGCGGTCATACTGTTTTGCCTGATAATTGAAGGAAGCGACCGGCTGAAAGCCTTGTCCTATGCCGAGACCCACGCACATGACAAGGGAGGAATAGCGATTTACCACGCTCATGGCAGCTATCGCCGCATCGCCGTACGGCTTCATGAAATTGTTGAGCAGTCCGTTTGAAACGGAGCTCAGTCCCTGACGGATAAGCGAAGGAAAGCCGCCCTTTAAGATATTCAGATGGACTGTGCCGTCGAAGCTGAAAGCTTTCAGCGAAACCGTGCTTTGTGCCGCACGCAGATAGAATATCAGCAATAGGAAGAAGCTGATGATCTGTGAAATCGCCGTCGAAAGTCCTGCACCCCACACGCCGAGATCAAAAATACTGATGAGGATATAGTCTCCGAAAATATTGAGTATACCGCCTGCCGACAGACCTATCATGGCATAGAAAGCTTTGCCTTCATAGCGGAGATTATTATTGAGTATCAGAGAGCAGACCATAAAAGGACATGAAATCAATACCCATAGGCCGTAATCCTTTGCATACGGCAGGATAGTCTCCGTGCTTCCGAGCAGGCGCATGAAGGGCGTCAGAAATATGAGCCCGAAGATCGTCAGAAGCGTACCTGCCGCCGCTCCCGTGAAAAACGCCGTAGAAACGTATCTCGTAGCTTCTTTTGTATCCTTGTCAGCCAATGCCTTCGATACACAAGTGCCGGAGCCATGCCCGAGCATGAAGGCTATCGCCTGAATGATCGCCTGCAGGGTAAAAAGGATACCCGTAGCCGCCTGCGGACTTTCTCCGAGCGTGCCTACAAAATATGTATCTGCCATATTGTATATATTCGTGATCAGCATAGAGACGGTGGTCGGTATGCCGAGCGTGAAGATCAGCTTTGAGACGGGTGTTTCCGTCATTTTTCTGTAATGTGCCTCAGGGTTGGTATGCAAGTTGCTTTCCCCTCCCTTTCAATGTTATTTTTGTCAGTATATCACTTTTTGTCGGAAAAGTAAACCGCCATATTTCAAAAATTCATTTACTTTTCGCTTTTTCCGTGATATCATAAAATAAAAACACATGAAGGAAGCATATTATGGCAAGAACGGTTGATTTTGCGGACGGCTCATCTGAAAAGGAGCTGTGGAGCCATCTTTTCGAGTGCGGAAAGCCGATCATCCTGTACGGCATGGGCAACGGTGCCGATAAAATAATATCGGTGCTCGAGGGGAGAGGAATGTCGGTTTCGGACTTTTTTGCTTCGGACGGCTTTGTCCGCGGACAGCTTTTTCACGGGAAAAGGGTGCTGTCCTTTGCCGAGGTCAAGGAAAAATACACCGATTTTATCATTCTCGCGGCATTCGGCTCACATCTGCCCGAGGTTTGCGGTGCAGTGCGCCGCCTCTCAGAGGAATATGAGCTGTATGCGCCCGATGTTCCCGTGGCGGGAGATGAACTTTTCGATGCCGATTTCCATGAAGAAAACAAGGTGCGTCTGAATACGGCACGCGAACTGCTCGCAGATGAGCAGTCTCGTTTTGTTTTCGACTCTGTCATCAAATATAAAATCAGCGGAAAAATAAAGTATCTCTTCGCCTGCGAAAGCATGCAGGAGGACGATATGCGCGCGATATTCCCCCGTGATTTTACGGCCTACTGCGACCTCGGCGCATATACGGGTGACACGCTGAAAAGCACGCTTGCCATTTACGGTGGCATTAAAAAAGCCGTGGCATTTGAGCCGTCGGCGAAAGTCTGCAAAAAGCTATCCGCATATGCCGAAAGCACGGGAATCGACATCTGCGTTTGCAATCTTGCCGCATGGGATCGCAGAGAGGAGCTTTCCTTTGCCGACGGGGCAGCGAGAAATTCCCTTGTTACGACTGTGAACGACAAGGAAAGGTCGGGCGCAAAAATGCGCACCGTTATGGGAGATGCGCTTGATTGCCATTGCGGTTTTTACGGAGAAAAGCTCTATATCAAATACGACGTGGAGGGCGCTGAGGAGCGGGCGCGTG
>URUL01000118.1 GCA_900551005.1 uncultured Ruminococcus sp. | reverse complement strand
TTCCCCATGTCTTCTGCTCAAAGCTGTCATATCCCTGATATTCATAGAGTCGCGTGCCGTCAAAATCCGAGAGTCCGTGCTCATCCTTCGGGAAATGCGCGGGGACCCAGTCCATGATAACGCCGATGCCGTTTTTATGCATTTTGTCAACGAAATACATAAAATCCTTCGGCTCTCCGAAGCGCGATGTCGGTGCGAAATATTCGCAGATCTGATAGCCCCATGAGCCGTCATATGGATGCTCGGCTATCGGCATCAGTTCGACATGCGTATAGCCCATATCGATAAGATAAGGAGCAAGTGCGTCCGCTATCTCGCGATAATTCAGATAGGCATCGCCTTCGGTATTTGTCTTGCCGTCGCGCGTTTTCCATGAGCCTGCATGCAGTTCATATATATTCATCGGTGCAGGATAGAAATGTCCCTTTTCCGCACCCTTCTTCAGAATATCGCAACGCTTTTCCGTATAAGCGGCATCGCCCCATTCATAGCCGTCGATATCATAAATTATCGAAGCGCTCTTTGAGAGAGTCTCACTGAAGAAGCAGTATGGGTCAGCCTTCATGCGAAGTCTGCCGTCTGCTCCGGTGACGGCGAATTTGTACTTGTTTTTGTCCAGTCGGTAGGGCCGGGTTATCTCGCAATGCCAGATCCCACTTTCGCTGTCCTTTTCCATCGGGTTTTCCGCCTGATTCCATGAATTGAAATCCCCGACGAGAGAAACGCTTTTCGCATTCGGCGCCCAAAGACGGAAGGTATAGGTATAATCGCCTTCGCTTCCGGTAAGATGTGCGCCGAGATAATCATAAGCGTAAAAATTCACACCGCCGCGAAAAAGTACGGGTGCCATATCCGTGTTTTTTTGCAAATGACTCACTGCCCTTCGATATTTTCTGTGATTTTTCCCAAAATAATTTTATTATTCATGTTCATTATATACTTAAAAGGCGCTTTTTTCAAGCATTTTTCTGCGTTTTCTGAATTTTCTACCTAATAATCAAAGAGCGAAGCTCCTCTTGTGCAAAAGTAACAATCTGTTGTGAATTTTACACGAAACAGAACTGACCTTTTTGCACATCGGAGCTTCGCCACCGTGCAAAAATATTGAAGCTTACCTTTTTTCGCAAAGAATGCCTTCCGAAAGAACGAATATTCTGTCGGCAAGCATTTTCGCCTCATCCTCGCTGTGCGTTATCATGATAACGCTCTTTCCGGAAAGGACGCTCTGCAGATAAGCGATGGCGTCAGAGCGCATCTGCGCATCCAGTCCGCGAAATGGCTCGTCGAGCAGGAAAAGCGGAGCATCGTAAGCGATGGCACGCGCGAGAGAAACGCGCTGTGCCATTCCGGTTGAAAGCTCATGCGGGTATGCATGAAGATCGGTTATCCCGAGCGCGGAAAGTATCTCGCGCGATATTTTCTCATTCTGCGCCGCTTCCCCCTTTGGCAGAACGCATGTGACGTTCTTCAGCACGTCCGCATTTTCAAAGAGACGCGGCTCGGCAAAGCAATAAGAGATTCTGCCCTTTCTCGGTTCGGGAAATATGCTCCCCGCGTCCGGTTTCTCAAGTCCCGCAATAATGCGCATGAGCGTCGTTTTTCCGCAGCCGGATTCGCCCATTATCGCTATTCTTTCGCCGTCGCCGAGCGAGAGCGAAATGCCGCGAAGTACATTTTTCTCCCCGTAACTTTTTCGTATATCGTCAAGCTTTATCACAGACTGCTCCCTTCTTCTCAAATCGACCGAGTATCACATTGACTATCAGCTTTTCTATCACGATGCTCAGGATAATGACGGCGGCAGTCCATGCAAACATATCCTCGGATTCGAGATATATTTTAGCATTGTAAAGAGCCGAACCGATCGTCCCCTTCGGCGAGCATATGACCTCGGCAGCGATTCCCGCTTTCCACGCCATGCCTACGGCGCTTCTGCATGCCGCCGCAAAATACGGCATCACGCTCGGCAGATAGCAGTATTTCCATTTTTTCGCCGAATCAAAACGGTATATATATGCTACCTCAAATCTTTCCTGCGGTACGGAAGCAAAGCCATTTGCCACATTTGAATAAACGATCGGCATGACGATCAGCGATGTTGCTATCGTGGGAACCGCAGTTTTATTTACGAGGAAAAGCAGAAGTATTATAAATGAAGCTACGGGTGTCGCTTTTATAACAGAAAGTGCCGGTGCCGTAAGCGCCCTTGCTGCCGGGACAAAATGAGAGAGCACGGCAAGAATACTGCCAAGGATCATGCCGAAAAATATTCCTGCGAACACCGAGCCGAGTGAGCGCAGACACGTCAGAGCAAAGTCCTTGGTCAAAGCGAGCTCAATCAGACGCCTGAGCACCGCATGCGGCATCGGGAGGATCACTGCCTTTCCGAGCGCCGCGGCACAGATATACCATATGCCGACCCAGAAAAAAAAGCAAAGCAAGGCGCGTAAAATACGCGCCACTGCCTTATTTGCTTTTTTAGCTTTAAACGAGGTCATTTATGCCCTCCGTTCTGATATTTTTCAAAAAGTTTTATTTAATAAAGAATTGTTTGCCGCTTATTATTTTCCGTAGAAAGAATCTGCGGGGAGCTTCCCGCCTACAGATGAGGGATCGGCATCAAAAAGCACGGAAAGCATATCCTGCATGCACTTGTTCGCCTCATCGCCCGTGATAAAGCAGATATTGCAGTTCGGAAGCGCCTTTTTTGCAAGAGCCGCCTTCGGGACGATACCGTATTTTTCGATGAGCACCGAAGCCTCTTCATTGTTTGCGTTTACATATTCCACCGATGCTGCAAGCTCCGAAACGACAGCAGCATATGCCTCGGGATGCTCACTCTTGAACTTATTGGAAACGACGATACAGCCTTGTGCAAGCTTGCTCGTGCTGACCTTGTCCCATTCCTCGGTGATATCGAGCGCTATGCGCAGATCTCCCGTCTTGTTTATGAGTGCGCTCGTCACATTCGGCTCGGGAAGAACACCGATAGCAACCTCGCCCGCCGCGAGTTTAGCCGCAAGCTCTGCATGCTCGGAGAGATATTCTATCGTAACATCCTTTTCGGGATCGATGCCGTTTTTCGCAAGTATATATTCAAATATATACTGCGGCGTTGCGCCGGCACCGGTGGAATATATCGTCTTGCCCTTCAGGGAAGAGATATCGGTTATATCGTTGCCATTCTGAAGGGCATAGAGGACGCAGGGAGTGTTTACGGCGA
>URUL01000117.1 GCA_900551005.1 uncultured Ruminococcus sp. | reverse complement strand
CTCTATACCACGCGTGCGAACACATCACACGAACGAATCGAGCAGATTCGCGTATGCGTTGGTTCCACGCCCGCATAAAAATGTGTGGCGGGCGTGTACGAACTCTGTACGCTGACAGAGGAAAAGGCATGCATCCCTGCCGTATATCGGCATGGCACGGGGCAAAGTCGAGCAGACAACCCGTGCATTGGAACCTGCACTTCTGCCTTTCCCCGCAGTCGGACGGTTCACTCGATATGTTCGCACAGGAGGGTATATATTGTTCGCGCTTTGGCAGGTGGGAAAGGACAGGGAGATTTCTAAGAGGGAACCTCTTAGATGACTTTTGGTACTTTTGGTCATACAAAAGTACATGAAGCACACAGTTGTTATCTCGCTCTGTTCATAAAGCATACTGCGGCATATAATAACCCAAAGCTTTATCTCGGCGCCGTAATACGTGCGACGAAATTACTGCCTGCCGAGACGGCGAGCGACAGCAGATACCAGAAGAACGAATAGAGCAGGCATATCTGCCCGAGCAGCTGAAATTTCATTCCCGAGTAATCCCAGATGCCGAGATGCAGGGCAAGATTGACCACACATCCGACGGCAAATTCCACCGCAGTGATGCAGAGCATGCATATAAAGGCACGCAGAAAGATACTGCGCTTTTTCATGTCCGTATTTACGAGGTGCATCACGAGAAAGCAGACTCCGCCGCAGAGTACCATGCTCCAGTGCGTTCTGCCGCGCCAGAGAATTTCGATCAGTCCGTAGCCGAAGCCGCCGAAAAGAAACATCACGATGCATTTCTGAGAACGGCTGAGCTTGGCATTGAAATGAACATATGCCGAAGGAAGATGAAATTTTCTTTTTCCTCTTTTCATATATTCTCACCTGCCTTTTCGGATGCTGTGCTTCGATTTGCTCTTATTTCCGATTTCAGGAAACGGATCGCCTCGCTTAGACCGCCGACTTCGTCAATAAGCCCGAGCTCTGCCGCACGTGCTCCGTCTATCACCGAGCCCATGTCTGTGGAAAGCTCGTCCGTATTCATCAGCAGCTTTGTGAGGATGTCCCTCTCGATGCGCGAATGTGAAACGATAAAATTCGTCACTCTCTCCTGCATGCGGGAGAGATTTTCAAAAGCCTGCGGCACGCCGAGCACCGTGCCGTTTATGCGGACGGGGTGGAGTGTCATCGTGGCGCTCGGAACGATGAACGATCTTTTGCACGAAACGGCAATGGGCACGCCTATCGAATGACCGCCTCCGAGAACGAGCGAGGCGGTCGGCTTGCTCATGCCCGAGAGAAGCTCGGCGATGGCAAGACCTGCTTCCACATCGCCGCCGACAGTATTGATCAGCACCAGAAGCCCGTCTACTGCCTCACTTTCTTCCACGGCGACGAGAAGAGGGAGTATATGCTCGTATTTCGTTGCTTTTCCTCCGCCCGAGAGCTCATAGTGCCCCTCTATCTGCCCGATCACCGTGATACAGTGAAGGGTATACTCTCCGTTTTTTGTGATGACTGAGCCGCTTTCTTCGATCTTGTCAGTGGCGGGCATCGCTTGATTGATATCCTTTTTTTCACCCGACATACATGATTCCTCTCTTTTATACATATGGATTTTCTTTGATTATTCCCAAGTATGGCACCCCTTTTCAGAGAAAAGCGGAATTATTGCAAATTTCGGAAAAAATTTTAATTTAGTCATTTACATTTGTCGAAATTTGTTTTATAATATATAAGTATATTGCCCGCAAAAAGCGGGTAAAAACCTAAACTCAGCGTCGGACGGGACGCGGAAAGGATTCATTCTATGGAAAATAAAATTTTGGTTGAAACCTCGGCAAGACACGTGCATCTTACTTCAGAGGCGGTAGAGGCACTTTTCGGCAAAGGCTATAAGCTCACGGTGAAGAAGCCGCTCAGTCAGCCCGGTCAGTATGCTTGCGAAGAGAGAGTTACCGTTGTAGGGCCTAAAAAGGAGATTGCAAATGTTATCATTCTCGGTCCGGAAAGAAAAGCTTGTCAGGTAGAGGTATCTCTTACCGATGCAAGAACTCTCGGCGTTTCCGCACCTGTTCGCGAATCAGGAGATGTGGCAGGCTCTGCCGGCTGCAAGCTCGTAGGTCCTGCGGGAGAATATGAAATAAGCGAGGGCGTTATCGCCGCCAAGCGTCATATCCACCTTACCCCTGAAGCTGCGGCAGATCTCGGTGTTGCCGATAAAGAGATAGTAAGCGTGGCACTCGATACGGAGCGCAGCCTTGTTTTCGGCGACGTTGTTATCCGTGTAAGTGACAAATTCGCTCCTGCCATGCATATTGATACAGACGAATCGAATGCCGCTTGTGCTTTCGGCACATGCTATGGCAAGATAATTACCGACTGATCTGTTTGAGACAGTTTCTCACATATCAATATATTTAGAATATATTGCAGGAAGAAAGCAGATACTTAAAATGAAAAAGTTAAAAATTCTATTTCAGGGTGACAGTATAACCGATGCAGGTCGCGATAAGAGAAATTATCACAACATGGGAAGCGGTTATCCGAAATATGCCTCCGAGCTTATAAGAAACGCCTATCCCGACGTTGAGTTTGAATTTATCAATCTCGGGATCAGCGGCAACCGCACGGACAATCTTTTCGATCGCCTGTCGGCGGATTGCATCAACATAAAGCCTGACATCGTGTCCATTCTTTTGGGCGTCAACGACGTCTGGCATCGCTACGGCGGGGAGAGGATAGCAACGACCGACGCACAGATAGAGCTGAACTACACGTGTATCCTTGAGCGCATCAAAAACGAAACAGAAGCAAAGATTCTCATGCTCCAGCCCTATACCGAGGGAGAAAAACAGGCGCATATGCGCTCTGATGTGGAAAAGGTCAATATCATAATAGATAACCTTGCCGAAAAATACGCGGACGCATACGTCAGGACCGACGAGCTCATGCACGCCGACGAGCATTACGGCACCCCCGATTACTTCACCCCGGACGGCGTTCATCCCAATATGAACGGTGCAAAGTTCATCGCCGGGCTCTATTTCGATGCGATCCGTCCGCTTATCGATGCGGCAATTGCCGACTGAAATTAAGTTTTGAAAAATAATATTATACAAGGAGAATAAACAAATGGAAGACAAGAATATTGTATATTCAACGGAAGTAGATTCCATGTGCTGCGTAGCCAAAGGGCCTGATCACGGTCCCGCACCGCTTCCCGAAGAGGGTAAGTGGGTACAGGCAAAGCAGATCACAGACATTTCCGGCTATACCCACGGCATAGGCTGGTGTGCACCTCAGCAGGGTGCCTGCAAGCTCTCGCTCAATGTTAAAAACGGTGTTATCGAAGAGGCGCTTGTAGAAACAGTAGGATGCTCCTGCATGACTCATTCCGCCGCTAAGGCAGCAGAGATCCTCCCCGGCAAGACAAATCACGAGGCAC
>URUL01000116.1 GCA_900551005.1 uncultured Ruminococcus sp. | reverse complement strand
CCAAGGGCCTGCAGGTCCCGGTGGGGTTCGTGGCCGACACGGCCCGTCGCTTCAATGCCGCCGATACCCGCCAGCCGGTGCTCCTGCATCGGATGTATGGGGCGGGCCTGCGCCTGCGCCCCGAGGAGGGCGAGCTCTTCTGCACTACTGAGAGCGAAATCTATTCCGTTGCCGATGACGGCGGCATGACACGGGCGAAAACGGAGCGTTTTGACCTCGATGTCGGCGCGGCAAAAAAAGACGGCTATGATTATTTTATGCTGAAGGAGATACACGAGGAGCCCGATGCCGTGCGCCGCGCCTGCATGCGCAGGATAAATAAAGAAGGACTGCCCGATTTTTCCTCGGACGGCATCGGTGACGAGCTCTGGCAAGGCATAGACAGCATTCAGATAATCGGGTGCGGCTCGGCTACTCATGCGGGATATGTCGGCAGAAGCCTCATAGAGAAGCTCGCCGGCGTACCTGTAACGGTAAATACCGCCTCGGAATACCGATATGACCCTCCTGCCGCCTTAGGCAGAACTCTCGCTCTGCCGATATCGCAATCAGGCGAGACCGCCGATACGCTGGCAGGGCTTCGCTTAGCAAAAGCAAACGGACTTGTCACGGCCTCGATAGTGAATGCCGTAGGCAGTGCGGCGGCACGAGAATCGGATCATGTCATGTATACAGGCGCAGGACCCGAGATAGCCGTTGCCACGACCAAGGGATATACCACACAGGTCGCACTTCTCTGCATGATAGCAATCAAGCTCGCGCTGTTACGCGGCAAAGTAAACGATGAATTCGCGAGGAATTTCTGCCGCGATATCGTTCATGGCGTACCCGAGGCGATCTCGGATATCATTTCGAGGCAAGAGGAAATAAAAAGCATCGCAAAAAGCATATATAAGCATGACGATATCTATTTCATCGGCAGAGGTCCCGACTATCATGCGGGGCATGAATGCTCCCTCAAATTAAAAGAGATTTCGTATATTCACAGCGAATCGTATGCGGCAGGTGAACTGAAGCACGGCACGCTCTCCCTCGTAGAGGAGGGCACGCCTGTCATAGCGCTTGCCTCCGACGACAAATATTACGACAAAATGACAGGAAACATCCGCGAGGTACGCGCAAGAGGAGGCTATGCCGTGCTCGTATGCGGAAAGGATTTTCCCGAGCCGCAGGCCTACAGCGAAAAAGCCTTCATCCTGCCTGCAATCTCGGAATATTTCACGCCGCTTGCCACCGTCGTTTTCTCACAGCTTTTGGCATATGAAGCGGCAATTCTGCGCGGTTGCGATGTGGACCATCCGCGCAATCTCGCAAAATCGGTAACAGTGGAATAATAAACATGCTTGAACAGAATATGCCGTGAGCCCGACAAAGTCGGTTTCACGGCTTTTTCTTTTGATATATCCCAAAAATCTTTTAAAAAAATCACTCTGTATTATTGACTTTAATATATGAAAATGCTATGATGAACCCGGGATACGGCGAAGCACCGCGGCAAATTTTCTCACACACAATCGCCGGGAGGCAATATGGATATACAACTTTATTATACGGAGGCAGGCATGGGATTTCCTCTGATTCTGCTGCACGGAAACGGCGAAAACGGAGAATATTTTCATTTTCAAAAGGAATATTTCAGTCGTTTTTTTCGCGTGATGGCGGTAGATACACGCGGTCACGGCAAGAGTCCGCGCGGCAATGCGCCTTTCTCCATAGCGCAGTTTGCACGCGACTTGCATGATTTCATGGACGAAAAAGGGATAAAACAAGCGCACATCCTCGGCTTTTCCGACGGAGGAAATATCGCCATGACTTTTGCGCTGGCATATCCGCAATATGTGAAAAGCCTCATTCTGAACGGAGCGAATATGAATCCGCGCGGGGTGAAGCGCTTTTATCAGCTTCCGATAGAAATAGGCTATAAGATCGCTTCGCGTTCGGGAAGAAAGCATCCTGAGGCGGCAAAAAAAGCAGAGCTTCTCTCGCTCATGGTAAATGAGCCCGACTTCTCGCCCGAGGAGCTGTCAAAAATAGAAGCCCGCACTCTCGTTATCGCGGGAAAGCGCGATATGATAAAAGCTTCGCATACACGGCTCATCGCTTCCGCCATACCGAAAAGCGAACTGAAAATCATACACGGAGATCACTTCATAGCCGAGAAAAATCCGCTCTTCTTCAATAAAGCAGTCGCGGAATTTCTCGGACTATGCGATGATATTAATACAAAAAGCAGAAAGGACCAATGAAATGAAACCAGAATTTCCAAAAGAAGAGTTTTTCACCCCACTCCCGAATACGGCAATTCAGCCTTGTCGCTATATTCCGCCGCGAAATCTCAAAAATTTCATCGATTTGCGTCTCTTCGAGGACGATGCCAGTATTTTCAAAAATCCGCATAAGGGCTGGTATTGGCATTATATAGACAACGGCATACTTCGAGGTGAGTACCGCGATGCATGCGATGAAAACGACGATCTTTCCGATTTTCCGTGCTTAAACCATCTTTATCTTCGCTTCGACTGGAGCGATATAGAGCGTGAGGACGGCGTTTTTGACTGGTCATATATCGATTCCGTCATGGAAAAGTGGGGCGCGCGCGGCTACACTTTTGCCCTGCGCATATGCACCTATGAAGGATATGACAGCATCAAATTCGCCACGCCGCGTTTTGTTTTTGAAAAGGGCGCACATTGCTATAAGGTGCCGAGCGGCAGACTTGAGCCGGATTATTGCGATCCTGTCTTTCTCTTTTATCTCGAACGGTTTCTCGCCGAAGCGGGAAGAAAATTTGCGGGAAAGAAAAATATAGAGACGGTGGACGTAGGCACCTTCGGCACTTGGGGAGAGGGTCATACCGCCGGAGGCACAAACATAAAATACGGTGCAGATGCGATACTAAAGCATATGGAACTGCACGAAAAATATTTCCCGAATACGATCCTCATGATCAATGACGACATGATCAATTCCTGCTGGGAACGCGGAATCGATGAAAATATGCGTATATGGAATCATGCGCTGGAGCATAAAATGGGACTTGATGACGATTCCATATGCGTTTCATGCTACTCCAGAAACGGAAACAGATATACGACTTTGCGTTCGCCCTGGATGTTTATGCCCATGGCGGAAAATGCACCCATCACGCTGGAATTCGAGCATTATCATGAGATAAAGCCCGAGCATTTCCGCGCAGGTTTTCCTTTCATGGAAGCAATGCGCGATGCAAGAGCAACCTTCGCCGGCTTTCACGGATACCCGAGGATATGGCTCTCGGATAATCCTTATCTTACGGAATATGTGGCAAACCGCCTCGGATATTTCTATTTTCTCTCGGGTGTAGGCTTCGAAAAAACCGAAAGCGGACTTCCTGTTCTCGAGGGCAACAAGGAAAATCTCCTCTCACTCTATGTGGAAAATCGCGGCTTTGCGCGGGCATATTTCCCCTATATGCTGAAAATTAAGCTGACGAGGAACGGATATTCGCATATTTACGAGACGCCTTCGGGCAATATGTCATGGATAGCAGGAAAGGAAACAAAATCCGATATCGGATTCATCCCGAGCGAAAGAGCGAGCAGATATTCACACTCAATCGGACTCTTAG
>URUL01000115.1 GCA_900551005.1 uncultured Ruminococcus sp. | reverse complement strand
GGAATGCGTCAGCGCAAGCTTCACGTTTGCAAGCTCCGGCTGATGCGGATTCAGGTTGTAACTCTGGAAATCAAAGCCGATGGAATGGTTTCGGTAGGTGTCCCAGTCGCTCGCCTTGTACTCCTTGGTCGAAACACCGTTGATAATCAGATCGCCGTCGGTATAGCGGTCCAGACCGCCGATGATATTCAGGAGCGTTGTTTTTCCGCAACCGGACGCTCCCAGAATCGACACGAATTCATTTTCCCGGAATTTCAGACTGACCCCGTTCAATGCGGTAACCGTCGTGTCGCCGGTCACATATTTTTTGACAATATTTCTGAGTTCAAGCATTCCGTTTTACCCTCTTTTCGGATTTTAACGCTTTATTATACCATGATTTTTTTAACCTGCAATATCATTTGGCAAAAAAATATGTGAACAAAAGTGAATCTCCTGTGATAAATTTTCAAGAAAATCTCACATTTTTATATATTTGAAGAAACTCCAATTCTGAATGGCGTTGTTTTTCCACTTCAACTCCGAAACCGCAAAATTCGCAAAGCCGTTCTTTTCGTAAAATTTGCAGTTTGACGGTGTGTTTGTAATCAGAGCAGGCTCCGTTCCTTTCTGACTCTCCACATACGGAATCAGGCAGTCATTCAGCATTTTGCTTCCGAGTCCTTGTCCTTTGCAATCGGGAGATACGGCAAGCAATTCAACATACCCAACGTCGCCGCACCGTTTGGCGCAGTCTTTATGCGCTTCGTTTGAAATATCAAAGAACCCGATCAGACGCTTGAATCCGATGGGAAACAGCAAGCCGACACCGCCGGCAAGAATATAATCGAAAAGACTGATTCTCTTAATATTTGGGTCTTGCAATAATGCAACCGATACGATTTTTCCGTCAAGCTCACCCACAAAGCACTTATGCTTTCTTGCGTTCGCACCGATATGTACCCGGTTCAGCTTCTTCATATAGCGGATAAAATCATCTTTGGTTTTGAATTTATCCCGAAAAGCAAGTGTGTACATCGGGTATTCGCCAAACGATGTTGCCACCAAATCCGCAATTTCTCTGATTTCGCTTTTCTTCGCTTCACGGTATGTAATCATTATCTATTCGCTCCTTTTCTCTTGATTTTATTCAGATAAAACACTCCAACGGCGATTCCGTATGCCGTGCCGAGAATTACTACAAACTACACGCACGACATAAAAACGCTTTGCTCGTAAACCTTAAAGCATGGATACGGACCTTCCACAATGCGCAGAATATTGAGAACCGTCATAATGACAGCGTATACTGCCGTTGGAATCAGTGCGTAAAGCGTATCTTTAAATTGCAATTCCGTTTCCTTCTCTAAAGTTACGAAGGACAGACAAGCAACGAGCGGACACAAAAAGTGATGATACAGCTTTGCCTCCGCAAACAGTTTATCTACCGCCGAATCGAATCCCGCAAGCGGTATCAGTACGAATATAACGACAATGAATGGTAGTGAAACCGTACAGGTCGCCATATACTTAACCCGTTGCACCCACAACGGGGTCTTTTCCCATTTTCCCCACAGCATTTCGGTTTGTATTACTGCCATAATCACGCAAGCCAAAAACAGAAACAGATTGCTGTCATGCGTGTAGAAGAAAAAGATTTTCTAGCCGAAATCTTTCAGGTGCAATATACCGCCAATGATTGATGCGACGATTTCCATGATAGCAACCGAGATGTTTACAACAAAGGCGACTATGGTTTTTGTTCTCTGCGATCTTTCCATTTTTTCAACCGTCCTTTTGAATTTGTTGATGAACAGTAGTTGACAACTGAACACGTGTATAGTATAATATAAATACCACGATTTTCAATGAACGCTTTGCGCTCGTGTGTTCAGTAATGTGATTTTCAATGCAATCTGTTCGGAAATAGAGATAAAAATGGACGATAGAAGAAATGCAAAAACCGAAAAACTGATTAAAGAAACTTTTCTTTCTTTGCTAAAAAAGAAAAGTTTGAATAAAATAACGGTTGCCGAGCTTTCACGACAAGCTAATCTCGGCAGAGGAACTTTCTATTTGCACTACACCGACGTTTACAATCTGTATGAGAATATTGAAACTGACCTTATGGGTAACCTTACCAAAACTTTTGAAAAAGCATTTCCAACAACTAATGCTGAAAACAGTCGTAAACTTACAAAAGAGCTGACGTTATATATTGAAGAAAACAAAGACCTTTTCAAAGTTTTAACACACACCGATAACGGCAACACAATGTACAAACTGAAAAAGCTGTTTTATTCAATGGTTTTTAACGAAGATACCGCTATCAATCCACATGGTGATAAACAATTTGATTTGATGGAATCGATTTTCGTTGTATCGGGAATCATCGGCGTTCTTGAAAAATGGATTGCTGACGATTTTCACCCTTCGTGCGACAGTATTGCTGAAATGATGAATAAAATTATATTGAAAGTAAACAAAAAATAATCACTTATGTCATAACCACCGGTAAACCGGTGGCTTGCACAGCCCTTATAAGGGGCAATTACAGGCACAACCCCTAAAGGGGTACAAAAAGTTTGACACCGCATTTTTATCTCAGGCAGCCGCTCACGTGCGGCTGTCTTTTTTATGCCTTTCCATTCTTGCTACCCGTAAACGGGTCTGGGTACTCCTTAATCGACATCTGATCCAACGTATAGTCTTCTTCTAATTGATTGCGGATATATTCTGCAATTACCTTTTTATTCCTACCGACTGTATCTACGTAATATCCTCTCCACCAAAAATTCCTCGACCCATACTTGTACTTTAAGTTTGCATGCCTGTCAAAGATCATTAAACTGCTTTTCCCCTTGAGATATCCCATAATTTGTGCTATACTTATATGGGGTGGGATTCTCACGAGCATATGTATGTGGTCTGGACATGCTTCTGCCTCGATTATTTCTACCCCTTTCTGTTCGCATAGCTTTCTCAATATCTCTCCGATGTCTTTCTTTAACTGTCCGTATATCTCTTTCCGTCGGTTCTTCGGCGCAAATACTATGTGGTATTGACTTCTGTACTTTGAATTGCTGTGCTTTTTATTTCGTTTTGATCCTTCATTTTCTTCCTCCATGTTTCTGCGGTGTCAAACCTCTTCTATTATACCATGGAGTTCGGGCTTGCATCAAGCTCGCACTTCTTTCTTTGCTAAAGCTTCTTTTCTTCCCCACGTAAAACCGGGGGTTTTCTTCTACGCCTAAAGACGGCAAAAAACAGGGGAGCCGCCGCAGATGCGGCAGTTCCCCGTTTTCTTATTTTTCACCGGAACACCGGTCGGAAAATACTTACGCTTTCAGTCTTGCTTCCAGTGCGGCAAGTTCGTCGTACATTGCTTCCGGCACTCTGGAGCCAACCTGCGCATAGAACTCCTTGATGTTCTGGACGTCGGCAAGCCATGCTTCCTTATCCACCGTCAGCAGCTCACGCACGGTGTCAAGCGTTACGTCCTTCAGACCCTCAATGTTGATATCCTCCGCATTCGGAACATATCCGATAGGCGTAATCTTGGCATCTACCTTGCCGGCGCAACGTGCCAGGATCCACATCAGGACTCTCATGTTGTCGCCGAATCCGGGCCAGATGAAGTTGCCTTCGCTGTCGGTACGGAACCAGTTGACGTGGAAGATCTTCGGTGCGTGCGGGATCTAGGGGCCCATTCTGAGCCAGTGCGCCCTGTAGTCGCCCAAGTCGTAGCCTACGAACGGTCTCATTGCCATCGGGTCACGGCGAACCACACCCACAGCGCCGGAAGCGGCTGCGGTGGTCTCGGACGCCATGATAGAGCCTACGAAAGCACCGTTCTGCCAGCTGGTGGACTGATATACCAGCGGAGCAGTCTTTGCACGGCGTCCGCCGAACACGTTCGCCGCGAGCGGAACGCCTGCGGGATTGTTGAATTCCTTGGACAGGCAGGGGCAGTTGGTTGCCTTTGCCGTGAAGCGGCTGTTGGGATGTGCGCCGCAGGTGGACATGTCGTGCTTGTCATTCTTTCTGTAATCCCACGGATTGCCCTTCCAGTCGATCGCTTCTGCAGGCGGATTGTTATCCAGTCCTTCCCACCAAACCGTATTGTTGGCGGTATTGTGAACCACGTTGGTGAAAATGGTATCTCTCATCGTGGTATGGAGAGCGTTGGGGTTGGACTTCTCGTTGGTTCCGGGTGCTACGCCGAAGAATCCGTTTTCA
>URUL01000114.1 GCA_900551005.1 uncultured Ruminococcus sp. | reverse complement strand
ACCTTCGGTGTATCGCCGTTGGAGTTGTCGGCTCTCCTTGTTTGTCGGTCGATGGGATTATCGACTCGCAGGTTTTGCTTTTCTTAATTTCGGCGAGAATGGCTACCATATAAGGCGGTAGCACGACGGTTCTTATTGAATTCTTGGTCTTGGGTGGTTGTATTACGATCTTGCCACCCGCAGGCACGACCTCTCTTGCTATCCGCAGGCTACCGTCGGTGAGATTGAGGTCACTCCATTTGAGTCCAAGTATCTCTCCACGGCGCATGCCAGTGGAGAGCTCGAGAAGGAACAGCTCGTAGTATCCTTCCTCTTTGGCACGGGCGAGGAAGCGACCGATCTCGGCAGGCGTCAGCACCTGCATCTCTCGGCCTTTCTTGGGCGGTAGCTTACAGCCAAGGGATGGATTCCTTGTGATCAGGTTTTCTGACACCGCCTTTTCAAGTGCCGAACGGCATCTTGCGTGACAGGAACGTACCAGTCGGTTGGATACCCCTGTACCGCAGGTCTCGGAGTATTGAAGCCTGCCGTTCTTCTTGAGATTTGCGTAAAACTGTTGCAGGTCGTTCTGCGAGAGCTTACAGAGCGGTATCGTGCCGATGGATGGGATGATGTGCTGATAGATACAGTTTTCGTATCCGGCTCTTGTGGTTTCCCTCAGTGCAGGCTTGCTGAAGTTCTGATACCAGAAGTCAAGCCAATCGCCGAAGGGCATGTCCGGCTTGAGTCGCTCGGCAACCTTGCCGAGTTCTTCTTTCAGTGCTTTTAGCTTTTCTTCGCACTCGTATTTTGTTTTTGCAGTTACGTTTTTTGTCTTGGGATTGCCTTTCTCGTTATAGCCTATAACTATTCGGCCTTCCCAACGTCCGTCCGAGCGAAGGCGTATTGTACCTTCGCCCTGTTTTCTCTTATTCTTTGCCATCTGTTTTCTCCGTGATTAAGAATTGTTGCATCATGCTGTTGACCACCGTCATAGCATTGCGTTGCATATCGCCTGTTACGTGGGTATAGGTGTCGAGCGTAAAGCTCGCATCGGTATGCCCAAGAATGCCTGCCAAGGTCTTTGGATCGACACCACCGTCCGTTGCATGAGTAGCGAAGGTGTGCCGAAGGTCGTGGAAGCGCATCATAGGAAGCTCGATATTTTTGAGAATGGTTTTGAGCTTCTTATAAGCTGAGCTGGGATGCAAGGGATCAGATGGGTTCGTATAATGTGGGAATACCCATTCGCTGATCGCATCCGCCTGCTTTTCTTGGAGGAGCGTTGCCACGCTTGGTGGCATGATGATGGTTCTCACGCCTGCGTCGGTTTTGGTCTCACCGATGCTAACACCGCCACCCTCCTTCGTGGATACGGAACGCTTGATGCACAGCGTTCCTTCGTTGAAATCAATGTCACTCCACTTGATACCGCATATCTCACCGCGCCTAAGTCCTGTCATGACCTCCACGTAGAAGAAGTCGTGCCAGTACGGTTCACCTTGAATGGCTTCCAGAAATCTGTTGAGCTGGCTATCGTCGAGAACCTGCTTTTCGGTGATAGTCTTTTTCGGTATCGTGGTATTATCGGTGGGATTGCGCACGATATATCGCTCTCTGACCGCCACCTCCATGGCTTCGTGGAGCATCATGTGTATTTTCCTCACCATGCTGTCGGAGAGAACGTGTCCGTGGATGGGATGCGGATGCACTCTACCTTCCTTTTTGATCTTGTTGTAGAATTTTTGAATATCTGCCGTGGTGAGTGAGGCGAGCTGCTTATGACCGATAAACGGCTTGATCTGATGGTCGATCTGTGAGCGATAGCCCTTGATGGTATTCTCCTTGATGGTGAATATCATATACTCGTCCAGCCACTTATCCATCCACTCGCCCAGCGTCATTCGGCATTCTTCGGTGAGGTCAACGTCACGGTAGAGGTCAAGGAGCTGATGGAGCTGCTTTAAGGCACTTTTCTGTGTTTTTGCGAAGGCGGATTTGTACATCGGAGAGCCATCGTTCTTGTGCCCTATGATGATTCGGGCTTCCCATCGCCCATCCGAGCGTTTTCGTATCGTGCCGTCACCTTGCGGTCTGCGTTTAGCCACTAAAAATCACTTCCTTTCCGTTATTTTTTTCGTACCCCAAACATATCACATGTTCGAGAGAATATCCAGCGTTTTTTCGAATAGTTATCAAATTGTTATCAAAGCTCCTTTCGGGATTGGTTAAGTGCCTCGGCGCAGGCTCGTGCCTTTTCTTTGCGCTCGTCCGAGCATGGCGGAAGAAGGCGGAAGGAGAATCTGTCCTTCTGTATTTCAAAGGATAGGCCGCCCGTTTCGTTGTCATCGATCTGACGGCAAAGGTCCGGATAAACCCTCGCATATGCCGTGAGCCTGTTCTTGAGGCTGGTGTTATAGGTGTTGATGACGAGGATATCGCTACCCTCGTCAAAGAATATTTCCGTTGTCTTGTGAGACTTCTTAATTCCGGTTATCATGGAAAATACCTCTTTTTTTCGTTATTTTTGCGCGGTCTGTACCGCCTAAAACAGCCACTTTTCTCTGTGGCGTAGCCCCAACCGTGTCATTGTTCGGCTGGGGCTTCAATAATCGCCAAATACACATATTTGACTCAATACATAATAATACCATGCCTCTTGGCTTGGTCTTCACGGCGTTGCTTCTTGTCGATGCCGTGGTAATCGATCTGATGCTCGGAGCTATACATATCCTCGCATCGCTCGTCAAGAATGTTGCTTGCGTAATAAAACAGATCGCATACACCGATGGCGATCCGCGCGTTCAGCCCTTGTTCTATAGAACGTATCGCCTCACGCGCAGGCTCGTAGCCCTGCTCAGCTGCAGAGGAAAGTAAGGCTTTACCTGCCTCGTGATCCTCGTACTCGTAGTAGAGCAGTAGCCCCACTCTCGTCTGTGTCCACGCATCCGTCCGTGCGGAACGCTCGAACCACTCGCGAGCTTCATCGCGCTTGCCCTCGTCATAGAGCATTTTGCCGTAGGTATATTCCGCTTGGAAGCTGCCGTGGGAGGCGGCTCTTTCGAAATATATCTTGGCGTCCTCGGGTGACTTATCCATCAGATACTTGGCGTATTCATACTCGGCATATCCAAACTTTTTGTCCACAGCCATACGAAGATAGCGAAGCTTATCGCTCGGCTTTTCGGTAAACTTTCCGTCACGGTAAGCTTTGTAGACAAGGTAGGAGGCAACCTCAATGCCTCGGTCAGCCGCCATGCGAAGCCACCACTCTGCGTTCTCCATATCGTCTGTCTTCTCGAGATAATATCTGCCGAGGCGGTAGAATAGCATAGGATCGTCACGGAATTCCGCGTGGTAAGAGAGATAATCAAAATCATTTTTTCTCTCCTTCAACTCGGCGTAATCGTAATCAATTTCTCGGTCGGGCTGTGCCGACGGAGATGAAATCTCCGCGGCACTTTTGACAACAGCATTGCGAACCGATTTGAATTCTTCGTTGTCCTCGATGGGAATCTTGTCGGGAACCTCATCGGTATAGGTACGAACGATCTCACATTTGTAGCTGTGCCAAGCGTCATACATTGCCGAGATCTGCTCGTCAGCCCCGAGCATTTTTACGATATCCTTGACCAGAGCCTTGGTATTTTTATCGAGATATCCGTAGACCTTTTTGCCCTTATGCCTCTGAAGTTTTTCGGAAAGCAACTCCATTTTTGCGAGAATTTCGAGTGAGAAGGCGTGCTTGCCGCTACGAATTTCAGCTACAAGTGCTTCGATACGATTGCGACAGCTCGCCTTGATATCATCTCTTGCCTCGGTCTGCTTTTTATAAATCTGCAGATGCTCTTGGCGAAAGATATCCGAGGCGAGAGTCTTCTTGATGTTGTGGATGCCCTCGCGAGAAAGATACGGCTCTTGCGGTCGGGACGACCACACCATCATGTGGACGTGAGGGTTGGTTTCCTTGTTGTGATAGGCGGCGACCCAGCGAAGATTTGAGGGAGCGATGCCCATCTCTTTTGCAATAATATTCCGTCGGGAGCGCAGGAGATTCACCCATTGCTCGGCAGAATTGTAGCCAACTCTCTCGGCATCCTCGCGTTTCAGTGAGACAATAAATCCCCACACGTTTCCGGGATGGTTGTCTATTTCCTCGCTGATCTTCGAGAGAGAAACGTCAACGCCCTCGTCGGAAAAGAGTCCGTGAGAGCCATGACGCTCACCGATATAGCCTGCCATTCCGCTACGAAGAATTTCTACGCCCTCGCGCGTTCCGATATACTGTGCGTAGCCACCGCGCGATTGCCCCTTCTCCGTCTTGTGTCCGGGTTTATAGAACGGCGCTTTTACAATAATTTTTGCCATTCACACCTCGTAATCAGAAGCGGAAGGAGCCGTTGGTTTCCTTCAAATGACGGATGGCATCGGCACGAAGACGGTCCAGATCTTCGTCGGAATAATTCAAATACTCGGCGAGAAGCAGAGTGAGCTCGGCGATCTGAGTCGCCATTTTGAACTCAACGTTTCGGATTCTCCCTTCGCTGTCTTTGATCTTCGAGTCCATAACCGACTCGAGAGAAGGCAGAAGGAAGCGTTCCATATGCTCCTTTTCCAGCCACACGCAATAGAAATCCACGGCTTCACGGATGAATAAATTGCGGGACTTTTTGCCGTACCGCTCAGTGAGACGGTCGCAACGTTCCCATTGAGATGGGGTAAGGCTTACGCCTTTTGCGGATAAATTTTGATTATTATTACTCATGTGTTTATTACCTCATGGTTTCATAAATTTTTAAAGGTGCCGCAATCAGACATCCAAAATTGCGTTGCTACACCTTGGTTTTTTGGGGGTGTCAGACTGTTAGCCCCCTATTTTGGCACACGGCAGACATGAAGGCTGTTTCCTTGCGATTCGTCATCAATCTGCAAAAAGCCTTGTTACACCGTGCTTTTTCCTCGCTCGGCGTTGCCGGGCGATGTGGTCTGCCATGGCGATTAGACATGGCTTTATCCTGCTAAAAAAATAAGGGGGCGAAAAGCCCCCATAGGTGGTCGGTACACGGCTCACTTATTGTTGCGC
>URUL01000113.1 GCA_900551005.1 uncultured Ruminococcus sp. | reverse complement strand
AGCATAGACGCACTCGCTGTAGGGATTTCGCTTGCTTTCCTCAATGTCAGTCTTGTGAAGTCCATAAGCTTTATCGGCATCATCACCTTTGTATTATCCTTTGCCGGCGTTTTCATAGGGAATAAATTCGGCGTAAGATTCAAGAAAAAGGCCGAAATTGCCGGTGGAGTCATACTGATCCTTATCGCGCTGAAGATCCTTCTCGAGCATCTCGGAGTGATCAATTTCTGAAAACCGAACAGGAAAAAACGACGTCCTCAGGGCGTCGTTTTTCTATAGTGTAGTTTAAAATGCTGAATTGATGCCGACCTTCCGTTATCCGAAAATCCTTTTCACAAGGAAGCTTTCGGGAATTTTTCGCTTTAATCGAAAGAGGGATTAAAAGCGTAAAAGTTCTTTGAATTCAGGTTATCCTGCGTTATGCGGAGGGCATCTCCGAAGCGCTGATAATGTACTATTTCACGTTCGCGCAGATATTTTATCGGATCACGGACATCAGGGTCGTCTACGAGGCGGAGTATATTGTCGTATGTCACGCGGGCCTTTTGCTCTGCGGCGAGGTCTTCATTCAGATCGGCTATGGTGTCGCCCTTTACGCCGATATATTTCATATCGAAAGGCACACCGGATGCCGCCTGCGGATAGACGCCCACGGTATGGTCTACGAAATAAGTATCAAAACCTTGACGCTTTATTTCGTCTACGGAAAGACCGAGAGTGAGCTGATAGATCATGGCGGCAATCATTTCAAGGTGAGCAAGCTCTTCCGTGCCCACATCTGTCAGTATGCCGATAACCTCGTTATAAGGCATGGTATATCTTTGATTGAGATATCGCATGGCGGCACCGAGCTCACCGTCCGGACCTCCCAGCTGGCTTATTATGATTTTTGCATAAGTCGCATTCGGATTTTTTATTTTAATGGGATATTGCAGTTTCTTATCATACATCCACATATATCAGTTGCCCTCCTTTTCCCATGGCCAAGGTCTGTTTATCCAGTTCCAGTTGCCGGTATCATGATTTCCATAGATGCTGAGAACACCGTATTTCTGTTCAAATTCCGCTCTGAGCGCCGCTGCCATATCGCGATGCTTCTGATAAAAGGCGAGTGCCTTTTTGTTTTTCGGATGACCGTCCAGATAGAGAACGGTCTCATATACGGCAAAATCTTCTTCCTGTATGCGGCGGAGCAGTTTTTCTCTTTCGTTCATTTAAAAGCTCCTCCTTGTTCCATAAAAAGGTTTATCCAGCTCGCGGAATAATGTCCCGCGGGAAAGTGCTTCCGCAGGCTCATACAATTCGCGAAACTGCTGGCAAGGTGAATATACCATAGCGAGACTTTTTCCCGCGAGGCAGGAATTATCCTCATTTCCCTCGTCATTTTCTTCGGGCATTGCCGCTGTCGGTATGGCGGCTCGGGACATTCTGTTCTGAAATTCTATCAGGCGGCGTGCCGCGTTTCTTTGATAATCCACAAAAAATTTCTCCTTACATTCTGATTTAAAAAAAAGCAAATGAGCTTTGTTTTCATTTTATGCTCAGCTGAAAAATATGTCAAAATAAATCGAGTCGCTTGACAAACGGCTTTGGGGATGATATGATAAAACCATCAGCTTTTTTGCGGAGTAACCTATGAAAAAAATGATTTTGCGATGGTCGCTTTTCTTTTTGACTCTTTGCACTATGATCATGATATTTTGCTTTTCTTCGGAGAGCGGTGAAGAGTCTGCTGCCGCTTCCGACGGAATCATGGCGTTGTTAATACGTGGTTTCTCCGGTAAGGAGATGAACGAACTCTCGGAAAAAGAGCTTGGTACGATTTCTCTTATCATAAGAAAGCTTGCTCATTTCTCGGAATTTTTCCTTTTAGGAGCCTTTTCAGGCGGTTTTATACGGACGTATAATATGAAGCCCATGCTTTGTTTTGCACTTCCATCGGCGTTTTGCCTTGTCTATGCGGCTTTTGACGAGCTTCATCAGCTTTTTGTTTCAGGAAGAAACGGAAGCGCGCTTGATGTAATGATAGATTTTTCCGGTGCGCTTGCGGCGGGATTTATCCTCATGCTGATTTCGCGGGCGGTGAGCAAAAAGGAGAAGCTGAGCGGCTGAAAAATATAGGAAAATAAAAATTTGCCGACCGCCTTCGCACCCGCGCATATACGTAACTCTTAAATATTGTTAAGTGTGCTCCGGATTTATTGACTTTGAAAAAAACTGTGATATACTGAAAGAAAGGAAAAATATCAAAATATAAGATATCGCATGTGTACGAAAAAGGAGTTGTAGGTGAAGTCTATGCAAGTAATCGAAGAATTTATCAAATCTACGCATGTTGTCGTCGAAAACAGACCGGAACCATATGGGCTGTTCCACTTGATTTTTGTGGTTTCATCCCTGGCATTGATGGTGGCAATCTGTTATTTTGCAAGGAAAAACAGCGAAAAAACATTCAGAATCGTCATTTTTTCCATAGGTACCGTTCTCTTCCTGAGTGAGATATATAAACAGTTTTACTATCTTGTCGCTGCCGGCGGGGAGGGATATGACTGGCATATCTTCCCATTCCAGCTTTGCAGTGTGCCGATGTATCTTTGTATGATCGTTGGTTGTATGAAGAAAAACCGCGTGCGTGACGCAATGTGTGAATATCTTGTCAGCATTGGATTTTTGGGAGGAATCATGGCATATGCCGAACCGAGCGGAATCCTCAACGCGCATTATTTTACATTGATTCATTCCTGCATTTGGCATGCGCTGTTGATATTTATTGCACTATATATTCTGTTTACGAAAAATGCTTGTTCAGATATTAAAGGATACATGAAGGCGATTACCGTTCTGGGCGGAGTTGTCCTGACCGCGACGGTGTTAAATCTCATTTTCCATAACAAGCAGGATTTCAATATGTGCTATATCAGCCCGTTTTATAACACTCCGTTGGCAGTTTTTAAGGACTTTGATTTCTTTTTCCAAGGCCGGCTGGGTAGGTACCCCGGTCGTATCGTGTCAATAATCATTTATATTATTGCGCTGGTGCTTGGCGGCGGACTGATATATGGGACATCGAGGTTCGTTAAAAAGAATCTGACAGGCAGGAGAAACGAGGATATTTTGGAGACAGAGACGGCACGATCAGAAAAAGCAGCCGTAAAAACCTCGGATTTTTCGTATAATCGTTGACACGAAGATCTTGCATGCAAGTTCTTGCGATCATATGGATCAAGCAAAAAGGGCTTACTCAATTATGGCTTTTTCAATATCGCCTTCCCTATGATGTTGAGAAATACTGAAAAGAGCAAGGTCGGCTGACCTTGCTCTTGGCTTTTTTATTGAAATAAAAAACAAATCCGAACCAATTTCGATTGACGAAATAGTTCGGATTTATTACGTTTGGTGACCCCTGGGGGAATCGAACCCCCGTTTTCGCCGTGAGAGGGCGATGTCTTAGCCGCTTGACCAAAGGGCCATGTCTTGTCGGCGTGAGATATTATATCATATCCGAGACGAAAAATCAAGCCTTTTTTCATATTTTCTCAAATATTTTTTCATCATTGCCGATAAGGAGACAAGTTCAATAGAAAAAAAGAAATTTTTGCCTGCAGAAAAACGGAAGCCGGCTGAAATCCAACCGGCTTTTGTTATTTATCTATAGATATTTTCGAGACCGAATTCTCTGAAATATTCATCTACATCGACAACGGTGTCGGTATGTCTTGCCCTTTCCGCCGCAAAGCCTATGAGATGATTTGCCGCGGAAACGGATATATCGGCAACCGAGCATCCGTTGTAGGTTCCGTTGAAATATTCATAGAGATCGTAGATCATTCCCTGGTCGCCTCCTCCGTGACCGCCGAGAATGGATTCCTCGGTTTCAACTACGGAAACCTTACTCCATTTTTTTGTAGCAAAGCTGAATACGCGTATTTCGGTATCGTTTGCTTCGGCTACAAGCTCGCCTTTTGTTCCGAAAAGATGAATGGCTCTGCCGCCGCCGTTGAAAGGATTCATCGTGAAGCTTGCCGTGACATCTCCTTCAAAAAGCATATTTACCACCTGATGATCCACCATATCGTTATTTGCATGGAAAACGCAAAGACCATAATCCGTGGTCTTCAGTGCCTCCATGACCTCATCATCCGTAGGATATGTAGTTTTGGAAAGATGCTTTGCCGCTGCACGTCGGAACCATGTGTTGTTTTTGTCATCATAATAGAGCTTGATACAATTATACGGGCATGTGTCGGCTATGGGACAGCCGCCGTCAACACATCTTACGGGCGCACCTTCGGGTGCGTTTTCACTCTTGAAATAGGTGAGGTCACCGAATGAGGAGACTTTTTTGCAGGTTTTGCCGATGAGCCACTGAATGATATCGATATCATGACAGCTCTTTGCAAGGAGCATGGGAGTGGATTCCTCTTCACTGTGCCAGTTGCCGCGCACAAAGCTGTGGCTGAAATGAATATTTTGTATTCGCTCAAGAGCTATTACCGACATTATATCACCTATAGCGTCGCTGTCCACGAGGTCTTTTACTTTTTTATAGAAAGGCGTATAGCGAAGAACATGGCAGACGATTACTTTTACGCCTTTTTTATGTGCCGCTTTTGCAATATCGGTGATCTCTTCCACGGTCTGCGCGATGGGCTTTTCGAGAAGCAGATTATACCCTAATTCTATCGCTTTCATGGCGGGTTTGTAATGCATATCGTCAAGTGTCGAGATAATGGCGATATCCGCAAATTTCGGGCGGTCGAGAATTTCTTCCCATGATTTATAGCTGTTTTCTGCGGGAACGCCAAAGCTTTGAATAAAAACCTCACGAGCGGAATCTATCGGTTCTGCGACGCCGACAAGCTCGAATTTGTCAGGTTGTTCGTTCATGATATTGAAGTAGCCTCTGCCTCTGCCTCCGGCACCTATACATATAACTTTCAACTTTTTCATAAAAATATCCTCCGCGATTTTATTCTTATATTGCTCCGTCGTAATTGTATTGCAAGCGTATTTGGAAATTTCTGTATTTTATGGCAGAAACAAAGATATATCGGATACAAAGATATATCAGAAACAAAAATGCTTGCTTGCAAAAGCATTTTTGCGAAGCCATCATAAAAAGCCGTGCAAAGCATGAGGGGAGCAGCGCCCTTAGACTTGCGCGGAAAGGCTTTTTATATTATTATATCATATAAACCGTGGAAAGTCAAGCGATAATCCAAAACGGGAATATATCATAATAC
>URUL01000112.1 GCA_900551005.1 uncultured Ruminococcus sp. | reverse complement strand
CGTACACCTGGGGCTTCTGCGCCTCATGGTTGTGGGTGGCACCTGCGTACACCTTCAGACGGGTGAATGCCTTGCGACCGATGACGGTATCGGGCAGCATTCCCTTGACTGCCAGCTCCATAGCTCTCTCGGGCTTGGTCGCCATCAGCGTCTTGTACTGAACCTTCTTCATACCGCCGATGTAGCCGGAATGATGGTAGTAGTACTTGTCGGTCATCTTGTTGCCGGTCAGCACCGCCTTCTCCGCGTTGACGATGATAACGAAGTTACCGCAATCAACATGGGGGGTGAAGGTCGGGTCGTTCTTACCGCGCAACAGGTCGGCGGCGGCAACGGCAGTCTTACCGAGGGGCTTCTCAGCCGCGTCGATGACATACCACTTGCGCACCACAGACTCTTTTTTCTGCATGAATGTGGACATCTTGTCTTCCTCCAATCAATTTTTCGCGGGAAGCGGCGCCACGCATGGCATACCTCTCCCGCACAACGGCGCTATTATACCATATCTGCCCCTGCCTGTCAAGCCCTTTTTCGAAATTATTTTGATTTTTTGATTTACAGGTATGCAAGCTCCCGTTTCCTTGCGTTTTCGCGTGTTTTTCTGTATGTCCCTGCCTCGCCGTTTCGCTTTTTCAGTGGCATACGTCGGACGATTGCTTCATACACTGCGGGTGATAACGCCGGAATCCCCGGTTAAGTACGCAAAAGAAAGGATCGGAGCTACATATGGAAGCAAACTATCTGCCGGAGGGTCAGCTGCTGACCTCCGCCGCCAATCGGGACGCCTGCTCATCCCTGCCGATGCTGGAACGGGCGCAGGCATCGGGTGCCATTCTGGAGGGCACCGCACTGCTCTGCGACAGCGAACTGAATCTGCACATAGACTTCCCCGCCCTGCCCGGGGTTCGCGGCATTATCCCGCGCGAGGAGGCGGAGTACACACGTCCCGGCGAGCCGGTCAAGGAAATCGCCAATCTCACGCGCGTCGGCAAAGCGGTCTGCTTCAAGGTGCAGGGCATTGACACACCGGACGCCGAAGGACTGACGACCGTACGCCTGTCCCGCCGTGCGGCACAGGCGGAGTGCGCCGCCGTATATATCGCCGATCTGGCTCCCGGCGACGTCGTCCGGGGACGTGTCACGCATCTGGAGAGCTTCGGAGCATTCGTAGATATCGGATGCGGTCTGTGCTCCCTGCTCCCCGTGGATGCCATGTCCGTCTCGCGCATCCGGCATCCGCGGGAACGACTGTATAACGGGCAGCTGATCTGGGCAGTCGTGCGCTCGGTGGATCGGGACAGCGGGCGGATTGTTCTGACCATGCGGGAACTGCTGGGAACCTGGACGGAGAATGCCGCGCGGTTTGAACCGGGGCAGACGGTCGCGGGCATCGTCCGGAGCGTGGAGGAGTACGGCGTGTTCGTTGAACTGGCGCCAAACCTGGCAGGACTTGCCGAGCTGCGGGACGGTGACCGCGAAATGGCGCAGGCGCTGGTCGGCAGGACGGCTGCCGTATTCATCAAGAGCATCACGCCGGAACGCATGAAGGTCAAGCTTGTGCTGATCGACGCCTGCCGGAACGAGCCGTTGCCTGCCCCCCGGCTGGATTATTTCATCCGAGGCGACCGCGTCCCGCATATTGACCGATGGGTCTATTCTCCCCTCGGCGCCAAACGGTTTATGGGAACGACCTTTTCGTAACGCCTCTGCCGATCCGGTACTGTCGCAGGCTGCAGCAAGGCAAAAATGAAGAGAGGCTCGCTGTTCTCACAACGAGCCACTCTGGAGCAGGTAATCAGATTCGGACTGATGACCTCGTCATTACCTAAGACGTGCTCTACCAGCTGAGCTATACCAGCATTCCTGCCGACCTGCATAGTATACCACATAACGACGTTTTTGTCAAGTGGTTTTGCAAAAATATTTTGCGCTCTTCAAAACAAGTCCTGATTGCAGAAATTTTCAAATTCACTGACGGATGCCACGGGTGTTCTGCGGTGTTGACCCCGCGAAAACCGTTTGGCTTTTGCCAAGGCTTATCGCGATTTGCTATCCATGTGTACAACGCCTGTTTCGACGGGTATCCCAGCCGGCGAATGACCTCTGCGATGGATTGCGTTGCATCATACATTGCAAGTGCCTTTTCCTTTTGCTCCCTTGTGTACATAATCCCTTCCTTTCTCCCTGTCCAGGATTTTGTCCGCAGGGCCTTTTTAAATTTCAAAAAAATTTATATAAAACATTGATTACTTGTGCCACGCAGTGCCAAGATACCAAACAAATAAAAATCGTCGTACAAACCTGCACAATTAAACCGAGCATACACTTTTTCTTGTTGCTTAATTCAATAAAGAACGAAATATTCACAATTGTAGCCACTATGATAATCAGTAGAGATACTAATGAAACTATACCACAAAAAAGAAAAAAATTAAATTGATCCAGATCGCCAAAAGGTGACATAGTTATGGAAGCAACACATAAAAAACATTCGATAAACCAACCACCAAATAAACCAGTTATTAATGGAAAAATAAAAGGAATTATTTTTTTCATAAAGTTCACCTCATCATTTTATTTTGTGTCCTTATTATATCATAAAATTGCTTCATTTGCAACAGGCCACCTCTAAGGAAACACTGATTAATGTAGACCTTGCAAAAATATTCAAAAAGTAGTATAATAGAGGAAAGCAAAGCAAGGCAGGTGTGCGGTATGAAAGATCAGATAACATTGACGGATGTTGAATACGGAAACCGGAAAAAGACGACGAAGCGGGAGGAATTTCTCAACAAGATGGAAGAGATCATCCCGTGGAAAGCATGGGTAGAAATGATCAGACCGTACTATCCGAAGGGAGAGCATGGGCGACCTGTTCGGGGTATCGAGACGATGCTGCGGATGTATCTGATGCAGACATGGTTCAACCTGTCCGACGAAGGGACAGAGGACGCCATATATGACAGCTACGCCATGCGTAGTTTTCTTGGCATAAATTTTATGACGGAACAGGTTCCGGATGCGACAACCTTGCTGAAGTTCCGAAACAGGAGGATGTCATAAAGGATGAACACCTGTCCCAAATCGATTACCGCATTTGTAAGCGTCCCTCCAGCCTGAAAACATCCAAAGACTATGAGGGAATCAACTGGGAAAAGCAAATGGAAAATCGCATCTCGTCGATTCGCTGTAAGGTCGAGCACGTCTTTCTCATAGTCAAACGGGATTTCGGGTATAGGCAAGTTGCATACCGTGGCATTGCCAAGAATATGAACCGGTTCCATGTCCTGTTCGGGTGTGCCAACCTGTTGATGTGCATCCGGGTTGGGCGAACCGAACAGTTCCGGAATAAACAAGCTGCGCCTATAGCGGGATAACTATGCCCATTTGAGGGTAATTCTCCCTCATTGGGGATGAAAAACCGGTTCAGACGGTGCTTGCGTGGCTGTTTTTCGACTTTTGCTTGTGATCCTTGATGTTTTATTCATCATTTTATGCATGATTGCATGTTCGGGAGATTTGGAGGCGAGTTATTCAGCAGTTCCGTAGAAGGAGGTACAGTATATGTTTTTGACCGAAAACAGCATTCAGGATATTTTTCTGACGGGAAACCTTAAAAATTCTGCTTTAGCTGAAGAATTTCACAAGCAACTTCATGAAAAATACAAAATTCAGGTCTTTGTTTCATATTACTGCGAGGAAACACAAAATTCTCTGACATTATTGGTTCGTACAGACGATCAATCAACTATTCGTGTTTCTCAAAACCATAATTTATCATTTCACGACGATGAAATGGCAGAATCGTTTTTCCGGATTCTTTATCCGATTATGGAACGATATTCAATTTCGTATCACCGGGTATTACCGAGAAAACAAACCCGAAAGGAACATCATGATGGAATATTTCCGATCTTTACAACTGTTCAGATCGAGTCATTTGATGCAATCGGCAAGTGGCATATCACGGTGAACACCTGCCATTTTCGTGCATTTGCATCTGTTCGCTGCGAATATCCTTCCATCGTCAAAGTTCTGCCATATCCTACAAGCGAGGGCTATTCTCATCTTGTTGTAATCAATGGTTTGCTATCACAGAAACAACAGGATCAGATTCAGCATCGGATGTTCTCCTGCCTTCAAAATTATGATCATTTTCACATTTTTACGGAAAGCAGTTATCATCCTGTATTCAAATGTTTGAATGACATACCGCCGGAGGAATTGTCAAGGCTGCAATCAGAAATTGTGTAGTAAAGGAAAAAAATGGAACAGATTGAACTTTCCCGACCGGATATCCGAGCAGTGATTCATTCCGGTCGGGCAGAGCAAAGCCCACTTGCCGCCTCTTTCATAAAAAAGGTGATGTATCAGTTTGATATTGAAATTGTTGCTTGCTATGCAGAATCCTATGAAAGCATGGTGATTCCGAAAACAACGCAAAAGCATGGGCTGTTTCGAAAGCCAACATCGGCAAGACTTCCGGAGCATCCTGAATTTGAACGATCGCTGTTTGTGACGGTTTATGTGAAAGAGACCTTCTCAAAATGCAACAATTTGATAATGGATGGAATGAAATTACAAATCATGTCATTGTTTTTGCAAACACTGGAAGAATTTCATGTGTCCGTTCCATATCCCAGATTGCTCACTCTGGAGGAACAGCAAGCATATGGATTTGTAGGTCAGCATCCGGATCAGCGTGACAGCAGCCGGATTATTCATCCAAACGAAGTACCAATGCAAAAAAATGTATTGAGTGTAGAATCTTTTGTCGGTCTTGCTTTGTGGCATATCTATTCGGATAGCTGCAGAGCAATTCAAAGATATTTGCGGGAACAAAAAAATTACCCGTCAATCCGGGTGTTCTGCCACTGGGACAAAGAACAAGAACAGGAAACACTTTGGCTGTGTTTTTCGTTTCGGTGGGAACTGGAAGAATTTTTAACCCGTCCTGATGCTTTGGAAATTCGTCATGCCTGTATGCAACGCATCCAAAAACATGACAAATGGGGATTGGTAAATGATGAAACCTATCACCCACTTCTGAAAGTTTGGAGTGAATTGGATTCCGAAACAAGATCCAATTTAGCAAGAGATGATCAAAATGATGTATAGAGGCTCTGTTAAGAATTTTCTGTAAAAGGGGCAATTTATCGGCAAAGAGCGTATATTTTTAGGGAAACACTGATTAATGTCAGTCTTGCAAAAATATTCAAAAAGTAGTATAATAGAGGAAAGCAAAGCAAGGC
>URUL01000111.1 GCA_900551005.1 uncultured Ruminococcus sp. | reverse complement strand
CATCACAAAGCCTTCGGACGTTGGCGGGCTCGGCTTTAATTTCAAATGGAATATGGGCTGGGCAAACGATATGTTCGAATATATGCAGACAGACCCTTTTTTCCGCTCGGGAATACATAACAAGCTGACTTTCCCGATGATGTATGCTTTCTCCGAGAATTTCATACTTCCCGTTTCGCATGACGAGGTCGTTCACGGAAAGAGATCCTTGCTCGACAAGATGTTCGTCGAATATGAGGACAAGTTCCGTTCGATGCGCGTATTTATGGCTTATATGATGACTCTGCCGGGCAAGAAGATGCTCTTCATGGGAACAGAATACGGTCCTTTCCGCGAATGGGATTATGAAAACGAGCTTGAATGGTTCATGCTGAAATATCCCGCGCACCATGCGATGCACGAGTATGTGCGGGCGCTCAATCAATTTTATCTCGCAACGCCTGCCCTCTATGAGATAGATGATTCATGGGACGGCTTCGAATGGATCGATGCCGATCTTGCCTCGATGAATCTGATCTCTTACAGGCGCATTGATACGCGGGGCAGAAGCGTATACGTTGTGCTGAATTTCGCTCCGGTCGAATGGGATTACGAAATGCGCGTGAAGCGCCGCGGCGAGTACGAAGCCGTTTTCTCTTCGGACGATAAGAAGTACGGCGGAAGCGGTACTGCGGGTGAAGGCACGGTATACCGTTCGCAGGGAAGGAAAACAGACGGGAAAACGGAACAATATATCAAAATGAAGATTCCGGGCTACGGCGCACTTATACTGAAAAGCAAATCTCCGAAAAAGAAAAAATGACTTTAAATTTTTAAAATTTACATAAGGAGGACTATTTCTATGTACAGAAAAAAAGAATGCGTGGCAATGCTGCTCGCGGGAGGACAGGGAAGCCGTCTCTATGCGCTGACCGAGAAGACCGCCAAGCCAGCCGTTCCTTTCGGCGGCAAATACAGGATCATAGACTTTCCCATGTCAAACTGCGTTAACTCGGGAATAGATACTGTCGGCGTGTTGACGCAGTATCAGCCGCTTGTACTCAACGAATACATAGGCAACGGACAGCCGTGGGATCTTGACCGCACGCGCGGCGGCGTCATGGTTTTGCCTCCGTATCAGGGCAAAAAATCCTCCGACTGGTATAAAGGAACGGCTAACGCGATATATCAGAATCTGAACTTCATCGAGAGATATGATGCCGATTATGTTCTTGTTCTCTCAGGCGACCATATCTACAAGATGAACTACAGCAAGATGCTGACATATCACAAGGCGGCAAATGCAGACTGCACAATAGCCGTGCTTGAGGTCTCGATGGATCAGGCGAGCCGATTCGGCATACTCAATACAAATCCCGACGGAACGATCTACGAATTTGAGGAAAAACCGAAAAAGCCGAAGAGCAATAAGGCTTCCATGGGCATCTACATTTTCAAAGCCGATGTGCTGAAAAAGTATCTGACGGAGGATGATGCCGATGAAAATTCGTCAAATGACTTCGGCAAGAACATCATTCCGAAGATGCTTGCCGACGGCAAGAAGATGTGCGCTTATCTTTTTGAAGGCTATTGGAAGGATGTAGGCACGATAAAGAGTCTCTGGGAGGCAAATATGGATCTGCTCGGCGATAAGCCCGCCTTTGACCTGTATGACAGATCGTGGCGCATTTTCTACCGTCACAGTGCAGAGCCTCCGCAGAAGCTGTATGCAGGCTCTATCGTGGAAAACTCCATGATCACCGAGGGCTGCAAGATACACGGTACGGTCAAAAATTCCGTGCTTTCCGAGGGGGTTGTCGGTGAGGCAGGTGCAACGGTCATCAACAGCGTTATCATGCGCGGTGTACACATATGCAGCGGCGCTATGGTGGAGTACTCCATAGTAGACCAGAACAGCGTGATCGGCAAAGGCGCTCATATAGGCGCGGACAACGGAAGTGACGGCATAACCGTTATTTCCGAGGAGTTTATGATAAAGCCGAATGTTGTTATAGAACGCGGCGAGATGGTAGACGATACCGCCGCCGACAAATATACGGATTAAAAGCGGGGAGGATAAGAGCATGAAAACAGCGGGTATAATTTTTTCAAATATACATGACAGCAATATTCCGGAACTTACGAGATACCGTACTCTTGCCTCAATTCCTTTCGGATGCCGGTATCGCCTTGTGGACTTTGCTCTCTCAAATATGGTGAATTCCGACATAAGCAATATCAGCATCATAACTCATTACAATTACCAGTCGCTCATGGATCATGTGGGTAGCGGCAAGGACTGGGATCTCGCGCGCAGAAGCGGCGGTGTCAAGATTCTTCCACCGTATATCACGGCTTATGCCAATAACGTAAATTCGCTGTATAATACGCGTCTCGAGGCGCTCAAAAGCGTAAACTACAGCATTTCGAATATAAACGCGGATTATGTTGCGCTTTTCGATTGCGATGTGATATGCAATATAGACCTCAGCGCCATGATAGCCGACCATATAGCCAGCGGTGCCGATATAACCATGGCTGTTCAGCGCATGCATCTGACACGCGAGCGCGCAAAAGCAAACGTGCTGGTAAAATATGACAATACGGGAAGGATCACGGACATGGAGGCTTATCCGACGAATTTCGAGGGAGAAGCCGATATCAATCTGAACATCCTCGTCATGTCCGCGGCTTATCTGAAGGAAATAGTGATGGATGCGATAGCCCATAATTATGTAAGCATGACAAGGGATGTTTTCCTGCGCAATCTGAAGCACCGTAACTACAGGGTGTATAAATTCGACGGATATTTCTCATGTATTTCATCGATGAGCGATTATTTCAGGCACAATATGGAGCTTATATCCAACGAAGAGGGCTACCGCGAGCTTTTTGAAATAGAGAGCCGTCCGATATATACGAAGGTACGCAATTCCGCACCTACCTACTACGGACCCGATGCAAAGGTGAAGGATTCGCTTATTGCCGACGGTTGCCGCATTTACGGTACCGTTGAAAACAGCATACTTTTCCGCGGTGTCAAGATAGGCAAAAATGCGGTTGTCCGCAATTCCATCCTGTATCAGGATGTTTTCACCG
The DNA here is from genome assembly GCA_900551005.1 of uncultured Ruminococcus sp. Classification (GTDB taxonomy): domain Bacteria; phylum Bacillota; class Clostridia; order Oscillospirales; family CAG-272; genus Apopatosoma. Next base: position 2,264 of record URUL01000111.1, on the reverse strand, counting down.
GTGAGAATGTAACGCTCGGATATATAGTTGCCGATAAGAACGTCGTGATACGCGACGGCATAACGCTTTCGGGACATGAGACGCTGCCTTTCTATATAGAAAAGGGCAAAATGGTTTAAGCAAGGGGAGAAAATTATGAAGAAAATACTTTTTGCGGGATCGGAGGCTATGCCTTTTGCGGCGACGGGCGGACTCGGAGATGTCATGGGCTCGCTCCCGCCCGCCCTGAAGGCGGCTCATCCGGATTGGGATATACGCGCCGTTATTCCTCTTTATTCAAAAATAAGCGAGGAATACCGTTCGCAGATGAAATTCGAATGCTGGGCTAACGTAGCCGTTTCGTGGCGTCAGCAGTACTGCGGTATATTCTCGCTTGAACGCGGCGGTGTAAAATATTATTTTATCGATAACGAATATTATTTCAAGCGCGATGCACTCTATGGCTTTTTTGATGACGGAGAGAGATTTGCCTTCTTTTCGAATGCGATACTCGCGCTCATGGGAATGGTGGATTTCTTTCCCGATGTCTACAGTGCAAATGACTGGCAGACAGCACTTTCCGTCATCCTGCTCAAGCGCAGAAACGGAAGGAGCGCAGGCTATTCCGGTGTAAAAGCCGTCTATACCATTCATAATATAGAATATCAGGGCGTATATGGCAGGGAAACGATGGGTGACCTTTTCGGACTTGATAAGATGGATGCTTCCACCGTCGAATTTGACGGCGACGTCAATTTGACCAAGGGCGCAATACTCTGTGCCGATGCGGTTACCACCGTAAGCCCGAAATATGCGGAGGAGATACAGACGCCGTTTTTTGCGCACGGGCTTCACAATATCCTGCGCGAGCATAATTTCAAGCTCAGCGGCATCGTAAACGGAATAGACGTGGACTTCTATAATCCGAAAACGGATAAAGATCTGAAGTTCAATTTCTCTTATCGCGGACTTACCGGAAAGGCAAAGAACAAGGCGGCTTTACAGGAGGAATACGGACTTCCCGTACGACCTGATGTTCCCGTCATCGCCATGGTCTCGCGTCTTGCCGACCATAAGGGCTTTGACCTTGTCCGAGAAGTGGCATATGAGCTTCTCGCAAGGGATATGCAGTTCGTTTTGCTCGGAACGGGAGATTATGATACAGAGTGCTTTTTCCGCGAATATGCCGCGAGAAGCGGAGGCAAGGCAGGCGTGAAGATCGAATACAACAGAAAGCTGTCAAAGCTCGTTTATGCCGGCGCTGATATGTTTCTGATGCCTTCGCGCAGCGAGCCGTGCGGATTAGCGCAGATGATAGCTTCACGATACGGTACCGTGCCGATCGTTCGCGAGGCAGGCGGTCTTTACGATACGATAAAGCCTTATTATGAGGGCGCGGGAAACGGCTTTACCTTCGCCGCATATAATGCGCATGACATGCTGAACGTGATCGACCAGGCGATAGCACTCTATCATGATAAGGAAAAATGGACGGCACTTGTAAAGAAGGTCATGAAGATAGATTTTTCATGGAATGTTTCGGCAGAAAAATATGCAGAGCTCTTTCTCTCGCTTTCTCCGGAAAACGAGACGGAGCATAAATAATCAAGCTTTGAATTGAAAATTCAATTTAAATAAAAGCAAATAAATTTTACTCAGGGGGAAATACCGCAATATGGGGAATATTGTAGAAAAAGAAGATGTAAGACAGGCGCTTGACAGTAAGCTTTCGCGCTATTTCGGCGTAGGAGCCGATGAGGCGACGAAAGCGCAGGTCTATAAGGCTGTTATTCTGACGGTAAAGGACATACTGACAAACAAGCGCTCGGCTTATCGCCACGAAATGAAAAAGCAGCAGTCAAAGAGAGTTTATTATCTTTGCATGGAATTTCTGATAGGCAGAAGTCTGAAGAACAATCTCGGCAATCTCGGACTTACGGCTGCCTATACCGAGGCACTCTCGGATATGGGCTTTGACATCAATGATTTTTATGAAATGGAGCCCGACCCCGGTCTCGGAAACGGAGGTCTCGGCAGACTTGCCGCTTGCTTTATGGATTCGCTGGCGACGCTCGATTATCCCGCTACGGGATTTTCTCTCTGCTATGAATACGGGCTTTTCAAGCAGAAGATAATCGATGGAAATCAGGTTGAACTGCCCGATATTTGGATGCCGGGCGGCGACGGATGGCTCGTACCGAGAACGGACAAGACATTTTCCGTGCGCTTCGGCGGCAGAATCGTCGAAAACTGGAACGACGGGCACTGCACGGTGACGCATCTGG
>URUL01000110.1 GCA_900551005.1 uncultured Ruminococcus sp. | reverse complement strand
GAGTGGTCCGAGGCGGTAGAACGCGATAGAAATCATCCTTCCTTGATCGGTTGGTGTCCTTTCAATGAAAGCTCGAGCAATCCTGCGGGCGTTATGCTGATGGAGCAGATCGCAAATCTGACACGCAGACTGGATCCGACAAGACCTGTCATAGATTCTTCGGGCTGGTCCCATGTCATGAAAGAGGGCGCTACGGATATCATGGATTGGCATGATTACGATCAGAATCCCGAAACGTTCCGTCTCCGTTATATAGATGTGGCGGAAGGCAAAACGACGGTATCAAATCCGAAATATACCACAAACAAGGTGGTTCCGCGATTCATAAGCGAATACGGCGGCATAAAATGGGTGGAGGATAAGTCGGTTTTGACAGACGCATGGGAATATGACAAAGCGCCTGAGACGCCGGAAGAATTCATCGCGCGTTTTCGCGGTCTTGCCGAAGCGTTGCTCTTCAATCCGTTTATCGTCGGCTTTTGCTATACACAGCTTTACGATGTCGAGCAGGAAATGAACGGCTTATATACCTATGATAGAAAGCCGAAATTCGACCCCGCATATTTCCGTGCGGCGCTCAGCCAGAAGGCAGCGTTAGAAGAATAGCTTTATGCCGATGTCATAAAAGCATGATTCATAAGCATGAAATAACAAATCCCCTCTGCGCAGACACCCGATAACCGGGACTGCACCGAGGGGATTTTTATGCCGACTCGGTCTGCACAGCCAAAAGAAGAACTGTCGCTATTTGCCGCCTCGGAAATGTAACGGGGCACACACCGAAAAATACCGCCAAAAAATTCAAGCGGTATTTTTTTGTGGTTATATTTTCAAAAAACAGTATGAATTCGGAGGGAAATATGGTACAATATATACAGAAGCTCAACTCTCTTTTTTAAAAACGGAGCGAAACCAGTTGATCTCCTCGCGGCTGACCGCAGATACGCCTGCCATGAGAAGCAGATAGAAAATGATCGTTGTGATAATCGCGGCGGCGCATTTCGGCGCCGTATCAAGGACAATGCCAAATATGCGGCATATGATGAGAGAGAGCGAGGCGGCACCCGCGATACAGCAGACGGGCGCCGCGGTTATGGCGGGAAGAGAGATATTTGCACCTGTGACGGCGATCAGTCTGCCCATGCTCAGAGAAAAATTCAGTATTTCGCAGACGAAAACACATATGACGTATCCGTAAATGCCGAGCCTCGGAAGAAGCGTATAGACCAGTACGACGCTGACGGCGGCATCGATGATGTTATATTTCATGGAGCTGAGTTGCTGTCCCAGTCCTTTCAGCATGCCGTCAACTGCCGTATCCGTATACATGACGGGAATAGCGGCGGCAAAAATGCCTATGTACTTCGCCGCATCTGTGCCGGGATATATCAGATTTCCGAGCGGCTTGGAAAAGCAGATGAATATTCCCGCCGTTCCTATGGCGAAGACGGAAACGAACTTTACGGCACGCTTGACGATATAGCAGATATGCGTATTTCGATACACGGTCGTATACTTGGCATCAAGTTCGGAAAGCTCGGGAATAATCAGACTCGCGAAGGTTATGCAGACGGCAGAGGGAAAGAGTATCAGCGGCAGTACCATGCCGTGTATCGTGCCGTAAGAGGCAAGCGCCGCTGCGGCATCAGCGCCGGATTTTTTCAATCCTATCGGAATGAGCACGTGCTCGACGGTCACGAGTCCCGAGCGAAGATAAGAGCTGAGCGCGATCGGCATGGCTATACCGACTATCTGAGAAAGGAAATTTTTCCTTTCCTCATTTGAATTCTTGTCGGAGAGGTGCTTTTTCTTATCGAAGATATAGAGCACGAACATATAAAAAAAGGAAAGAGCCTCTGCGATACAGGAACCGAGAACGAGTGCCAGACAGGCATATTCTATGCCGCGCGGCGCGATAATCAGAAGAAAGACGACGGTGATCCCTATTTTCACAAACTGCTCGGCAATGCTCGAGGCGGCGTTCTTATAAACGCGGCGTACCGCCGAAAAATAACCCGAGAAAACATTTGACAGAGCAATGAACGGCAGGCTGACGGAGAGCGCGCGAAGAGAAAGCGCCGTTCGCCCATCGCAGAGGATCTTATTGGCAATCACTCCCGAGAGTGAAAAGAGAAGGATGCCCGCACCGATGCCGAAGAAGAGACAATAGCCGACGCATTTTTTCATGATGCTGACAGCATTTTTGTCATTGCCGAGTCCTATCTCCTGTGAGACGAGACGCATGACCGCCAGGTTTATCCCGGAGCAGGCGAGAGTCACGGCAAAGGCATAGACGCTCATGATGAGCGAAAAGAGTCCCGATCCCTCGGCACCTATTCTGTTTGCCACATATGCGCTCCAGCAGACGGAAACGGTGCGCATGAAGAGAGATGATGCACCCATGATAAGTGCATTCATAAAAAATTTCTTTACCCGATTCAAAAAATCACCCCGAAAACTTTTTTGGGCTTGTACATATAATCTATATTCCGCAAATATAAAAAATATGAGGAGGTTAATCATGGCTAAGATCAGATGGAAGGAAATTCTGACGGATGCGGCATATCTTCTTCTCGGAGGAATATTGTACGGTGCGGCATACAATATGTTTCTCATCCCGGTTAACGTATATGTCGGAGGGGCATCGGGTATTGCCACCGCGCTCTATAATGCCGGCTTGGTGAAGCTGCCGATAGGTACGATGATCATAATTATAAACATTCCCCTGATGCTTATTTTCACCTATTTTTACGGGATCCGCGCGAGCATAAAGGGAATACTCGGCATGATCATCTCGTCTCTTGCCATAGATATTACCGGAGCTATCGGCATATTCCCGCCGGGTGTCAATTTGCCGGAGGAAAACGGCTTTCTCTGTGCCGTGATCGGTGCCGTCATTCTCGGCGCATCGCTGGGAATCATGTTTTCACGCGGATATACCACGGGTGGGACCGATATCGTCGGCTTTATCCTGAAGGTGAAATTCCCGCATTTTTCCCCGTCTACGCTGATGTTTATCTGCGACTGCGCGATCATAGTCTTTGCCGCTGTGCTGACAAACAGCTATATGACCGTTCTCTATTCCGCCGTTGCGATATTCCTCTTCACAACGGTGCTTGATATGACGGTGAGCGGTTTTGAAAAAGCGCGTCTCGCGCTTATTTTCTCAGAACGGTTCGAGGAGATCGCCGAGGTCATATCGACGGAGCTGGAACGCGGCATCACGCTTCTTCACGGCGAGGGCTGGTATGCCAAAAAGGAAAGTCGCGCGGTCATGTGCGTCGTGAAGAAAAACGAAATATACAAGCTGAAAAAGATAGTCCGCGGTATCGATAAAAACGCTTTTGTGGTCCTTACGGAGGTCACACAGGCAATAGGAGAAGGCTTCAATGAAAACGGCGGCGAGAATGTTCCGCTGTATCCGAAGCGCGGAACGAAAAAACAGATGTGACTTTGCGCGAAAAATCACATATACCGTTGACAAAAGTCATGCGGCGTTATATAATAAAGCGGTAAGAAAAACAGTATATAATAAGAAAGGAAAGAAAAATGAGTTCAGGTCTTAATAAAATGAAAAATACAGTCGGCGTTGCCGGTCCTGTCGTAACCATCGTCATGGACGGTGTCGGCATCGGAAGCGGCAAGGAAGGAGATGCCGTTTCCAAGGCATATACGCCTACGCTCGATATGCTCATGAAAAAGTATCCCTGCCTTAAGCTCAAGGCGCACGGCACGGCAGTCGGCCTCCCTTCGGAATACGATAAGGGAAATTCCGAGGACGGTCACAATGCGCTCGGCAGCGGCCAGGTAATTGCGCAGGGAGCAAAGCTCGTGTCGCAGTCCATCGAGAACGGCGCGCTTTTCGCAGGAAAGGCATGGGGCGAGATCACGAAAAACGTAAAGGCGAATGCCTCCACACTTCATTTCATCGGACTTTTCTCCGACGGAAATGTACATTCTCATATAGACCACCTCAAGGCTATGATATCGCATGCCAAGGAGGACGGGATAAAGTGCGTTCGCGTACATATCCTGCTCGACGGCAGAGATGTGGGAGAAACATCGGCTCTCGAATATGTACGTCCCTTTGAGGAATTTCTCTCTTCAATCCGCTCGGCGGATTTCGATGTAAAGATAGCTTCCGGCGGTGGCAGAATGAAGATTACTATGGACCGCTACGGTGCAAACTGGAAAATGGTAGAGGCCGGCTGGCATACGCATGTTCTCGGCGAGGGCAGACAGTTCGCTTCGGCGGAAGATGCCATTACGACCTACAGATCCGAAACGGGCGTAATAGACCAGGATCTGCCTGCCTTCGTTATCGCAGAGGACGGCAAGCCGGTAGGCACGATAAATGACGGCGACAGCGTTATCTTCTATAATTTCCGCGGCGACCGCGCCATCGAGATCTCCGAAGCCTTCGAGGGCGATGCGGATTTCGATAAATTCGATCGCGTAAGAGTTCCGAATGTAGTTTATGCGGGCATGCTCGAATATGACGGCGACCTGCACATCCCTTCCCGATATCTCGTTTCTCCGCCTCATATCACAAATACCATGGGAGAATATCTCGCCGAAACGGGAATCACGCAGTTTGCCATTTCCGAAACGCAGAAATACGGTCATGTAACTTATTTCTGGAACGGAAACAAGAGCGGAAAGTTTGATGAGAAAACGGAAACTTATGTAGAGATTCCCTCTGATGTCGTTCCGTTTGAACAGCGCCCCTGGATGCAATGCGCCATCATCACCGATAAACTCATTGATGCGATAAAGTCCGGCAAGTATCAGTATATCCGCGCCAATTTTCCGAACGGCGATATGGTTGGACACACGGGAAATTATGAGGCTACGATCTGCTCGATGGAGGCGCTCGATCTTCAGCTCGCGAGAATCCTTGCCGCTGTCGATGAGGCTCGCGGAGTAGCGCTCATCACCGCAGATCATGGAAACGCAGACGAAATGTTTGAGGTCGATAAGAAGAAGGGCACCGTCAAAACAAATGCCGACGGCTCCCCCAAGGCAAAGACGAGCCATACGCTCAATCCCGTTCCGTTCATCATATATGATAATTTCACCTCCGATAAATACAGTGTAAAGCCACAGGCTGATTTCGGTCTCGCCAATGTTGCCGCCACAACTGTAAATCTGCTTGGCTACGAGGCGCCCTCCATGTGGAAGGAAAGCCTTATAGATGTAAAATGAAGGACGTAAAACTTAAAATAAAATCCACCCAGCGAGACCCCGAGGGCGATGAGCTCGATATTAACGTTTCCTGTGAGGGAACGATGGAGCTGCACGACGGCCGTATATATATAAAATATGAAGAAGATATTTCCGGTGAGGGCGATATCGTCAATAATACGATGTCGTTTTCCGTGGGAGAGCGGGATGTCATCTCGCTTTCCCGCATCGGAAGCGCGAAAATGTCCTGTGTGTTTGAACGCGGAAAGAGATATCCGTGCACATATGAGCTTGCGTTTGGCGCATTTGATCTCGTTATCTCTTCACAGTGCGTGGATAACAGCATTGATTATGAAAACGGCGGGGAGATATATCTGAAATATGTTATGGAATCGCGCGGAATCGTGATGCAGGAAGCAAAATACAGGCTTACAGTCGAAAAGGCGTAAGCCTTTTTGTATATTTTACTCGGTTTTCATGATTTTGCTATGCTGCGAAAAAATATCAAAAAAAGCGAAAAAAGTTTAGAAAAAGGGGTTGACAAGAGAGAAGAAGTGTGATATACTGGTCAAGCCGTTTCG
>URUL01000109.1 GCA_900551005.1 uncultured Ruminococcus sp. | reverse complement strand
CGGGTATCGTGCTATGTAGGTCTGCCACACGGACAACATAAAAAACGCTCCTTTCAGATTTCTCTGTCGGGAGCGTTCGGGAGTGGTATGTATCTGTTGACAAGCAAAAAAGCCACCGACAGACAGACTGATCCCACAGTTATCCCATGGGATGTTCTATCTATCGGTGGCTTCTACATGCTTGGCTTTTGCCAACTGGCTTTGCACACCAATTTCAAGGCGAGACCTGCAAGCACGACTTAACTTAGCACTGTTTCAGCCAGGCATGATGCGTCGTTCGCCGTATTCAGTTTTCAAATAACACGCCGCCTTGGGGCAACGCACTATGTCAGGCGGACCGTTCCTTTCGGTATGGTAATCAGCAGCAAATCCTGACGACGGTTCTTGTAGCTGCGCACAAACATCGTCAGGCAGCGACCGCACTCGAATTCCGTCAGTCCCTCCCGTTGATATCCAACGCTGAGTGTTCCGCAGTTCGGACAGTACATTTGTTTCGGAATCCAGTAGGAATCATTTCTTTCGTTTTTCACAATATTTCTCCTTGCGCCGGTGGCAACAGATACAAATGTCTGCGTCATTCCGCAAAATTTATCCTTGCCTTCTTTCATAACAAACTTCTGCAATTTCTTTTTCTTTTTTCGTGAATTGACTTGACAGGCTGAGTGTTTCAGTGTATAATATAAGTGCAATAGTGAGTGGTTGTGATGATATTATACACCCGCGCTTGCGGTTTGTCAATAGGTTTGGACGAAATTGCGGGTGTTTTTTTGAAAGGAAATTACGATGAATTTTGCACAGCGGCTGAAAAACGCGAGAGAAAACGCACATATTCTGCAAAAAGAGCTTTCGGAGCGTAGTGGGGTAGCTCTCCGCACCATACAGAACTGGGAAACCGGGGTTCGCCGTCCCTCCAATATTGAAAGTGTAACCAAGGTTGCCAAGGTACTCGGGGTATCCACCTCCGAGCTGACCGATTCCGAGGAGGAATTCGTGATTTCGGCCAACGAAAAATACGGTCCCCGCGGAAAAAAAGGCGCGGAAACCGTATTGACCGAGGTGCGCTCCCTGTTTGCCGGCGGTGAGATGAGCGAAGAGGATATGGATACCTTCATGCAGGCGATACAGGATGCATACTGGAAAGTGAAAGCGGAGAATCGGGAAAAGTACACGACAAAGAAGAATAAGCAGCGACATTTGCAATGAGACAGATACGATATAATACAGGGGGACTTTCATGACACGAATAGCCGACGCAGTCCGAACAGCCAACCGTATCATGCGGAAATATGATGAGCGTGACCCGGAGCGGATTGCCCATTACGCCGGTATTATGATCCTGCCGCAGCCGTTTGTAAAGCAGAAGGGTGCATACACGGTCATGATGCGGAAACCGATTATTTTTATCAAGCGAGACCTGCATCCTGCGATGCGCTCCATTGTGCTTGCGCACGAGCTTGGGCATCATTTCCTGCACAGACAAGAGGCGATGCAAAGCGGAGGCTTCCATGAATTCAACCTGTTTGATATGCAAAACAATCAGATGGAATATGAGGCAAATGTGTTTGCCGCACAGTTGAAACTGCCGGATGAAGATGTTTTGGAATGCGTATACAACGGCTATGATATTGCCGCAACCGCACGGGCATTGCATTCGGACATCAACCTTGTGGCTCTGAAAATAGCAGAACTGAACCGGAGGGGTTATCAGCTCCGGGAACAGGAATATCGGAACAAATTCCTGAGATCATGAGGCTATTACCATATAGGCTAAGTGATAAACGAACGCAAGACATTGGGGAGTAAATTCATAGAGAATCTTGCCGCCGATATCCGCATTTCTTTCCCGAATGTCAAAGGCTATTCCGTGCGGAACCTCAAATACATGGCAAAATTCGCAGAGACTTATCCTGATGAAGCATTTGTGCAACAGGCTGTTGCACAAATTCCGTGGGGACACACTGTGGTCCTCTTGGATAAGTTTTCGGACAGCACCGTGCGCAATTGGTATATTGAGAAAACTTACAAGCTGTCTGCCGGAAGATCTGAGTAAACAGTTACCGTCTGTTGAGGATATACAGAAAAGGATTGGAAATTGATTCCCCGAAACTATATCTCTCCAAAATGTTTGATAGCAAAACGCCCTGCAGAACTCTGAAATTCTGCAGGGCATTCTTTATTCCCAACGGAAGACGCAACCGACGAGAGCAGTACAAAGGGCGGTAACTCCGAGCATGACACAGATCAGCAACAGTATAAGACAATTTCTTTTTCGTATTGCATTGCCCCCTCCTACTTATTGTCAATATGCGGCGTTCGGCTTTGGAATCGGGGCGTTACCATTTTCCCTTTTTAATCCTTCCGCCAATCAAGATAACAGAAAACACAACGACCACAATCACAGCGGAAGTCCATATGGGCGAAAGCACCCATATCCAACTCCACTTAATAACTCCCAACAGCTTCAACACAATAAAGATAATCGTCAGAACGGATACGATGCCAAGCCCGCCTTGTTTTGCTTTATTATCCATATTGTTTCTTAAAAACCTCTTTCATAATTTTTGTAAACCTCGGCGGCGTCCCGTAAAGGAGAACTCCCACACGGTAAATCTTTGCGGAAAGGATTCCGATACCGACGGTAGAGCCGATCAGGATTGCAATGGAAATGAAAATTTCATACCAGGCAACCGTACTCATACAAATTCTTGTAAACATCGCCATAGGCGAAGTGAACGGAATATACGAGAATACCTTCATCAATGCAGAGTTTACGTTTCCGCCGATCATCGAGAACAGAACAACCATAAAGGCAATAATGAAAAGGAAGGTGACAGGCAACACCATCGTGCTTATATCTTCAAGCTTTGACGCGGTTGAGCCGATTGCGCCGTAAAGGAAAGCGTAAATCAAAAAGCCGAGAACAAAGAACACGAGCATATAAATAAACAGGCTTACGGGCATATCGAATATCGAAGCGATGATCGGATTCTGCAACTGCGCTTTGTTGATATTATAAAACAGCAACGCCGACCCGAACACAAGCACAAGTTGGGTAAAGCCTACGATACAGGACGCAAAAACCTTGCCGAACATCATATTCGTCGGCTTTACGCTCGTAATCAGAATCTCCATGGCGCGTGAGCTCTTTTCGCTTGCCACGTTGGTCGCAACCAGCTGCCCGTAAAGCATAATAACCATATATAGGGCAAGTATCATTATGTAAGTATAGAAATAATTCTTTATCTGGTCAACACCGAGTGTCGTCGTTTCGCTTTCGATAACCACCGACATAATATCCCTCGCCTGTTCGGGGGACAATCCGTTTTGCATCATCGCGTTCACTCTGTAAACCTCTTGCAATACCGTGTTCGCAATTGCCTGATTAGAATCCGTCATACTGAGATTGTTTACGTAATAAGTGTAAGACGACGGACTGTTCAAAACAAAAGCGCATTCTACGCTGCCGCTTGTAATTTGTGATTTTATATCGTCAAGTGTTCCGTCCGCAACCTTTACGTTATACCCCGTAAAGGCTTGCGTAAAATATTCCTTTACGGTTTCCGAAAGGGTTTCGTCTTCGGCGTATACAAGCATTACCGGAAGGTCCTTTGGCGGCGTTGTCCCGGACTTGAGCGCCGATATAATATTCGGAATAAACATGGCAACAGCGATTGCGACTACAAGAAAGATTGTGACGCCTACGAAGACTTTGTTTTTAAGATAGCCTTTCAGTTCGAATTTAAGTATTTTCCCAAACTGCTTCATCGCTCTGCCTCCTTACACTTGCGCGCCTGCGTACTCAACGAATATATCGTTAAGGGAAGGCTCAAACACTTTCACTTCGTCGATATCATAGTTTTCGACAAGGCGTTTCATCATGGACTGCTTTTCGGCGGGGCTTGCAAGCTGAATAATAAGCGTGCCGTCTTCGCGTTCGGCGCAAGCCTTTCCCAAATCGGACTTTATCCGTTCGTGGTTTGTTGTGCTTACCACTAATTTATCGCGCACGTAATTTCTCTTTATTTCAAACAAATCTCCGCTGATTGCAACCCTGCCCGCGCTGAGAATAGCGATACTGTCGCAGAATTCCTCGATGTACGCCATCTGGTGGCTTGAAAACAAAACGATTTTCCCCTTTGCAATCTGCTCCTTTACCACGTCCTTCAGGAGCATGGCATTTACGGGATCAAGTCCCGAAAAAGGCTCGTCAAGAATGACAATGAGCGGAAAGTGCGCAAGAGCCGTTATCAACTGAATTTTCTGTTGGTTTCCTTTTGAAAGGGTATCAAGCCGTTTGTTGCGGTACTCGGTCATACCGAGCCTGTCCAGCCAGTAGTCAACTGCCCTGACCGCTTCTTTTGCGCTCATCCCTTTCAGTTCCGCAAAATATGCAAGCTGGTCAATAACCGGTTTCTTCGGATAAAGTCCTCTTTCTTCGGGAAGATATCCAAGCCCGATTTTGTTATAATCAATCGGCTTTCCGTCCAGAAGCACCTCTCCGCCGTTTGCGGGAAACACGTTCATAATAATACGGATAGAAGTCGTTTTACCCGCGCCGTTTCTGCCAAGAAGTCCAAACGCTTTGCCGCCCTCTGCCGTGAAAGAAACACCCTTGAGAACTTCCTTCTCTCCAAAAGACTTGTCAATGTTTCTGAGTTCAAGTACCATATTACCTCTCCTTACTTGTTCGTGCAATGTTCATCCTTTGTTACAAGGGATTCTGCCATAATATCATCATCCAACGAACGGTCGGCAAAAATGTGGGTATGCTGATCAAGTCTTTTCGCCATAAGACACTCCTCTAAAAAAGAAAACCTGTTCAACAAAAAAGCGCACAAAGATATTGGGGCAGCATCTCCCCACATCTATGTGCGCCATGCATATGCCTAATAGTCTCACACAGGCTCCTCACACCCAAGTGAGAACAACTCAGCAACAATTACAATTTTGCACATTGTTTGCGGGTTGTTGTCTGTTTTTGCGACTAATTTCACGCTTATATTATATCATATAATCGAGATTATTGCAATAGGAAATATCAACATTCCACACCGAGACGTAAAATACATGTGAATACTCATCTTTTCCATGATAATCACATTTTTCGTGCAAGATTGGTTTCGTAGGGGTGGACGCATTGCATTTCGGGTGTTGCCTGCGGTTTCGATATATGGGTTGCCGAGGAGATTCTTCAAAGGCAGAAGAAAAACAAAAAACACCCTTGAGTGCGTCATTCCGTTTCCGGGGCAAGCGGATTCATGGGAGAAAGCAGATCAGAAGTGCAGATATAATATTCCGACCGCAGCAGATAAGGCGGTAATTACTTCGGAACAATATAACCGAGGGTGTTTTTTTACCCGCAATCGATACATGGTCGACAAAGCGGATGTTGTGGTCTGTGCCTTCAATGGGAAAAGCGGAGGGACTGCGTATACTGTCGACTACGCTCTGAAACAGAACAAGATTGTCATTCAGATTAATCCCGAAACAAGCGAAGTATCTATGCTCAGCAAGAGATCTTTTGAGTCTGTTTGATTGTTCTTTTTCTGCTATAATCTCTTGTTATACTGTATAGTTCACCTTGTGGGTGCATGGTGAACCCACCCATAGGTCACCGAATACAAACACTTATCCCTTGGGTGTGCGGTATTTTGAAAAATCGGGAACGGTGAACATGAGCGAGCTTTTGGCACCGCTTTTGCGGAAACGCTGTTCGATCTTGATGTACCCGTGCACAGTCAGGTCATCAATGGCGCGCTTCACTGTGGATGGT
>URUL01000108.1 GCA_900551005.1 uncultured Ruminococcus sp. | reverse complement strand
GTTACGGCAAAAATAACGCCGCACTTTGCATTGATGATAAAAGCCATTATCATCGCACCGATAACGATAAAAGGAATGCGCAAAAGCAGCCGGAGCCCCAGATTCAGACCGTTCTGAACCTGGTTGATATCGCTTCCGAGCCTCGTGATGATCGTATCGGTGCCAAGCGTATCAAGCTCGGTAAAGGAAAGCCCCTGAACATGGTCGAAAACCGCCTGTCGCAGTGACGCGGCAAAGCCTACGCTTGCCTTTGCGGCGAAAAACTGTGCCGCCAACGTACAGGCGAGACCAAGCGCCGCCATGCATAACAGTATCAAAGTGCATTTTACCATATACGGCTTGTCCCCGTTTTTTACACCGACGTCTATCATATAGGAGACGACTATGGGTACAAGCAGATCGAAAACCACCTCAAGAACCTTGAAAAGAGGCGCGAGAATACTTTCCTTTTTGTACTTTTTCAGATAAATAAGAAGTTTTTTCATTTTTCAGATTTTCTCCGATTGTTTTGCGTGATTATATTGGATTTGCGGTTTTTCTCCTCGTCAGCGCCGCACATTCAAAGGTATTGCCATTTTCCCGATTCAGCACTTGATAAGTCCGAAAGCCCAAGCGTGCTCAGCCAAAGACTTCAGCCGCGGCGACGATCTTCAGTATTGACTCGTCCGCCTTATCCCTGCCGTATGCATCAAGAAAACGCTCGCGGTACTCATTTGTTTTCAGGTTAAACCAAAGCGTCCAAGCGCCCCAGAATAAATCGATATGCCTGTCTCCGATGCCGCCGCTGCCGACATCAATGAAGCCTGAGAGCTTCCAGTCGTTCAGAATAATATTGGGCAGACAATAGTCACCGTGAAGCAGGACCTTGCTTTGCAGAGCACATTTTCCGTCAGTAAGAATGTCATGAGCCTCCTCAGCCGAACGATAGCCGAAGCTGTCCGGGAATTGTGACCTGTCATAATTTCCCGTGAGGTAGTTCTTCTCCGCCGCAGCAAGGTATTCTGCCGTTCTGTCCGGTACCGGACAGCCGATATGCTCGGTTTCATGCAGCTTTCTTAATTCGTATGCGATAGTATCGCACAGACGTTTGGGATCCATCAGATATCTTTCATGTATGCAATCTTCCCCGATAACGGCAGTCGTTAAAAGCCAGTCCCTGTCGTTTGAGATATAATTCAATACCTCTGCGCCAAGCCCTTTTGAATGAAAATACTCCGTCATCACAGCTTCTTTTCCGAGCTTTCCGCCACCCGAACATTTTAAATAGTACCCATTCCCCTTATCAATGAAATATACTCTTGCGTCGGGCGAGCATGAGCTATCGTAAATATTTGCCCCCAATATAAATTGCCGGATATCCTGCGGAAGCTCATTCGGGATTTGATCAAGCAATGTTTTCTTCATTCGTCTTTTCCTATTTGCGTGAAAGCAATACCACACACTCCACGTGCCCTGTTCGCGGGAACATATCGAGTGCGCGGAGCTTGGACGGCGTATACCCACGCTCCGAGAGCAGGGCGCAGTCGCGTGCCGCAGTCGCGCTGTTGCAGGAGACCATGACGACGCGCTCCGGCTGCATTTTTTCTATCGCTTCCATAACGTCCGCATTGATTCCCTTTCGCGGAGGATCGAGGATGATAACATCGGGACGCACGCCGCTCTCTTCGAGCATGAGTGCTGCCTCTCCGGCATCCGCGCAGAAAAACTCCGCATTATCTATTCCGTTTTTTGCGGCGTTTTCGCGTGCGTTCTCAACCGCCTGCGGTATTATTTCGGCACCGTAAAGCTTCCCCACCTTGTCCGAGAGAAAAAGACCTATCGTGCCCGCACCGCAGTAAAGGTCCAGCAGGGTTTCATTTCCCGTGAGCGCCGCAAACTCTCCGGCAAGCGAATAGAGTCGCTCTGCTCCGTTTCGGTTTACCTGATAAAACGAAAGCGGCGAAATATCGAATTTCAGCTTCCCCAGCGTATCGCTTATGGTATCCTTCCCGTGGAGCGTGATGCACTCTTCTCCGAGTATCTCATTTGTTTTTCTCGTATTTACGTTTAAAACAATCGATTTTATACAGATGTTTAATTTAAGCAAATTCCTTATCAGCACTTCTTTTTCGGGAATATCACGCCCGTTTATGACGAGGCAGACCATCACCTCGCCGCTTCCGCGTCCGTCACGGATATATATATGTCGCAGCAGCCCACATCCGCTCGCTTCATCATAGACGGAAACGCCGTTTTCATTTGCCCAGGCTTCAACGCACGTAATGATATCCTCATAAAAAGGCGGCGTCAGCTTGCAATGCTCGCAGGCAGTCAGTCTATGTGAATGTTTTGAATAAAAGCCGAAAAAAATACCATTTTCATTACTGCCACATGGGAGCTGTGCCTTATTGCGGTAGCCTTCGACCTCAGGAGACGGCACTATCCCGTCGCAAGGTAACGCAAGTCCGCCGATACGGGCAAAATTTTCATCCACCCAACGCCTTTTTATCTCCAGCTCCGCCTCATATGAGATATGGCGGAAGGTACACCCGCCGCATCTGCCGAAGACATCGCAGTCTATGTCCACCCTGTGGGACGAAGGCGTGACTATCCGCTCGACCTTCGCATAGCCATAGCTTTTCAGAGCCTTCAGGACCTTTACCTCGCATATATCTCCGACAGCGCACGCGGGAATAAAAAGCACGTAGCCGTCGGCTTTGCCTATGCCCATGCCTTCTCCCGTGATATCGGTTATCTCAACTGTAAGAATATCGTTTTTTTTCGGCATCTCATCATCCCTGAATAATATTTTTGTTTTAACTTTTATATTTTACCGCAAATGCGGTGCGAAATCAATATTCAGAAGTAAAAAAGAGGATAAATTGTAAAGTTTTATATAATTTTTTCAAAATATTATTGAAAATTACGTGAATATAGGTTATACTCTACTGGTAATAACTTTTTGGAGGTAAATTTAAATGAACTTTTCCATGTTTCTTTCGGAAACTGCCCAGACAGCCAATCGCAGCTCAGGCATTATAACGACGCTTATCATGGTAGCTGTAATGGGTGTCGCATTATATTTCTTCATGTATCTCCCACAGAAAAAACAGGACAAGAAGAACAACGAAATGAAAAACAGCCTCTCCGTAGGTGACGAGGTGACAACCATCGGCGGCATCGTCGGCAGAGTTGTCAGCATAAAGGAAGAAAGCTTCGTTCTGGAAACAACGAAGGACAGAACAAAGATCCGTTTCCTGCGCAGTGCTCTTCGCTCCATAGATGTAAAAGCTGACAGCGGCGATGATGACAGCACGGCGTCAACCGACAAGGCTGATTCAAAGACTCTTCCTAAGGCAGAGCTCAAGGATGCTCCCAAGGCTGAATCCAAAGATACTCCCGATTCCAAAGAAAAATAATTGATATCATACTTTTGTATAAAATCAGTAAAAGCGTTGCCATGGCAACGCTTTTACTGATTTTTATCACTTATGAAATTTTCTCTTTTGCTACCGTCACGATATATCCGCCCATATTGTCCGGCGAAATCCTTATATCGTCATAGCCATCCGGCAGATAGATCAGCCCGTCATCACAGGTCTGATGCGAGAGAAGATACCCTTCATACTCATAGTATTTTCCATTCTCGAAAACGGTATAATAATCCTCGAGCGTGATCTTCATACGGCTGATGATCTCGGAATGAGGATACCCGACATAGCGCAGGTGCCACGGCTCATATGTAACCATAGTGGTCTTTTTCCCGTAATACGGATAACGTATGATAAATCCGAAGCGTGAGCAGTTTTCATCTGTCCATCTGCCGCCGCGGCTCATGATGAACCGCCGCTGACCGTAGCCGCTCGTCTTTACGTCAACGGCAAAACCGCACTGATGCTCGCTCGTACCCGCCTCGACCGCCACCGCAGGCATACTGGCATAGATAGCCGCCTGTTCATCGTGCGTGCGGAATGCGCTCGTGACGACAAGCTCATCTCCGCATTCCTCCAATGCCGCGGCAAAAAGCAATTTCAGATTTTCATATGCCTCGATGCAGAGCGTGCGACCGTTGCCGATCTCACACATTTCGACGTTTTCAAGCTCCTCCTCGGCAAGAGGATACGTGGCATTCACAAGCCAAAGAGTATATTCGGGAACGGCGTCGGTCATTCCCGCCATGACATCCTCCACAGGGTAAGCCGAGAGGGAGATCGCCTTCTCTGCGAGAAGGTTTTTCTCTCCTCGCTTCATGCTCCCGATGATGCCGTATGCGGTACAGAAGGTTTTTCCGTATATATCGACTTTCAGCACAAACTGCACGAAAACAGCACAGGCGATGAGCAAGATAAGCACCGCAAGAAGTATACATAAGATTCGCTTGCTTCTTGACATATTTTTCATACCTCGCCTCCGTTCGCAACAGAATGTACTGTATTACTATATATCATACAGTATATCACGCTGACCGCTGTTTGTCAATATCACTGCGGAAAATCAATTTCTTCCGATGCAAAGCCGCCGACCGCGTTTTCGCCGTGCTGTGTCTTGGCGGCGGTCGCCGCAATGATGCGCTCGGCACCCGCTTCCCTGAGCAGAGAAATACAGGCATGGAGCGTGCTCCCGCTCGTTATCACGTCATCGACTATGATGAACTTTCTCCCCGATATCTCGGCATCTGCGAGAACATAGCTTTGCTCGGCAAGCCTGGCGCGTTCCTTTGCCGAAGCCGCCTTCTGCGAGGACGAGCCTATGCGCTCAAGCGTGCAGACGAGGGGAATATCCAGCTCCCACGCGATGCGTTTTGCCATCATTTTCGCTTGGTCAAAGCCGTATTTTCTGATGCCGGCACGGCTTCTCGGAACGTACGTTACGGCATAGGAGGAGATATCCTCGCTTCCCTTGGAAAGATAGATAAGAGAGGCAAGCTCACACGACAGAAAGTCGATAAGCCGCTTCTTTCCGCCGTTTTTGAGCGCATAGATGACGCTTCTCGAAAAATCTCCGTCATAAAAGAAAAGGTGCAGCGTCTTATCCGAGCCGATATCGTGAAAAATGCCTGCGCATGAACAGCGACAGTATGCGGGAGTACGTCCGCATATCGCGCAGAGCTCGGTTTTCAGTTTTTCGTACTTTTCACCGCATGCGAAACAGAAGGCATTTTCCTCCTCATCGGAGAGCACCTTTCCGCAGGCGGCACATTTGCGCACGGCAAAAAATCCGAGGATAAAATCAATCATATTGTTCCAAAGCATATCTTAACCCCGTATATCTTTTTGTCTGTCTGTTGTTGTCTACCATAGCTTTTGCCACATCGGCATTCCCTACGAGTATAACGATATTCTGCGCACGTGTTATCGCCGTATAGAGAAGATTGCGCGTGAGCAGTTTCGGCGTATAGCGATAAAGCGGCATGATCACGATAGGATATTCACTTCCCTGGCTCTTATGCACCGTTATCGCATAGGCAAGCTCCAGTTCATCAAGCATGGTGTAATCATATTCGCATATTTTATCCTCGAAATCCACCGTGATAAGCTCCTCTGAAATATCGATTTTCTTTATCACGCCGATATCACCGTTGAAAATGCCGAAGCCCTGCGAGCCGTTTTTATTCCATTCCATATCGTAATTGTTTTTTATCTGCATGACCTTATCGCCCTCGCGCAGGACGAAATCACGTACCTTCTTCTCCGCCTTTCCGCGGGAAGGCGGATTGATTGCCGCTTGCAGAGCGGAATTGAGCATTTCCGTGCCCGCCTCCCCTTTTCGCGAAGGGGTGATGACCTGTATTCCGTCAAAGGTGCTCAGCCCGTAGGGC
>URUL01000107.1 GCA_900551005.1 uncultured Ruminococcus sp. | reverse complement strand
GGTGCTACTTCTATTATCTCAAAAAAAGTTTCAATTGTTTTCGAAAAAACTGTTGACTTTTCTTAGCAGGTTTGACTGCTTCCGCAAAGAAAAAGCCAAGAAGAGATCCGGAATTTTGACGGTCTGCCGTTTTTTTGTCATTCTGCAGTCAAAAATCCGCGGCTAAACGCCGCGGATTCCGCCAATGTGTTTACTCTTCGGTTTTCTTTACAAGCTCGGTAACGGAAGTTGCCAGTCCCGCAAGAGAAGCGATCTCACTCGGAATGATGATCTTCGTAGCCTTGCCGTCTGCCGCCTTCTCAAACGCCTCAAGACTCTTTATCGCGATGACCTTGTCGGAAGGAGCGGCTTCGTTTATCTTCCTGATGCCCTCGGCAGTTGCCTGCTGAATCTTGAGGATAGCCTCTGCCTCGCCCTCTGCGGCACAGATCTTTGCGGCTCTGTCAGCCTCGGCGAGAAGTATCTCACGCTGCTTCTGAGCCTCTGCATCGAGTATCATAGCCTGCTTTTTACCTTCGGCTACGAGAATCGTGGAATTCTTTTCGCCCTCTGCGCGCAGGATAAGCTCGCGGCGCTCGCGTTCCGCCTTCATCTGCTTCTCCATCGCGTCCTGAATCTCCTTCGGCGGCATGATGTTCTTCAGCTCCACGCGATTCACCTTGATGCCCCACGGATCGGTAGCTTCGTCGAGTATCGCACGCATCTTCGTATTGATCAGATCGCGGCTCGTGAGCGTATTGTCCAGCTCCAGCTCGCCGATGATATTACGAAGCGTGGTAGCCGTCAGATTTTCGATAGCCGACATGGGGTTTTCAACGCCGTAAGCATAGAGCTTGCAATCTGTTATCTGGAAGAAAACGACCGTGTCTATCTGCATTTTTACGTTATCCTTCGTGATAACGGCCTGCGGAGGGAAATCCGCAACCTGCTCCATGAGGGAAACCTTTTTTGCTATGCGCTCAACGAAAGGTATTCGGAAATGAAATCCCGTATGCCATGTCGTATGATATGTTCCGAGTCGCTCGATAACAGCGGCACGCGCCTGCGGAACGATGACGATATTGGATATGATAACAATAATCAAAACGACCAAAACAATGCCGAGAATAATGAATAACATAATAAGCCTCCGTTATTTCTTATCTGATTTGTCTCTTGTGCAAATGAGTTTTACGCCCTCTATGCCGGTGACGAGGACGACGGTACCCGCTTCAATGTCGCTTCCGTCAGCCGACCTTGCCGACCATTCCAGCCCGCGAACCTTTGCCGCTCCTTTGGACTCTATATTGCATATATCCTCTGTGACAATCGCGCGCTCCCCTATCAGCGAATCGGCATTCGTCGCGACCGGCTTTATGCGGAGAGCCTTTTTGAATATCTTTCTCGAGAATATAAGCAGGAGAAAGGACAGCACGGCAAAGACAGCTATCTGTATTCCGATATGAACATGACAGAAGGACAGAATAAGTGCCACTCCTGCGGAAGGAATGAACCATATCGAAACAAGCGCCATCGTCTGTGCCTCGGCGATCGTGGCTATGATGATGACGGCAAGCCACAGCACCACGCTGAGATTTTCGCTCACCCACTCTGCTATTGTACCCATAAAGCAAGACCTCTTTTCTCCTCATCGGAATTTTATGTTATAATTATAGCATAATGCTCTCATTATGTCAATATTTTGCAAAAATATAACAGAAATATTTGAAATGTCAATTTTGGGTGTCGAAAATAAAAAAGTGCTTTTATACGGTAAACTATTGAAAAAGCAAAAAAAACATGTTAAAATTAGATTTAATAAAAATTTTATTTTTGAAAGGAAAAAGCAATGTCATTCACACGAAAAGAAATAGCAAAAAATGTCTTTGTCAATACCGTGGCTACCGACAAGTTCAAATCCGATCTTATCAGGATAACCTTTGCCGTTCCGCTTTCCGAAGAAAATGCGGCGGCAAATGCGCTCGTCCCGTATGTTCTGAAGCGCGGAACCGAAAAATATCCCGATATCGGTGCGATACGCAAGCAGCTCGAATCACTCTATGATTCCGGCATAGGAGTGGATATATCGAAGCGCGGCGATGTCCAGCTGATCAATATAAGCGCAAATATGCTTGCAAACAAATATTCCATGGACGGCACAGATATCACGGGAGGCATGCTGGAAATGCTCTCGCAGATCCTTTTTTGCCCCGTACTTGAAGACGGCGTTTTCAAGCGCGAATATGTGGAGAGCGAAAAGGCAAAACTTGCGGATGCCGTACGTGCCGATGCCAATAACAAGATAGCATACGCAAACCGCCGTATGCGCGAGGAAATGTTCCGCGGCGAAGCCTATGCCGCCAATGAAAAAGGCAGTGTGGAAGGCATTGCCGCTCTTACCTCAGAGCGCGTTTATGCGGCATATCGCGATCTGCTTGAGAACGCGAGAACAGAGATTTTTGCAGTGGGAAATCTCGATTTCGACAAGGTCGTCTGCGCCTTTGAGGATATGTTCTCGAAGATCGGACGCGGTGCGGGCTATGATCTGAAAACCGAAGCTCCCCGCGCGCCGAAGGGCGAGCCAAAAACCGTTTATGAGCATCAGAATATCGGTCAGGGCAAGCTTGCTCTCGGCTTCCGCGCCGGCTGCTGCCGCGAGGACGACGATTTTCTCGTCATGCAGTTGGCAGCGATTATTTTCGGCGGAGGCACCAGCAGTAAGCTTTTCATGAATGTCCGCGAGCGACTCAGCCTCTGCTATTATTGCGGCGCAAACTACGATGCCGTGAAAGGAGCTGTATTCGTAAACAGCGGAATCGAATTTTCAAAGAAAAAACAGACCATAGATGAGATCCTCACTCAGCTCGGCAATATCAAAAAGGGCGATATCACCGATGCAGAGCTTTCCGATGCGAAGAATATCCTCGTAAACAATCTGCGCTCCGTGACGGATAAGACGAGCAGAATCGCCTCCTGGTATCTGGAAGGTGCTTTTTCCGGCACATCCGAAACGCCGGAGGAACGCATGGAAAAGATCTGCGCAATCACAAAAGAACAGATCGTGGAACGAGCGCAGAGCATCAAGCTCGATACAATATATTTCCTTTGCGGAATGGAGGTAAGCGAAGATGAGTGAGCTTAAACTTACAGAAAACAAAGCCATAGGCGAAAAATATTATTATACACATCACAAGAGCGGCCTCGATATTTATATAATACCGAAGAACTTCACGACGAGCTATGCCATCTTCAGCACGAAATACGGAGCTATAGACAACTGCTTCAAGCTCGCCGGAGACAAGGATTTCACCCGCGTGCCCGACGGCATCGCGCACTTCCTCGAGCACAAGATGTTCGAAAACGAGGACGGAAGCGATACCTTTGCACGGTTTGCAAAATACGGCGCGAATGCAAATGCTTTCACCTCCTCGGCTATGACGGCATATCTCTTCTCCTGCTCCGACCATTTCGAAGAAAATCTGGAGATACTGCTCGACTATGTCACAAAGCCCTACTACACTCCCGAAACCGTGGCAAAAGAACAGGGTATTATCGGTCAGGAGATACGCATGGGTGAGGACAATCCCCACCGTGCGCTTTATTATAACCTGATGGAAGCGCTCTACAAGGACAGTCAGATAAAAATAAACGTGGCGGGCACTGTCGAGTCCATCGCCGAGATAACGGACAAGCTGCTCTATAAATGCTATGATGTTTTCTATAATCTGTCCAATATGATGCTCGTTGTGAACACAGCAGAAGATCCCGAGGTCGTACTCCGCGTGGCAGATAAGATCCTGCCGATACAGGAGCCGAAGGAAATCATACGTTCGTATAATGCCGAGCAGCCCGAAGTAAATAAGAAGCGCGTCACAGCGGAATTTGAAGTTGCAAAGCCGCTCTTTTATATCGGCGTAAAGGATACGAAAATCTCCGCAGACCCGCTCGAGCGTGCAAAGAAGCAGGCGACCGGCGATATCCTCACCGAGCTTCTCTTCGGCGCTTCCTCTGATTTCGGCATAGAAATGTACGAGAGCGGACTTGCAAACGGCTTTTCCGCCTCCTTCGACCATGACAGAAATTCATCGGTAGTGTATATTCATGGCGAAAGCGATGAGCCCGAAGCTGTATACGACAAGGTCGTCGCACACGTTGAGAAAATGAAAAAGACGGGCTTTGACCGCGCGGATTTCGAGCGCATCAAAAGAGCCGAGTACGCCTCATATATCAAGAACTTCGACTCAACTGAGCTGGCTGAAGTTTTTACCTTCGCCATGCATGACGGCCTCGACGGGCTCGCATACGGTGATATACTCACAAGCGTGACATACGAAGACGTATACAAGCTTCTCATCGAGCTTTTCGATGAGAAATACTATGCGATGAGCATTGTGAAGCCAATAAGCAAATAAAAATCGCGGAAAAGGAGAAAAAATTTATGAATCCCTCCGAATATATTTCCATAGTATCCTTTCCGGGGCTCGGAATAGGCGAATTTCCCGTAAACCGTCTCGCCTTCCGTCTCTTCGGGATAGATATCATGTGGTACGGCGTCATCATCTGCTTCGGCATTATCGTGGCGTTTTCTTACCTTGCATGGCGTGCCAACCAAGTGGGTATCAATTTTGATACCGTGCTCGACTATACACTTTGGACAGTCCCGATAGCCGTTATCGGTGCAAGACTTTATTACGTCATCTTCTCGCTCAAGGACCACAGCTACCATTCCTTTTGGGATGTGATCAGCCCGCGTGACGGCGGTCTCGCCATCTACGGCGGTGTTCTCGTCGGCGCGCTGATGGTCTTTCTCGTGGCAAAGCACAAGAAGCAATCCTTCTGCATGATGGGCGATATGGTGATCCCGGGCGTCATGATAGCACAGGCTATCGGCAGGTGGGGCAACTTCATGAATGTCGAGGCATACGGCGGAGATACCACGCTCCCCTGGCGTATGGGTATCAGAAAGCTCGGCATGGCGGAAACACGTTACGTGCATCCTACCTTTCTCTATGAATCACTCTGGAATGTGATAGGCTTTACACTTATCAATATATTCTATAAAAAGCGCAAATTTCACGGGCAGATCATTCTTGAATATGCCTGCTGGTACGGCCTCGGCAGAATGTTTATCGAGGGTCTGCGTACAGACTCGCTCTATATAGGAAAGCTGCGTGTCTCTCAGATAGTCGCCGGCGTGGGATTTGTCCTCTCGCTCATTTTCCTGATCATCTTGCTGACAAAACATAAGAAAATGGCAAATAGCGGCGTCATCGGCAAGGATGAGATCGTGGACATAACGGTACTCCTCGGCATCAGACCGCCGAAATCAAGCCTTGCCGTAACAGGCGAAGTTCAGTTTGATACAAACGAATTTGAGCGCATGGCGACCATCGAGCAGGCGGAAGCGAAAAAGCGCGCCATGGCGAAAGATCCTTTCGTGCAGACCTCGGAATTTGCAAATGTCACGGCAGAACCCGAATTTGAAGTAAGCTATGAAGAGTTCGGTACGCCGGATGAATATAAGGACAAAACCGTGATACATTCTCCGAGACGGAACAAGGTTGTTTCCGATAAGGAAGAGGCGGCAGACGGGCAGAGGATATCTGAAGAGAAAGAAGGCACCACGTCGAAAGTCGAAGTCGAGCCCCGAGTCGAGGCGGAATTCGAAGCCGACGAAAAGGAGTCCGAGACGGAGACTGAAAACAGCGCAGAGCAAAGTGGTGAGAATTCCGACAGATAAACGACACGAACCACGCTCATAAACCCGACCGCACGGCGCTTGCCGTGCGGTCTTCCGTCTATCGAAAACAGGCTGAAATCGCTATATGTATGATCGTACTTTTGTATGACCAAAAGTACCAAAAGTCATCTAAGAGGTTCCCTCTTAGAAATCTCCCTGTCAGTTCCCGCCCTGCCAAAGCG
>URUL01000106.1 GCA_900551005.1 uncultured Ruminococcus sp. | reverse complement strand
GCTTTCTGAGAGAAGTGTGGCGAAAAAACCGGCGGTATCGTTCATTTTTATCATGCCGTTGAAGGCTTTTCCCGCTTCTCCGGCAGCTACGGCGATATAATCATCTCCGCTTTTCGTGATGATGAATCCTTCTTTAAACTTCATCCTTTTTTCCTTTGCTCATTGTGCTGTAAGAAAGCTCTGCGGCTTCAAGCGATATATTGCATTCGAGTTGCCACAGAGGTATGCGCTGTGCAATTTCGGTAAGACTTTTCATGATGTGAGAAAGCTCCTCTGCGGAGCTTGTTTTGTAGACCTGACGATAGAGTAGTGGCATGGCATCGTTTCCTGAGATAGGCTTTATTTTGTTTTGCTCGCCACGTGATAAAAAGCATATTCCCGCGATGATTGCAGACGTATTCTCGCCCCAGTGCTCCTTGCCGTTCCAAGGCGTGCCGTATACCGTTATATGCTCAGACGAAACCTTGATCAGCGGCTTATCTCCGTTTATTATATGTACGCGCTTTCCGAAAGCCTTCTGCCAAAGAGAAGCATGCGTACTTTTTCCTGTACCTGATGGAGCAGCAAAAAGATAGGCGCGACCGTCCATGGAGACAGCACAGCTGTGAAAGAGTATAATATGTTCTCTCGCAAGCCTGTTGCATAACTTTCTGTAGAGAGCAAGAGATTCAAAATATCCTTCGGAAAAGCCCCTTTCCTCAGAGCGCGCCTGCTCTTGCCTGATATCGGACTCTGTCATTTCCATGGAGATGACAGGTGTCTTGTCCGTTATGTAGTCGCGGCACTGCCTGACAAGATATTCGTGAATACATATAATCTCTACGGGAATATCCGCAAAAAGATATGTATTTTTGTACGTCATGCTATCCTCAAAAGTCAAAGGCGTTGCGCTCGACGGCACTGCGCTTTGTGATAAGATCTCCGCTTACAGTAGACGCTTTTCCGACGCATTTTTTAGTCCCGTTGCTGTAATCACCTTCGGCACTAAACTTGCCGGAGGTTGTGGAGTAGTCGAGAGTAATGCCGCAATCGCCTATCAGCGTCAGCTCTATATTGCCGCTTGTCGTGTCTATTGAGGCATCCTTAACGTCAGAAATGCCGAGCCCAACATTGCCGGAAACACTTTCCACGTCGATTTCTTTTGCATCGGCATATTCGACCGTGATCTTTCCCGAAACACTTTCCAAAGAGATATCTTCGTGAGCCATTGCGTATGATACGAAAATATCTCCGGATACCGATGAGATCTGAAGCTCATCGGCATAGGCTTTTGTCAGGTTGGATTTTCCCGATACGGTTGATAGAGAGATATCGTTTAGTTCCAGCATGCCGGAAAAAATATCGGCACTTACCGCATTTATTTCCAAGTCGATACCTTTGGGGATTTCTATATTGAGCTTTTTTTGTTCGGGATCGATGATTCCGCTGTAGTGGGATTTGCAATATTTTATCATGAGGGTTTTGCCGTCAGACATATAGTGAAGCTGCTGGCTTTTCTCAAGGTCTTCACCGCTTTCGAAAACGCTGAAAACGCTTTCGCCTGTCTGAATGACATTTATTTCACCGCTTACCCAGTCGATCTCAATTTTTTCTATGCCATCACCGGAGTAGGAAAAATTGCCGACGCTGTATTTTTCCGCGTCGTCATATCTAACGTAATTTATACTGTTTGGCGAGCCGGGATTCAAATAGAAACAAGATGAGAATGAGATTAGACTTGCAAATATCAGAACTGCACTGAAAATAAGCAAAAATGCCTTCTTCATAAAATGCCTCCAAAATATCTGTTTATTTATCATATTATATATCAAACGGTATCCGATGTCAATATTGCTGACGGAAAATACCGGGAAAATAAGTAAATACGCTTGTATAAAACTCAAAAAATCATAATATTCAAATGTATAAATTAGCAAAGAGTAATTTATTCGAATGTATAAGATTTGATTTGTAGCAAATACAGAGAAACGGAATAGTATTATTTGAGAATATTACTGTGTTTTTCGGAGAGGAGGTTTTTATGGAGATAATACTTGTCGGAGCTTGCGGCAGAATGGGCAGAGAGGTTGCCAAAAATCTTTTTGATGATATGCATATCACCGCCTCTGTGGATCTCAGATCGCATTTCAGAAATATATCCGATTACAGGGGCGATGCCGACGTTATCATCGATTTCTCGTCACATACCGCGACGGAAGAGGTATTAAACTATGCGGTATCCCGCCACTTGCCGTGTGTGATAGCGTCCACAGGGCAGACCTCCCGTGAGCGCGCGGCTTTGGCAAGAGCGGCAGCTCGTATACCGGTATTCTATTCCGAAAATATGTCTGTCGGAATAGCGGTGCTCCTGGAGGCGGCAAAGGCGGCGCTGTCCATTATGAAGGATGCTGAGGCAGAGATCATAGAGAAGCACCATTTGACGAAGCTCGATGCGCCGAGCGGCACGGCGCTTATGCTTGCAAGGGAACTGCTTCGGGAAGGCGGTCGCATCATATCGGCAAGAGATGGCGACGAGGTACGGGCGCCGCATGATATAGGCGTATCTTCCGTGCGCATAGGAAGCATAAAAGGATATCATGAGATCATTATATCGAATGGGAAGGAGACGCTGACTTTTTCGCATGATGTGGACGACAGAAGTGTTTTTGCCCGTGGCGCGCTCACGGCGGCACGCTTTGTCTGCAAAAGAGAGAAGGGACTTTACGGAATGTATGACCTCATACATTTGAGATAATACATACGCATGAACCCTTTTATAAAATCATTAAAAAATAAAAAAATTACGCCGTATAAAAGGCAATATGCTTTCGCAAACTATATGCGGAGGTGAAAAAACATGACAGAAAAAGAACTTTTATACGTTGAGGATGCACTCGAACACGAAAAATATTTTAAAGAAAAATGCAGTGAAACAATAGAGAACCTTCAGGATCCGGAGCTCAAAAGCCTCGTATCCACGATGATGGAAAAGCACAACAAAATTTATCAGAGCTTCTACAATTTGCTGTGATGGAGGAATAAATAAAATGGATGACAAAAATCTTATGGAAACGCTTCTGCTTCTGGAAAAAGGCGTTTGTGATCTTTATATGCACGGCACCATAGAGTCTTCCACCGTGAATGTCAATAAGACCTTCGGTGATGCTCTCGGTGAGTCTCTCGGCATGCAGAGCAATGTTTATGATAAGATGACGGCAAAGGGCTGGTATCAGACCACCCGTGCCGAACAGAACAAGATTCAGACGGTAAAGCAGAAGTTTACGGTTTGATTTTATAAAAAAGAGAAGTGCGCTTCGTTTTCGGAAGAGCACTTCTTTGATTTTTACGGTTATTAAATTTTGATCGCTGCTTTTATGACCGCTATGGAATATGCGGCGATGGCGGTGAGCGCTATGCAGACGAGTAGCCATTTCAGTCTGCTCTTGGACTTTTCCGAGGAAGACAGCTTGCCGATAACGGTGATAATATTGTCGGAGGGCTTATGCAGGAGCGTCGCCATTTTTAATTTGCGCAGGAGCACGAGCGTCACGGCAATATAGGGAATGGCAGACAGGAGATGAATCGGCCTATAGGAGCTTATCGTGCTTGCGATACTGCCGTCGCCCTAAACTCCCGAGGTGAAGAGTGCACAGAAATTCATGAAAGCATGAAGGGCAGATACCACATAGATATTTCCGGTTCGGTAATACAGTGCGGTCAGGCACATTCCCACCACGGTGGCACATATAGCCTGGATGACAACGCCACCTATATCTGCGCTGAGCGCATTGACAAAATGTACGGCACCGAAGATCAAACCCGAAACAATGACGGAAAACCATACGCCGCAAGAATCTTCGCCGTATTTCTCAAAAATCATTTGTGAAAGCAGTCCGCGGAAAAAAATCTCTTCGGTAAAACCGACCGCTGTCATGGCAAGTACAAACACCGCTATTTCCAAAGAGGGCAGGGGCGATTTCGAATCAGAGATACTGATGGCAAGAACAAGAGAAGATACTGAAACAAATATGAAGAATCCGCCTGTTACGAGTCCGCGAAAAAAGTCCTCGCGTGATTGGCGGAAAATATCCGACATGCCGAAAGCAAAGGTCAGCGCTATGCCGACAAGCAGGCAAACGATTTCGGATATCAGCATCGATAAGTATGGCGGATGCGTTATTTTTCGTGTCAGTATCATGACTGAACTTTGGACAGTCAGAAATACGACAATGCACAAAATTCCTGTTATGATAGGAAATTTTTTTCTGAAATTTATCATATGAAAAACTCCGGGACAAAAAACAGAAGCGGCAAAGGCATGATGTAACCTCTGCCGCCTTTCATTTGGTAGATCTTTATGATTTACAAAAAGTAATCAATTTGAGGCAGTTGCGGACGAATCTGCCGTTGTTTCTGCAGCTGGATCGCTTTCATGTGTTTCCCAATCGACGTTTGTCTTATTAAACTGAACATTATACTTTTTTATGAGCTCTTCCCGATAGTTTTCGGCTACCTTTTCAAACTCTTCTGACCAGAGAGTCTCTTTGATCTCATCCTTAACTTCACTGAAGTTGACGAAAGAAACGGACTCATTATATCTTAAGTTTTTCACGACAACGTAACCGATCGTGGAAAGAATGGGTGTGTCGTATATTTCGCCGCTGCTTGTAGCCGTTGTGAGGGCATACATAAGCTCTGCACGATAGAGGCTATTGATATAGAATTCGTAATTTTTATATTCATCCGAACTCTTATCCGCTGAGGGATCATATATCGGTCCGTCTTCGTTTTTATATAGATCTTCAATCAGCTTTATCTCTGCGGCAAGGTCTTCAATCTTTACATATTCGCCTTCCGGCAGCGTAGCTTGACCGGAGGCAAATGAGGTATAAAAATATTCATCGGAGCTGTATTTCTTCAGTATTTCTTCTCTTACTGCATCGAAATCCGCACCGTTTTTGAGCCTGGCGATACATTCTTCTGCTTCTGCTTTCTTTGAAGCGACTTCGGCATCATCCTGAAGATCGAGAATTTCAAGCAGAATAGCATCATATACAATGCCGGGAGCATTGGTATATTCTTCTATATGACTGTTGAAATATTCGAGCGCGGCCTCGTCGGATACTTCAAATGTTTTGGAGAGCATAGCTATGATTTCTTCGGATATTGCTTCATATTTTGCCATATTGTAGAGGAAGTTTTTGGAAAGCCCCATCACCTTACGGAAGCCCTCAAATCCGCCTTCATAGTCTGAGAAGAGTTTTTTTGCATTCTCCATTCTGTCCTTAAGCTTCTTTTCGGAAAAGGTATTGCCTTTTGTCGCGAGCTCTTTTTCATAGATTCTGTACCATATCACCGAATCGGTGCAGTATGTCACCGCCATGGCATAAGCATACGATATCTCATCGCTTGTGGGAAGCTCGATCTCGTTAAGCCAAATGTAGTAGGAAAGATAGTCCAAGATTTCCTGATCGTTGCTGTAGATTATTTGTCCGTCAACGAGAGCCACGGGAGTGCCTGTTTCCGTTTTCTTTCCACAAGAGGCAAAGGTAAGACAAATCATCACCAGCGCAAGGAAAAGTGCCGCGATTTTTTTAAAATTATTCATGTTTGTTTCCTTTCGTATTTTCTCCGGTATTTTTCGGAAAAATTACCAAAGAAGCCGCTCCTATGATGAACGGCTCCGATGATGCTTTTCTTATACCTTTGAAATCAGTGATCGCAACCGCAATCGCATGCGTCGTCATCGTCGCAGCAGTCGCAGTCGTCATCGCAAACACAGCTGAATATTTCGCCGCAAGCGGGGCATTTTACATTGTCGAAGTCAACAGTGTCGTCCATGCATACCGTTTCGCCGCAGTAGGGACACTCAACCTCTACCCTGTCATAGTAGCAACAGTCGCAGTCGCAATCATAGACACATAATTCGCAGTCGCAATCTACGACATCGTCACAACA
>URUL01000105.1 GCA_900551005.1 uncultured Ruminococcus sp. | reverse complement strand
GATTTATGAAATTTCACTGTCGGTATGGCCCGCTATATGATCGAGCATCTCGATGATGGTCACTTTCGTGCATATGTATTTGATATACGAGGCCATTTCCAAGCCGATGACACCGCCGCCGATGACGACGAGAGAAGCGGGAGCTTCCTTCATGTCGAGAATCTCACGGTTTGTCATGGCAAAGCCGGAGGCGATTGCTTCTTTCAACCCGGGAATCGGAGGAACAAAGGCATATGAACCCGTGCAGACAAGCAGCTTTGCGCCCTCATAGCGTTTTCCTGCCGCCTCTACGGCAAAGCCGCCCTCTGTTCTGCCGGCGATTTTTCCGTATTCGGGAATGACATCCACACCTGCTTTTTTCAGCTTCATCTGAATGCCGGAAACGAGCGTTTTCACGACCTTGTCTTTTCTTGACACGACAAAGCCGTGGTCTATGGAGGCATTTTCCGTTTTTACACCGTAGTCGGCACCGTGCTTGGCATAGTCGAATATCTTGGCGCTGTAGAGCAGTGTTTTCGTCGGAACACACCCCTCGTTCAGGCAGACGCCGCCGAGCGCACGTCCTTCGAGAACGAGCGTTTTCATTCCGGCGTGAGCGGCTCTTTCCGCGGCATTATAGCCTGCGGGACCTCCGCCGAGTACAATAAGATCGTACATGATTACTTCCTTTTCTCAACGGCTTTTATATTTTGCGGCAGATGCTCCCGCCGTTGTGAGAGTTTTGCCGCGCCGTTTTATTTTGCAAGGAGAAGATTGAAATTCTCGAGATTTGTGCAGAGCTCCTTCAAGAATCTTGCGGCGGGAGCACCGTCGAGCGCTCTGTGGTCAAATGTGAGCGAGAGCGGTATGCAGGGATAGAATACGGGAGCGCCGTTTACTTCCTTTACGCGCTTGGTAAGCGAGCAAACGCCGAGTATACCTGTCTGCGGCGGATTGATGACGGGCGTGAAGCTCTCTATACCCATAGCGCCGAGATTGCTTACTGTAAAGGAAGCGCCCTTGAGCTTATCGGGACTGATGGTACCGCTCTGCGCTTCTGTTATAACTGCCTTGGAAGCCTTTGCAAGCTCGGAAAGCGAGAGCTTTTCTGCGGCGGCAACGGTAGGAACCATAAGACCACGCTCCGTATCAACGGCGATACCGAGATTGACGTTTTTGAAGAAACGCATATTTTCACCGAGAAAATGAGCATTGAGGCTCTTGTGCGCGGGAAGCGTTTTCGCGACGGCAAAGAGGATCATATCGTTGATCGTGATATTGCCCATGCCCATGGCTTCGCCGTTTGCTTTCATAGCGGCGCGGAAAGCCATGATCTGTGTCGCATCGAAGGAAGCATTGAGCGTAAGCTGAGCACATTCCTGAAGGGAAGCCTGCATGGAGCGTGCGATGACCTTGCGTATCTGCGGGAGCTTTACATCCTCGTATTCGGCTTCGGATACGGGAGCTGCGGTCTGTGCCGATGCAGCTGCTGCGGGAGCCTCTGCGGGAGCGGCTTTTTCTTCTGCTTTGAATTTTCCTGCGAGGAAGTCCTCAACCTTTGCTGTCGGTACGGTATAGCCCGCATCGAGAGCGGCGACGACATCGCGCTCGATGATTCTTCCGTTCGGTCCCGTTGCACCTGCGTGAGAAAGGTCGGCGCCTGTTTTCAGTGCGAGATTCTTTGCTCGGGGCGAAATCTTTACGCGCTCTCCCTCCGTTCTCTCGGGGACAGAAATGCTTGCGGAAGGCTTTGCTTCTGCCGGATCCGGCTTCGCTTCGGATTGTTCCTCCGCCTTTGCCTCGGAGGATGCTTTGACCTCGTCCGCTACCGTTTCGCCCTCGTTTCCGATGTAGCAAACGGTTTCGAGGCAGGGAACGTCATCGCCCTCTGCAAAAAGGACCTTTAAGAGAGTTCCTTCCACCTCGGATTTCTCATCGAAAGCCGATTTATCTGTTTCATAGGAGAAGAGTACATCACCGACGGCGACTTTGTCGCCGGCTTTCTTATGCCAAGCGGTGATGATACAGCTTTCCACGCTTTGCCCCTGACGGGGCATAATGACGGCATTTGCCATATTAAAACTCCATTCCCGACGGGTTTTCCGCCGTATTGTTTTTTTATTTTGCTATTATTATTTTGACTTTGTTTTCTTTGAGCTTTTCCGAAAGATCGTGCGGAAGTGCCTTGTCCGTGATGAGCACATCTATATCCTCGGCGGTACAGAATGTATAAGGCAGGCTTTTTCCGAGCTTGGTACTGTCCATAAGCATGATCTTGCGCACAGCCTTGGAGAGTATGAATTTCTTCATTTCACATTCGGAATAGTTCCCGCAGGTAAATCCGCTTCCGACCGAAACGCAAGAAGGAACGATGAAAGCGATATCTATATTGATCTCCGAAACATACTTGAGCGCCTGCATGCCCGATACGGAAAAATTGTCATGATTGATCATGCCGCCCACGAGATTGACGATGTTTTTTCTGTTTTTCGCAAGCTCGATGGCAACATGCGGCCCCGATGTGGTAAATGTGATATGCTGGTCCGGCATGACGGATGCGAGAGCCAGCGCCGTTGTTCCGGAATCTATGAAAATGGAACGGTTCGGCTCTATGAAATCGAGTGCTGCGAGAGCGATACGCGCCTTTTCCTCGGTACATTCATGCAGACGTTTTCCGAATTCGTCCTCCATGGATGAGGTGAGAAATTTCATCGAGCGTGCGCCTCCGCGGACCTTGATGAGCTCGCCCTTGCTCTCGAGATACGCTATATCGCGGCGCAGGGTCATGCTTGTGACCTCGGGGAACCTCGCTTCCAGCTCATGCAGGGAGACAAAGGGCTTTTCCGTCAGTATTTCCTTGATCTGCTCCTTTCTGTCTTTTGGCATTTATTCACCACCCTTAAATATAATGAAATTAATATATAAATTATATCATATCATATTGTTAAAAGTCAACATTTTAATGTTCAAAACACGAAAAAATATGCGGAAAAATTGCTTTTTAATATTTGTATATTTCGCCATGAATTTCTACGCATTGTACAAAATGCGCGGTGCGCTTTTGTGAAAAATTTTGTGGTGTAGCAGAATGCGAATGCTTTTTCATGCAAAAACGGAGTGGATGATCACTTTATATTTTAATGTACTTTTTCCATAAAATAATAATGTATATTTCTCCGACGGAAAAAAGCTCCGCACAGGCAGAGCCGTGCGGAACTTTTCACCTATAATTCTTTTCGCAGAAGTGCAAATATACGTTTTTCCTCACGCGAGACCTTGACCTGAGTCAGCCCCAATATCTGTGCGGTCTGCTGTTGCGAGAGCTCACGGTAATATCTGAGCATGATGATACTGCGGCTTTGCTCATCCAGCTTTGAGATAGCTTCTCTCAGCGCCAGCTTGTCCGTTGCGCGCTCTATCTCGTTGTCTGCGCTCGGTGTTACCGACTCAAGCGTGGCGCTGTCGTCATCGTTTCCGATTGTATCCTGAAGCGAATAGACAGGGCATACGGCATCCAAGGCATAAACGATATCTTCGGGCGATATGCCGCAAAGGGCGGAAAGCTCGCTTATCTTCGGCTCGCGGTCGTTTTCGGAGATGAATTTTTCCTTTGCCCGCATGATTTCACTGCCGCGCTTCCGGATATCGCGGCTGACCTTGATGATGCCGTCATCGCGCAGGAAGCGGCGTATTTCTCCGATTATCAGCGGAACGGCATATGTCGAAAATACGGTGCCGTAGGAAGCGTCAAAGCTTTTTGCCGCTTTCAGCATGCCGATGGAGCCTATCTGAACGAGATCTTCAAACTCGGCATTTCTCCCGATGAACCGCTTTGCGATATTCTTTACAAGCCCCATATTCTGCGAGATGAGACGTTCCATGGCTGCTTCGTCTCCGCTTTGTGCGAGCGCTATCAGCGTTGCATTGTCCTCGCGCGCCTGTTCTTGCTTTCCACACATGAAAAAGCTCTCCTTTTCGGATTATTTTATGTAGCTTGCTTCGGAGAGCTTCTTTATGAAAGTGACCTTTGTGCCTGCGCCGATCTTGGACGAAACAAGCAGCTTATCGGCAAAGCTTTCCATTATGGAAAAGCCCATGCCGCATCTGTCCTCATCGGGTGCCGTCGTAAATAACGGCATGCGCGCTTTTTTCACATCCGGTATTCCGCAGCCCTTATCGGAGATAACGAGTCGAAGCGTTCTGTCCGCATAATATTTTGCCGAAAGCGTGATGTAACCCGTTCTGTATTTATAGGCATGGACAACGCAGTTTGTCACCGCCTCGCTCACGGCGCAGCGTATATCCGCAAGCTCGTCTATATCCGGATCCATCGGCAATATAAATCCGGATACTATATTCCTCGCGAGCGCCTCATTTTGCGATGTCGAAAGAAAGGTGCATTTCAGCTCATTTACCGGTTTTTCAGTCATTTTTCTTTTCCTCCGTTTTTGTTTCTTCTGTCTGTATCATTGATGCAACGCCCGATATTTCGATGAGACGCTTTATTCTTCTGCCGGGATTGCGAAGAATGAGAAGACAGCCTATCTCCAGCGCCTTTGTATACCTGCCGAGAATCAGTCCGAGCCCCGAGCTATCCATAAATTCTATTTCGGAAAGCTCCAGCACCAGCTTTTTCGGCAGCTTTGCCATCATTTCTTCATCTATCTTTGTGCGTATTTCGGCGGCGAGATGATGGTCGAGCTCGCCCGCGAGCTTTGCTGTCAGCACATCGTTTTCGTATCTGAGTATCAGATTTTCCAAAATTTTATCCCTCCTTGACTTTTTTGCCAAAACAAAAAACGGCATCCTCTTGAAAAAGAGTATACCGTTTTTTATATGCAAATGCAGTCGTATTCTCGTGTCGATTCGAAATTTTGTTATTTTTATTTTTTGCTGAACTTCAGAATGGATGCTTCGACGGAAGCGAGCTTGTCGGCATAGCCGGCACGCTTTTTTCTTTCGCCCTCGATAACGGCGGCAGGTGCTTTCGCAACAAAGCCTTCATTTGCGAGCTTTTTGTCTATGCGTTCTATCTCGGAGATGAGCTTTTCCTTCTCGGCGGTCAGACGCGCCGTTTCCTTCTCGAAATCCACCATTTCCGCGAGAGGAATGTATATGACCGCTTTATCGGAGATTATCTGAACACAGCCTTCGCCGGCAAATTCCGCGGGATATTCCACCTCGGAGGCGCCTGCAAGCTTCTCAAAGAAATAGGAAGTTTCTTTGCAGAAAGCATCCGGTGCCGTGGAGCAGATATACATTTTCGCCTTCTTGGACGGAGGAACGTTCATCTCGGCACGGCGGTTTCTTATCTGGCGGATTGCCGTGATCACGAGATCCATGGATTCTTCCTCGGCGGTGAAGCTGAGAGCATCGCTCTTCTTTGGATATTTCGTGATAACGATGCTTTCGCCGTCGTGTGGCAGAGCCTGCCATATCGTCTCCGTGATGAACGGCATGAAGGGATGAAGCAGCTCCATCGCACGGGAGATGGTATAGGCGAGAACGCGGCATGCGTTTTCGCAATCTTTTGAGCCTTTGTCGAAGAGACGCGGCTTGATAAGCTCTATATACCAGTCGCAGAGAACGCTCCAGATGAATTCATAGAGCTTTGCCAGCGCCACACCGAGCTCATATTTTTCGAGATTTTCCGTCACATCGCCGATGAGCGTATTGAGTGAGGAGAGGATCCATTTGTCCTCGAGGCGAAGCTCATTCTCGGGCGGAAGCGCGGTATCGGTGAGGCTCTCGGGAATATTCATCTGAGCGAAACGCGAAGCGTTCCATATCTTGTTCGTGAAGTTTCTCGCCGACTCTATCTTCTCATCGGAGAAGCGCATATCATTGCCGGGGGAATTGCCCGTTATCAGCGCGAAACGAAGAGCATCGGCGCCGTATTTGTCGATGATCTCCATCGGGTCGATACCGTTTCCGAGAGATTTGGACATTTTTCTGCCCTGTGCATCGCGCACAAGACCGTGTATGAATACGTTTGTGAATGGCTTCTTACCGGTGCATTCCAGACCCATCGTGATCATTCGCGCGACCCAGAAGGGAATGATATCATAGCCCGTATCGAGAGTCGAGGGAGGATAGAAGTATTTGTAATCTTCGCCTTCCTCGG
>URUL01000104.1 GCA_900551005.1 uncultured Ruminococcus sp. | reverse complement strand
GGGAGAATATGGTTCGCACTTTGGCAAAGCGGGAAATGACAGGGAGATATCTAAGAGGGAACCTCTTAGATGACTTTTGGTACTTTTGGTCATGCAAAAGTACATGAAACGCAAAGTACTTTTCGCCTGTCCGAAAAGTACGAAAAGGACAAAAAGAGGAAGGCGTTCCTCTTTTGAACTCCTTCCGCATACGCGACTGAGTCGCAGGGAGTATTGCGTGGCAAGTGAGTGCGGGCGGCGGGCAAAGTAAAATAGTCAAGTCTGTCTCTCACCACAGCTTTATCGATACCACGCGTGCGAACACATCACACGAAAGAGCCGAGCAGATTCGCGTATGCGCTGGTTCCACGCCCGCATATAAAAGGAGTGGCGGGCGTGCATGAAGTCTGTACGCTGACAGAGCCAAGGCGCTGAGCGCGCTTTAGCAAAGCGGGAAAGGATAGGGAGATTTCTAAGAGGGAACCTCTTAGATGACTTTTGGTACTTTTGGTCACACAAAAGTACATTTTACTTATGTTCCCTTTTCATATAAAGTGACAACCATATACTTTTATGAAAAACTGATGCGGGCAGACGGAATTTTCCGTCTGCCCGCGCATGAAGGTCTTATTTTTCGAGCTTCGCATTCGTTTTTGCCATGAATTTATCGCTCTTTATTACGAAGCGTTCATGAGTACCGCTTCCGATTTCTCCGCATTCGTCAAAGACGGTCACAGAGAAGACGAGGCGCCTGCCGTCTATCTCTGTCAGCGTGCTTTCGCAAAAGACACGCATGCCTATCGGAGTGGCGGCGGTATGCTTTATATTCAGCGCCGTGCCGACGGTCGTCATACCCTCTTCCAGATAGGGAGCTACGCTTTCCGAAGCCGCGCCCTCCATGAGCGCAACCATTGCGGGCGTTGCATAAACGGGAAGAAGACCGCTTCCGAGCACTTCTGCCGAAAGCTCCTTTGTGACGGTGCTCTCTTTTCTGCCTTTTATTCCTGCTTCAAGCATGGTTTTTCCTTTCCCGAAGAACAGATCTTCGCATCAATAATCGGGACTGTTTATGAAATACATGAGGGTATCTCGTTCGCCGGGGATATTCTTTACCGATTGCGATGCCGCAACGATCGGCATCCAGCGATAGATATATTCGAGCGGCTGATTTGCCCTTTCACACATGAGAGAAATGTATTTTTCTCCGAGCTCCTTCTTGCCGTCGAGTATGAACATGAGATAGGTGCGGGCAATATCGGCGCCCGAGTTTCCGAGCGTTGCATGCGCCCAGTCTGTGACAAACGGTCTGCCGTCTGCCGTCAGAGTGATATTCTGCGGGCGAAAATTGCCGTGGCATATTTTCAATGTCTTGGGCATGGAGAGCAGACGTATATGCAGGTCGCAGCGGAGCGTGGCGCTCATATCCGCTTCCTCTATCTTGCGGAACATCTTGTCGCTGAGCTTTACCATATCGTGAACGGTACGCTTGTAAAGCTCTATTTGCAGAGATATCATAAGATTCAGATATTCGTCCTCTTTTTCGGGATGCTCGCACATCAGCTCCGCAAGTGTCTTTCCGTCTTCATATTCGCTCTCTACAAACCAAAGCCCGTCTTTCGTTTTGCCCGCATCGAGAATCTTCCAAACATACGGAGTTGCTTCTGCAACGATCGATTGATTCATCGCCTCGCGGAATACATCACATGGAGAATAGTCAGCCGAGTATACTTTTATTTGCCTGTTTCCCTCGGCGCTTACCTTTGCAAATCTGTCCTCAAAAATTATCTTTTCCAATTTCATTTCCTCATTTGAATTTTGCAAGCCGATTCTTGAATATCAAAGCCACGGGATTTTTCAGGTGGTTGTCCAGATCGACCTGATTGATAACTATTTTTCCTTTGCCGAATGATTTTTCCGCCGCGGCATGAGCGGGATAAAGCTTCTGCCCCCATGCGCTTCCTTTCAGCGAGTTTCCGCTCGTCAGTATCGGAGTGAAATCGTCGCTTCGGAAGGTTGCATATATGAGCGGGGTCATCATGTCCTTTTCTTCGTCATACCAGAAGCGAAAATCCTCCGCCTCAAAATCGGATACGAGCGGATGCCCCGTTTTTCTCGAGACGAAATGAAGCGCACGCATACCGCAGTTTTTGACACTGACCTCGCTCCCCGCGATGTTGTATGTTCCGGCGGGCATGCCGTTTATGACCAGCGTTTCGCCGCTTTCGGCTCTTGCCAGAAGTGCTGTTTCATTCGCTGCAAATTCCTCGTATGAAACGAATACGGCAGGGGAGAAATCCGCCTCTTCGCGTTCGAATATTTCGATGGGTTCATCGTTATAATGCAGCACGTTTCCGTCTTTGTCGAGAAGCACCGTGCGGAAATTGTATTTCTCGCGTCCCTTGATCTCGGGCGCGGTGAATGTCGCTTTTCCCTGCATGAAGGAGGAATTTTCTCCGAACTGCGCGGGAAATTCCGCAAATGAGACGAGAGAGCCGCGCGCGTCCGTCAGCTCTGCGCGGAGCGTATGTCCGCAGGATGTATCGTGCGTATCATTACAGATCCATATCTCTATTTCCGCCTTGTCGCCGGAGAAGAATGTCTTTCTGTCTGTCCGCAGGCTGACCATGAGCGGGGTGAGCGCATCACGGTAAACATAGAAGGCGGGCTTTGGATTACGTTCACAGTCGACTATCGTTTTCATCCAACCGGAGGGCCATGCGTCGATGAAGAGATGGATGGCGAATGTCACCATATCTTCATTGCGGCGGAAAGCTTCTGTCTGCAGCTTTGTGCCTACGCACTGATGACGTTGGCTTGCCTTTACCCAGTCCTCGAGCGTATCCTGCCTGTCATAGAAAAAGTATGACATATTGCCGCTCTGTGAGTTAACGATCCTGTCGGGACCCCAGCTTTTTTCCTCCTCGGCCGTCTGAGGCAGCCATTCCGCGGGATAACGGCGGCGCATCAGAGAGACGGGATCGAGTCCCTCGGCGCCGTATTCTCCGCAGCCGTAATACCAACCGTCGGCGACGCCGAGCCAATAGCCGCGGTATACACGTCCCATATCTATGCCGTGCCCGTTGTACCACATCGTATAGGTGTGATTGTCGGGCAGTGTAGTGGAGGGCGGATCATAGTCGCCGTCAATATGCTTGATCGCTCTGTCGGGATTGAGAAGATGAACGGCTTTGTCGCATGCGACAAAGAAATCCTCCAGCTCGCTTCTCACAAAATGCCTGTGCGGCTTGCCCGAGGCATTTGCAAAAGGCTCATTGATATAGGAGATCAGCACGGTGCAGGCATAAGGACGGATAAGCCGCTCCATATCCTCGCACATTCCTATCGCCGTAGCAAATTTCGTGCGGCGCATATTTGTGAAAAGCGGCAGGTCTGTCTGTATCAACAAGCCTATCGTATCGCAGAGCTCATATATTTCCTTCTGAACGGGACGCTGTGTCAGGCGCAGGAAATTCATATTGCATGCCTTTGCCATGAGCATATCATAGAGGAGCATATCGAAATCTCCGCGCATGACATCCTGCTGTTCATAGCCCATCGTGTTTGCACCGCGGAGACGCAGTGCTTTTCCGTTCAGACGGAACATGCCCTTTTTATCGCCTTTTGTATCGATTTCGAAGCTCCGCATGCCGAAGGCTCTCTCGGCACAGTCGGTCTTTCTGTCGTCGACGACAAGAGTGGCGATCACCTTGTAAAGATAAGGCGTATCCTGATCCCAGAGGCGGATATTTTCCATTTTCATACGAAGGCGTATGAGACTGGCACCGTAATAGAAGGCAAGCTTTTGACTTTCCTTCATCCTGTCGGGATTTGCAAGGTCGGAAGCCAAAACGATATTTCCGTGGTCGTCGCCCGAGAAGGTTATCGGCGTGTATTCGAAATCCTCGATAACGGTCTGCTCGAAGTTTTTCCCGTATACGGAGAAGCAGAGTTTCACATCCTTCGGCGGAATGTACTCGCCGTTATATACCTCGCACCATATCTCATATTCGCCGCTTTCCGGCATGGGGCGAACGAAAATATCGGAAATAAAAACGCTGTCGCGTATCTCGATATAAACGCCCTGATAAATGCCCATTCCGGGCGGACAATGATGCCAGCCGAGCGCCGCATCGTCATATCCGGGACCTGTGGCGGCATACATCTTATCGCCCTCGAGACGAATGTTGTCATGGTCGGGGGCGCTGTTTCCGTTGTACGGGTAATCGTTTTTCACCACGACGAGAAGTACGTTTCTGCCGCGACGGACAAGCGTGCTGATATCAAATTCAAAGGGGGCGAAAAAGCCTTCGTGTGTACCTGCGAGATTGCCGTTTACATAGACCTCGCAGCTGTAGTCCACGCCGTCAAAATGCAGAAAGGAGGCTTTTTCGCACGGGACCTCTTCCATATCAAATTCCGTGCGGTAATAAGCCGTTTTATTTCCTATCGGGCCCTGATAATGCGGTATGGTTATGCTTTCCCACTCGCCGTCTCCCGCGAGGACCGATGCAAGGTTTCCTTTGTCGGAATCGGTCTGCACGCGGTATCGGAAATCTTTTATATCGTGGCGGACACGCAGCTTTTCACATGCAGGAGCAAGATCCTGCATGAAGGGCTCGTATTTCAGACGGAGCTTTTCGATCTCTGAATCAAGCTCTTCTCTCGTGCTCATTTTCGCGGGAACGCGGAGCGCGCGCTCTCCCTTTGCATCGGCAAGCGGAAAGGACACACCGTTCCATGGCTTCGGAGTCGGAAATCTGAGCGGGGCACGTTTTGCACCGACATCATTTGCCGCTATGGCACCGAAAAAATCAGCCATATATACATCTCCTTTTATTAGGATATACAGATAAATTAAATCATATTATGTGCCAAATGTCAACAACTATAAATAATTTTTTGTAAGATTGACAATAATCACAAAAGATGATATACTGGTAATACAAAAGAAGCAAAAGGAGAGAGACGAATGAAGATCCTTATATCGGGAATAACGATGGCACCCGCGGGGACGGAGCGCTCGTTTCTCACCTATGCCGCCTCACTTGACCGTGAGAAGAACGATATAACGCTTCTTCTTGCCGAGAAGAGCGGCAGGTTGCTTTCGTATATCCCCGAAGGGATCGATATCAAAGAGATGGAATCGGGAGGTTCGCTTTTCACCCTGAACGGGAAAAATTCCATGCGCGTGCTGATAAGGGAATTTGCCGTAAAACATCCCGTGAAGGCTTTTTCCATTGTGAGGTATCTTCCTTTATATATAGATGGAAAAACGCGAAAGTTTGCCGCTATGCGGATCTGGCGCTGCGCGATGCGCGCGGCGGCGTCCGCCCCCGAGGAAGAATACGACGAGGCGGTGGCCTACTGGGGCGATAAGATGATGTTTTATGTCGCCGATAAGGTGAAGGCAAAGAAAAAGACCGCATGGCTGCATTTTGAATATGATTATCCGCCTCGTGAGGACGCGCTGTACGGGGAATATTTCGGCAAGTTTGACAGGGTTGTCTGCGTTTCCAAAAGAACGCTTCATATGCTGAGGGAAAAGTTTCCGCGGATTGCGGATAAATTCACATATTCTGAAAATAAGATAGATGAAAAACTTATCCACATGCTTTCGGAAGAAAGCTGTCCGGAAATGCAGACTGAATCGCTGAAGCTGCTGACGGTCGGCCGCATTGACCCTGTGAAGGGCTATGATCTGGCACTGCCCGCTGTTGCGAGGCTTATAAATGATGGATATGATATAAAATGGTATATCATAGGCTCATGCAATGACTTTGCATATAAATCCGAGCTTGAAAGGGAAGCGGAAAGGCTGGGAATAAGAGAAAGAGTTGTTTTTCTCGGCGAAACCGAAAATCCGTACAGGTATATGAGAGCCTGCGATATATATTTACAGCCGTCAAGAAGCGAAAGCTGCGGGCTTGCTCTGAAAGAAGCGTTGCTTTTCGGTAAAGCGGCGGTCTGCACGGATATTCCCGCGGCAGAGGGAAGCGAAAATTGCATTACCTGCGAAAAAACGTCTGATTCTGTCTATAATGCGCTTAGACATGCGGTAAAACGCCCATGAAAACCGTAATTTCCGTATATTGCGACGAATTATTAGAATAATTCTTCAAAAAAAGCGAAAAAAGTTTAGAAAAAGGGGTTGACAAGAGAGAAGAAGTGTGATATACTGGTCAAGCCGTTTCGGAAGGGGCGGCGAAACGGTCTTTGAAAACAGAACAACAACGAAAAAGACAAGGAATCTCGTTAAGAGAACTTTGAACACA
>URUL01000103.1 GCA_900551005.1 uncultured Ruminococcus sp. | reverse complement strand
GTATCCTCCTGCACCGAGTCCCCAGGGGTGATCTCTATCCGGGGAGTCACCAGGGCATCGCCCAGGGGAGAGCAGGAGCCCCCATAGTTGGCGTTCCCCAGCATATTGGCATCGGTAAAGCCGTCCAGCTCCGTGCTCTATTGGAAATATCCCTTTGACGGCATGAAAAAGGTCTATACGGCGGAAAATGCAAACGAAGCGCAGAATATCATAAAAGATATCTATGCCTCCGGCTATCCTGACAAAATCATATTACAACGTTTTATCCCGGGTGCGGATTGCAATATGTCTGTTCTGACGTGCTATTCCGATAAAAGCGGACATGTCCGCATGATGTGCCTCGGAAATGTACTTTTAGAGGAGCATACGCCTAAAGCAATAGGAAATCATGCCGCGATCATCACCTATAGGAATATGCCTCTTTTCGATAAGATACGAGCTTTTCTTGATGATATCGGGTATAGCGGATTCTCAAACTTTGATATAAAATACGATGCCGCAAACGATACCTATCGCGTTTTTGAGATAAATCTGCGCCAAGGACGAAGCAACTATTACGTTACCGGCAACGGTATCAATATAGCGCGTCTTGTCACGGATGATTATTTTGATTCTCTCGGAGACGAGATCATATACGGAGAACCGAATACCCTCTGGCATACCGTTCCACTCTCTGTTGTATACAAATATACAGCGGATAAAGAACTCGTAAAAAAGGCAAAAAACATTGTAAAACACGGTAAAGTCTCATCTTCTCTCGGATATGGGTATGATCTGAGAATAAATCCGCTAAGATATGCATACTTTTTAGTACACAATTTCAAATATTATAAAAAATACAGGCTTTACCACTGAGCCTGCGGAGAATTTATGAATAAGCAAAAAAAGACGCTCGGTATCCTTGGTGGACTCGGGCCAATGTCAAGCGTGTATTTCTATAAGCTGATAACCGAGCATACAAAAGCAAACTGCGATCAGGAGCATATAGATGTCGTTTTGATAAGCGGCGCCTCCATTCCTGACAGAACCGAGTTTATAACAGGCAAAAGCAAGGAGTCGCCTCTTCCCGCAATGAAGGCGGGAATACATAAGCTGTGCACGGCAGGCGCGGATATCATCGCCGTTCCGTGC
Source organism: uncultured Ruminococcus sp. (assembly GCA_900551005.1). Taxonomy (GTDB): domain Bacteria; phylum Bacillota; class Clostridia; order Oscillospirales; family CAG-272; genus Apopatosoma. Next base: position 5,123 of record URUL01000103.1, on the reverse strand, counting down.
AATACGGCGCATTATTTTTACAGCGAGCTTAAAAAAGATTCTTCTGTCCCCGTCCTCAATATTATTGAAGAAACCGTAAAGCAGGCAAAAAAGACAGGGGCAAAAAAGCTCGGTATCATGGCGACAGACGGCACGGTGAAAGCAGGCTCATATCAAAAGGTTTGTGATGAGCACGGTATCGCCTATGCCATCCCGGGCGCCGAATCTCAGGCTGTACTGATGGATATCATTTATAACAGTGTGAAATGTGCAAAAACTCCCGATATGGAAAAATTCCGCAAAGTGGCACGGGAGCTGAACGGCGCAGGATGTGACATTCTTGTTTTAGGTTGTACAGAGCTTTCGCTACTTTGTGCCGCAAAAATATGTCCTGAATACCGTTTTTTGGATTCCCTTCTCGTTCTTGCCAAGGTATCGGTGGAAAACTGCGGCGCACTTCCCTGCGGATTTGATGAAATTTACAACTGAAGGCGAATGAAATGAAAAAACTCACGGAATTACTCTGCAATACGGATTACAGATGCTCCGCCGATATCTCGGGACTCTCGGTCTCTGATATCATATATAATTCAAAGAAGGCTTTCCGCGGGGTGCTCTTTGTCTGCCTGCGCGGAGCTGTATCCGACGGGCACGTTTTTGCGCGTGAAGCATACGATCGCGGTGCACGGATATTTGTCTGCGAATATGATATCGGATTGCCCGCAGATGCAGTTTGCATCGAGGTGGATAATGCAAGAGCGGCACTTGCCGATATATCGGCGAGCTTCTTTGACCATCCCGAGAAAAAGTTATATCTCATCGGAATCACGGGCACTAAGGGAAAATCCAGCACATGTGCCATGATTTTTCATACGCTCAACTCGTGCGGTATAAAAACAGGCTCTATCGGCACATATGGTGTCTGCATAGGCGAGGAAACGGAACCTACCGAAAATTCCACCCCCGAGAGCTACGAGCTCTATAGAATCTTTGATAAGATGGTAAAATCGGGACTGAGTACGGCGGTCATGGAGGTCTCTTCTCAAGCTATCTATCAGGACCGCATCCGCGGACTGATCTTTGATATCGCAGTGATGACGAACCTCTCCCCCGATCATATCGGAAAATTCGAGCATCCCGACTTTGAACATTATAAGAACTGCAAAAAAGAACTCTTTCATCGATGCAAATATGCCGTATTTAACAGAGATGATGCGTATTATGAAGAATTTTCTTCATATGCACCATGCGGACAAGCCTCTTATTCCGCTCTCGGAAATGCAGACTTTATCGCCATGGATATAGAAAAATCCGTTCATCATGGCAGATTCGGCATTTCGTTTACCGCAAGCGAAAGCAGCGGCACCTCCCAGGTATCCCTTCCTTTTCCGGGAATTTATTCGGTATATAATGCCCTTGCCGCTCTTGCTGCATGCCGCAGGAAAGGCGTGGAACTCCATAAATTTGCAAATGCCGTCCGAAGCGTCTGTGTCCCGGGGAGATTTGAATATGTCGATACAAAAGACCGCGGCATTTCGTATATTATAGACTACGCGCATACAGGCTCCAGTCTGCGCTCAGTCCTCGCCGCGATATATGAATATCATCCGAAAAGGCTCATTTGTGTCTTCGGCTCTGTGGGAGGGCGCACCGAGCTTCGAAGAAAGGAGCTTGGCGAGGCGGCAAATCAATATGCGGACTATTCGATCATCACGGAGGATAATCCCAATAAAGAAGATTCCATGAAGATCTGCCGCGATATAGCCTCCTGTATGGACTACGGAAAATATGAGATAATCACCGATAGGGAGAGTGCTGTCAAACGTGCCGTGAGCATGGCTGAGGAGGGCGATATCGTTCTCTTTGCCGGAAAGGGACATGAGGAGTATCAGCTCATTTGCGGCAAGAAGCTTCCCTTTTCCGAGAAAAAGATCATTTTGGAAACAGCAAATGCAAAAATCACAGTATGAAAAATTCAAGGCGTCAGGACGATTTCGTCCTGACGCCTTAGCTTTTTATGAAAAATCAATAATCAATGACAACCATCTGATGACATTCGAGCTTAGCCAGCGTATATGTCAGTATACCGTCGGTATAGTCGAAATCAATATCCCTGTCCTGCGGCGCGAGATAAACTCTCGTGGGCTCTCTGTCCAGCTTAATCGATACTTCGGTATTGTATATCGGAACGATATCTTCTATCACCTCAACGCCCTTTCCGCGTTTCACGGGAGAAGCATAAAGCAGATGGTTTACCAGCCGTCTTTCCGCCACCTGATCCATCAGAGTGACAACACCCTGAGCTGGAAGGCTTGTGGTAAGCGTTTTATTCTCCCCAAGAAGAACGTCTATAACGTGCTTAACTGTCTGCTTGGCGATAAGCGAGCCTTTTGTGGTATATTCACTGAAGAGCTTAAAGGAAATGTACGCGCCGTCAGCACCGAGCGTGATAGCAGGCGAAGCCTTGCCGGGATCGTTCGGCGTATGCAGATGCGATGAGAAGCGGAATGTGGAGCGATTAAAATAAGGATCCTCTCTGTAAGCAAGGACATCGCCCGTAGCTTCTATATCATTGCACGGCTGGTAGATGACATAAGACGCATCGTAGAGCCCTTCCATCTCAAATTTCGGATGGAGATAGCTCGGGCAATATTCGCATGTCCCGATGTATTTCGCGCCGAGATCAAATGCAAAGCCGCTGCCGTCATTCATGAGCGCGCTGTCCCCTGTGGCGAGTATTTTGCCGCCGTTTGCCGTAAATTCGCGGAGCTTATCCGCCACTTCCTCGTCGATGATGCTGTCATCCGTGAGAATGACCAGTTTATATTTGGAGAGGTCTGCTTCCGTATCCACCATATCAAAGAGATATTTGCCCTCGAGCAATATTCTGGATGCGCCTGTGCTTCCGAGCCATGAATGCTTGCCCGGAGGGTCTTTTTCGGGATTCATATGGGCAAAAAGTGCTTCCTGCGAAAGCAGTGCTATATCGGCAACGCTTTGAACTCCGTCAAGCCAAGGCTCTTTCTCCTCCACTTCCTTGAAAGCTTCACCGATGAGCTTGTATGTGGCAGGCTCCATGAAGCCGAGCGGATGGAGCTGGTCACCTATGGAGACTTTGGCACCGTTCGCAATGGAAAGCGATGCCTCATAGCGCAAAGCATTCGGATGCTTGAAGCCGCCGAATTCACCCCAGCTGAGATGGAATTTACCTGTCATGCCGAGGTATTCCATGCCGAGAGTTCTCGCATATGCGGCGGAAAGCGGAAAATGGTCATATCCCCAGCCGCCTGTCGGAAGACTCTCAAGCTCAAGATGCGTATTGCCATAGGCATATTCTCTTCTGCCAGCCGAAAGATGACCGGCATTATGAAATACGGGATGTCCGGGCTTGTGCTTATCCACGGTCTCACGTACACGGCGAAGGTAGTTCATATACGTCTCGACAGCAAGCTTATATGCGTTTTCAGGATCATATGGGTCCCAGCCGCGTTCGCGCATCTTGGCTACGCAGTTCTGACAGTAGCATGGAAAAACACCGACGATATCAAGGAATATGCCGTCTCCGTCATATCTCTCCAGCACCTCTTCTATCTGCTTAAGCAGATAATCGAGATACGGAGAATTCATGCACAGGCGATGATATCCGGGAACTGAGAAATTTTTTACCCATTCCGTGCTTTCGTCCGCATTTCTGAAAAGCCATTCGGGATGGAGACGAGCCATCTTTTCGTCAAGACCTGCGGAAAGATAGATCGGCGTTTTAACGCCTATTTCATGCGCCGCTTCTATTTCGGCGCCGAGCAGGTCAAAATCCAGATGCGGATGCATGATATTTGCTTCAGACGGATGATAAGCCCATCCGTGATGGCATTTTGAAAAGAGAGTTATGGAATTTACATGTCCGATTTTCAATGCATTCTGAAACTGCTCCTTGGAGAATTTACTGCCTATATTCTCTATTTCACCGCTTGTGTGAAAATCGAGATGTACCTGTCTGAAATTCATTTTTTACCTCCCGTCATCGAGCTACCTGCTCCATTACAAAAGCTTCGAGTATGTCGCCCTCTTTAATATCATTGAATTTTTCAAGACCTATACCGCATTCATATCCCGATGCAACTTCTTTTACATCGTCCTTGAAGCGGCGAAGCGAAGCGATTTTATCCTCAAATATGACGACACCGTCGCGAACAACTCTTATCTGTGCGGCACGGGTTATCTTGCCATCCTGAATATACGAGCCTGCGATCGTTCCGACGCTGGAAACGTGAATGGTCTGACGCACCTCGGCATGACCGAGTATTGCCTCGCGGAATACAGGTTTGAGCATGCCCTTGATAGCTGCTTCTATCTCTTCTATGCACTCGTAGATAACTCTGTACGTACGCACGTCAACACCCTGCTCGGATGCATTGTCCATAGCGAGCTTATCGGGACGGACATTGAAGCCGACTATGATGGCGTTGGAAGCGGCGGCAAATGTAACATCGCCTTCCGTGATGCCTCCGACGCCGGTGTGGATAACATTTACATGAACCTCGTCATTGGAAAGCTTTTCGAGTGAAGATTTCACTGCTTCCGCAGATCCCTTTACATCGGCCTTTACGATGATGTTCAGGTCTTTTACGCCGTCCTTGATCTGGCTGAAGAGCTCATCCAGATTAACTCTTGCATGAGCGGTAAATTCAGCTTCCTTTTCTTTATCCTTGCGCTGCTCGGCAAGCTCGCGTGCCATGCGCTCGTTTTCTACGGCATTGAATTCATCGCCCGCCTGCGGAACATCCGAAAGTCCCACTATCTCGACGGGAACGGAAGGACCTGCCTCCGAAACATTCTTTCCGAGGTCGTTTGTCATAGCGCGTACTCTTCCCACCGTTGTTCCGGCGATGACTGTATCGCCTGTATGAAGCGTACCGTTCTGAACAAGTACCGTAGCAACGGGACCTCTGCCCTTATCAAGTCTTGCCTCGATGATAATACCCTTGGCACGGCGGTTGGGATTAGCCTTCAGCTCCTTTACCTCCGCCACGAGAAGTACCATCTCGAGCAACTCGGGAATGCCCTTCTTTGTGAGTGCGGAAACGGGAACGCATATCGTATCGCCGCAGCATACTTCCGGAACGAGATCGTACTGCGTCAGCCCC
>URUL01000102.1 GCA_900551005.1 uncultured Ruminococcus sp. | reverse complement strand
GCTATACGGCACTGGGGGTTCCGATATTTGCGGGGCAGACCTCCATTCAGAACGTGAACCTCATACCGATACCCGATTCTCAGAATTTCACCATGATTCCCGATTTGAATCAGACGGTGAACGAGAGCGAGCCGCCGAATCTGTGATAGGAGGAGAAAATGGATATCTATCCCGTTATTCCCGAGACGATAACAGTTCATCTCGGCGCGCCGACTGCCGCCGCTGCCAATGTCACCGTCAGCTTCCCGGACTACATAAAAAACGTCGCTTCCAGTGAGATCTATCCCACATGGCCCGACAGTGCGATACGGGCAAATATTTATGCGCAGATATCGTTTGCGCTCAATCGCATATTTACCGAGCACTATCCCTCGCTCGGATATGATTTCGATATCACAAATTCCACTGCATATGACCAATCTTTCATCAACGGGCGCGATGTTTTCGAAAACATCAGCCGGATCGTGGATGAGATATTCAACAGCTACATCAGACGGCAGGATGCAATAGAGCCGCTTTTTGCCGCATATTGTAACGGCACGACTGTCACCTGCGAGGGCCTTTCGCAATGGGGAAGTGTAGACCTTGCCGAGCAGGGGTATACGCCTTACGAGATCCTTACATACTACTATGGCGATGATATCGAGATCGTATCCAATGCGCCCGTCGCCAATATAGAGCCGTCTGTTCCCGCGGGACCGATCAGGCTCGGCAATGCCGGAAACGATGTGCGTTTCATTCAGGTGCGGCTGAACAGAATCTCCGCAAACTATCCTTCCATACCGAAGATACAGCCTGTGGACGGTATTTTCGGACCGGAGACGGAAGCCGCCGTGAAGGAATTTCAACGCATTTTCAATCTCACGCCGGACGGTATCGTCGGTCCTGCCACATGGTATAAGATACAGTTCATCTTCAATGCCGTCAAGCGGCTCAGCGAGATACAGAGCGAGGGCGTGATGATCAGCGAGGTGCAGAATATTTTCCCCGCCTCTATCGATCCGGGAGATACGGGCACGGAGGTTGCCGTCATTCAGTATTTCCTGCGCATCGTCGGGCTTTTCAATCCCGATATACCGATCATTGAGATCACGGGGACATATGATGCGGCGACGGAAAACGCCGTCTATGCCTTTCAGAGTGAATACGGACTTACGCCGACGGGCATATTGAATGAGGAAACATGGTATGCACTTTTCGATACATATATGGGTGCGGTGAATACTGTTACGCCCGAACAGCTCGGCGTCACGGCAGAGCCTTTCCCGGGAAGATTTCTGCGTATCGGCTTTGAAGGAGACGATGTTTTCACCTTGCAGGAATATCTGAATGCGGCGGCGAAGGAATACGGACAGATACCGGAAGTGCCCGTGGACGGAGTTTTCGGAGAGCAGACACGCGATGCGGTCTATGCCGCGCAGGTGGCTTTCGGCTATCCGATAACGGGAACGGTAGGTCCTCTTCTCTGGAGCACGCTTGCCAATATCTATCAATATGTGGAAAGCGGCAATGCGCGCGCGGCGGGACAATATCCCGGAAACAGCGATATGTTTTCTTATTCCGGTGAAACGGAAAATACGAATGGAGGAGAGGCAGGACAATGAATGAAATATACGAGCTTCAGATGATGCTGCGCCGCATAGCGCAGATAGACAAAAGCATAGAAGTGGTCAACGCTTTGGTAATATACGTCAGGGATAGAGAAAAGGCGGTTTGGGTGTTGCTGGAGCTATACGTTCTTCCCGTGTCGGTCAGGGTGGTCGGTGCCTCATGGGATATCTTAACGGCGTTTTTTACGCTTGCTGTAGGCAAAATAACGGGCGGCGGCGAGCCTCTCTATATCTTTCCGAATGCAAAATATCAGATACGCGCGGGTGAGATAAGCGATATCGTGATAGCCGTCCAAGTGATACTGAATGCCATCTCGCATGCCTATGATGACTATGGGCATATCGTTCCCAGCGGCGTATATAATACGGAGACACAGGATGCGATCACGCATTTTCAGGGGATTAACCGTCTGCCGCAGACGGGAATCGTCGATTCTAAGACGTGGGATGCTCTGGCACAGAGCTACAATAGCTTCGCGAATAATCCATATTACGAATCATGAAAAAAATTTTCTGTTTTTTTAAAAAAGGTATTGACAAACGTATTTTCCCGTGATATAATGCAGAAAAATTAAACCTGCGAAGAAGAAGAGTAGTCGAATGGCGATTTTCAAAGCGAGCTGTGGGCGGTGAGAGCACGGCAGAGGAGTTTTCGGCGAATGGGCTTCCGAGGGCGGACGAAAGCCGAAAGGCAAGTAGCAATCGACGGGGTGCGCTTCCGTTATCATGGCGCCGCGTATATATCGGTACGCGATAAAGGGGAAATATTCATTTTGTATTTCCATTCGGGTGGCACCGCGGATAAGAATTTATTCGTCCCGAGTATCTTCGGATACTCGGGACGTTTTGTTTTTGCAAAGGAGAATGTTATGTTTGTATTATCGGGACGATGGCGTGATTTGAATATCACCATACATCACAAACCAGCCTAAACACAAAATAAAGAATCTGAAAGGGATAAAAATCATGAAAAAAATCATCTCTCTTATCATTTCGGCAGCTCTGATAGCTATGTCAATATTTGCTTTTTCCGCCTGCGGAGAAAAAACCAAACCCACTATCGGTATCATCCAGTTCGGCTCGCATGAGTCACTTACAAATTGCTATGAGGGAATTGTTCTCGGTCTGCGCGACAGCGGCATCAATCTCAATGATTACAATGTCGAGCTGCTCAACAGCAATTTCGACCCGAGCGTTTCTCAGTCTCAGGCAAAAACGCTCGTAAATAAAGGCGCCAAGGTGATCATCGCCATCGCCACCCCTTCCGCCGTTGCGGCGGCAAATGCTGCGGACGGTGCCGTTCCCGGTGTTTACTGCGCGGTAACGGACGGCGCTACCATGGCAAACTATGAGAATGTCACCGGCTCATCCGATATCCCGAATTTCGCTAAGCAGCTCGAGGTCGTCACAGCGTTCATGGGCAAAACCGAGCTCAATATAGGCGTGCTCTATTCCACGGAGGAATCCAGCTCACCTCTTCAGGTAGCCAATCTCAAGAAGGCAGCAGAGGCTTACACGGGCATGCGGATAACGGATAAGGCCGTCTCCGATATCAATACCATAGATACTGCCGTGAACAGTCTCATCGATGCAGGCGTGGATTGCTTTGTAAACCTGCTCGACAATACCGTTGTCGGCAAACTCGAAACCAATATCCTTCCCATAACGAACGAAAAGAAAATTCCCGTTTTCGGCTCGGAAATAGAACAGGTAAAGAAAGGCTGCGTTGCCAGCGCTTCCATCGATTATAAAAACGATGTCGGCATGGCGGCAGGCAAGGCGGCAGCTGAGGTGCTCGGCGGCAAAAATGCTTCCGATATCGCTCCCATAGTCGTTACAGACCCGACAAATTATTATAACAGCGCGGCATGCACGGCGCTCGGATTGACCGTCCCTGCAGACATAACGGCAAGTGATGTCTCAGCGAAATGAACTGAAAGGAAAAAATAGAAATGCTTTTTCTGGGAACTACAATAGATGGGCTTCAGATGGGGCTTTGCTTTGCCGTGATAGCGCTGGGAGTTTATATCTCTTATTCGATATTGGATTTTCCCGACCTGTCCGTTGACGGCACTTTTCCTCTCGGTGGCGTCTGTGCAACGGTATTCATGCTCCGTCTCGGAATGAATCCCGTGCTCGCCATACTGCTTGCATTTGCCGTCGGCATGGCGGCAGGAGCCGTCACGGGAGTGCTCCATGTGAAATTCCGCATATCCAAGCTGCTCTCCGGCATCATCGTCATGACGGCGCTTCTTTCCGTTAATCTGGCGCTGACGAAGCTGCTCACGGGCACAGGATATACCACCACTATTTTCTCCTATAAAAGCAAAGGGCTGGAGGGGCTTTTCGGCGGCGATGCGGTAAAGCTCTTCGGTGACAGCGCCCGTGCCAAGGATGCCGTTACCATCATCATTCTTCTCATCGCCGTCATACTGGGAAAGATCATCATAGACCTTTTCCTCAAGACAAAGCTCGGCTATATGCTCAGCGCCACAGGCGGAAACGAGCGCCTCGTTTCTTATCTCGGCAAGGACAGCGGCACTTATAAGATTCTCGGCATCTCTCTTGCAAACGGCTTTGTCGCCGTCGGAGGTGCGCTCTATTCTCAGCTCTATATGCAGTATGACAATAATTCGGGTAGCGGCAAGGTCGTTCTTGCTCTCGCCTCGGTCATTATAGGCATGGCGGTCTTTTCAAATATTAAATTTATCAAAGATACGACGGCCGTGATATTCGGCGCGATTATCTATTCGCTCTGCCTGAACTATCTCGTGCTTGTGGATACAAACGGAATCTATCTCAAGCTGCTCAACGCCGTACTTTTCACGCTTATTCTTATTTTCAATGAGAAAATCTCTGCTTTTCTTGCCAAGAGAACGATGAGAAAGGCGGGTGGTAAAAATGCTTGAGCTTCTCGGAATAAACAAGACCTTTAACCGCGGTACGGTGAATACAACGGAGCTTTTCAGAGATTTTTCATTCTTTGTCGGGACGGGCGATTTTGTTTCCGTCGTCGGGTCAAACGGCTCGGGAAAAACAACGCTTTTAAATATCATAAGCGGCAGTATACCGATCGATTCGGGAAAGGTGATCCTTGACGGCACGGATATAACAAAGCTACCCGAATATAAGCGGGCGAGAAAGATAGGCAGAGTTTTTCAGGACCCGTCTGTCGGTACTGTCCCGCATATGACCATAACGGAAAATCTCTCTCTTGCCGAAAATAAGGGAAAGCCCTATGGATTTGGCTTTGCCGTTGACAGAAAAAAGACACAGTATTTCCGCGAGCTCCTGCATACGCTCGGGCTCGGACTTGAGGATAAGACAGAGGTTCCCGTCGGCTTGCTTTCGGGAGGACAGCGCCAGGCGCTTTCGCTGATAATGAGCACGATGACGCCAATCGACCTTCTCTTGCTCGACGAGCATACGGCGGCGCTTGATCCGAAAACAGCGGAAACCATTATGCTGCTGACGGATAAGATTGTCCGCGAAAAAAAGCTTACCGCCATCATGGTAACCCATAATCTGCGCTATGCCGTGGAATATGGAAACCGTCTCATCATGATGCATGAGGGAAATGCCATACTTGACAAGGCGGGCGTGGACAAGGAGCAGACACAGATTTCCGATATCCTGAGCATATTCAATGAGATAAGCATAGAATGCGGCAATTAAAAGTTCGGCAGGGAATACTCCCTGCCGATTTTTTGTCGAAAAGATATATGGCTATTGTTTTATATGAAAGTACAATAAGCACAGGGTACTTTTCGCCTGTCCGAAAAGTACGAAAAGGACAAAAAGAGGAAGGCTTTCCTCTTTTGAACTCCTTCCGCATACGCGACTGAGTCGCAGGGAATATTGCGTGGCAAGTGAGTGCGGTAAATGAGTAAAGCAAAAAAGTCAAGTCTGACTCTCCCCATGGCTTTCTCTATACCACGCGTGCGAACACATCACACGAAGTAGCCGAGCAGATTCGCGTATGCGCCGGCTCCACGCCCGCATATAAAGGTGTGGCGGGCGTGCATGAAGTCTGTACGCTGACAGAGGACAAGGCGCCGGGCGCGCTTTGGCAAGGCGGGAACCCCTGCCGTATATCGGCATGGCACAGAGCAAAGGCGAGCAGACAATCCGTGCATTTGAGCCTGTACTCCTGCCTTTGCCCGCAGTCGGACGGTTCACTCGATATGTTCGCACGGGAGGGTATATATTGTTCGCGCTTTAACAAAGCGGGAACTACAGGGAGATTTCTAAGAGGGAACGTCTTAGATGACTTTTGGTACTTTTGGTCATGCAAAAGTACATGAAACATAAAGTGCTTTTCGCTTGTCCGAAAAGTACGAAAAGGACAAAAAGAGGAAGGGATTCCTCTTTTGAACTCCTTCTGCATACGCGACTGAGTCGCAGGGAGTACTGCGTGGCAAGCGAGTGCGGGCAGTGGTCAAAGCAAAAAATTCAAGTCTGTCTCTCCCCATAGCTTTATCCATACCACGCGTGCAAACACATCACACGAAGGAGCCGAGCAGATTCGCGTATGCGCTGGTTCCACGCCCGCATATAAAGGGAGTGGCGGGCGTGCATGAAGTCTGTGCGCTGACAGAGCCGAGGCGCTGAGCGCGCTTAGGCAGGGCGGGAGCCCCTGCCGTAACGGCATGGCACAG
>URUL01000101.1 GCA_900551005.1 uncultured Ruminococcus sp. | reverse complement strand
AGCTCAGACATTTCCGGCTATACCCACGGCAGAGGCTGGTGTGCACCTCAGCAGGGTGCCCGCAAGCTCTCGCTCAATGTTAATAACGGTGTTATCGAAGAGGCGCTTGTTGAAACAGTAGGATGCTCCGGCATGACTCATTCCGCCGCTATGGCAGCTGAGATCCTCCCCGGCAAGACAATACTCGAGGCGCTCAATACAGACCTTGTATGCGATGCTATCAATACAGCTATGAGAGAGCTTTTCCTCCAGATCGTATACGGGCGTACACAGTCTGCTTTCTCTGAGGGCGGTCTCGTTGTCGGCGCAGGCATGGAAGATCTCGGCAAGGGCGCACGTTCGATGGTCGGTACCATGTACGGCACAAAGGCAAAGGGCGTTCGTTACCTCGAGATGACAGAAGGCTACTGCACGAGAATGGCTCTTGATGAGGATGATCAGGTTATCGGTTACGAGTTCGTATCTCTCGGCAAGATGACGGATTTCATCAAGAAAGGCATGGAGCCTAATGAAGCATATGAAAAATCAAAGGGCACTTACGGCAGATTTGCCGAGGCTGCCAAGTATATCGACCCGAGAAAAGAGTAAGGAGGCGGAGCAAGATGGCATTATTTGAAGGATATGAGAGAAGAGTTGATAAAATCAACGGCGTTCTCGCAAATTACGGTATCAAATCTATCGAGGAATGCAAGGAGATAACCCTTGCCGCCGGTATTGATTGTGATAAAATAGTAAGAGAAACTCAGCCTATCTGCTTTGAAAACGCTGTATGGGCTTACACGGTAGGCGCTGCTATCGCGCTGAAGAAGGGTTGCAAGAAGGCCGCAGAAGCCGCCGCCGCTATCGGTATAGGACTTCAGGCTTTCTGTATCCCCGGCTCCGTTGCCGAAAACCGTCAGGTCGGTCTCGGTCACGGCAATCTCGGAAAAATGCTTCTTTCAGAAGAGACGGAATGCTTCTGCTTCCTCGCAGGACATGAGTCCTTTGCCGCTGCAGAAGGCGCTATCAAGATCGCTCTCAATGCAAACAAGGTTCGCGTAAAGCCTCTTCGCGTTATACTCAACGGTCTCGGTAAGGATGCCGCTTTCATCATTTCGAGAATCAACGGCTTCACCTATGTAAAGACGGAATTCGACCCCTATACGGAGACTGTTAAAGTCGTTTCCGAGACGCCTTATTCCAAGGGCCCCCGCTCGGCTGTCAAGTGCTATGGCGCAGATAACGTTCCCGAAGGCGTTGCTATCATGAAACTTGAGAATGTAGGCGTTTCCATCACGGGTAACTCCACAAACCCGACACGTTTCCAGCATCCCGTTGCCGGCACATATAAGAAATGGTGCATCGAAAACGGCAAGAAGTATTTCTCCGTTGCATCCGGCGGCGGTACGGGCAGAACGCTCCATCCCGACAATATGGCGGCAGGCCCTTCCAGCTACGGTATGACGGATACGATGGGCAGAATGCACAGTGATGCTCAGTTTGCCGGTTCTTCCTCTGTTCCCGCTCATGTTGAGATGATGGGTCTTATCGGTATGGGCAATAACCCCATGGTCGGTGCGACCGTTGCTGTTGCGGTTGCTGTCGAAGAGAGCCAGAAATAAATAAAGATCTTTGCGCCGCAAGATATACAAAAAACTTCCGAGAGAGATCCCGGAAGTTTTTATATGCGGAAAAATCGGCAGAGCTTTTTGGAGAAGAAAACGGCAAAAAGCCCCTGCAAAGAGCAGCGCCCCGAAAAGCATCTGACTTTCGGAGGCGTACAGATGAAAAGCAGAGCCTCCGAAGCGAACGGACAGCTCTGCTTTTGTATAAGCCTGTGCATGAGATGTATAAATGCGCACACCCCCTTGTCTGAGCATGCCGTGCTTGACGGCATATTTCAAAACGACGCTTTATAGATCCGCAAAAGCTTATAACCATATGTAATTTTCGGGAAGCTCTTTTGGGATATTCGGCTCTCGGTCATATGACCGTTTTACGCCGTATGATTCTCCATAAATTCCAATCCCTTTTCCCCGAGTGCGCGGAGATGACGGCAATAGTCATCACTCCGCTTTTGTATGTCATCGCAGTAAACTTCAAATTCGGGAAGCGATACCGCGAAGAAGTCATAGCCGACCTTATCGAATATATGACGTGTACCGAAGGCAACAAGCTGATAGAATGATCTTTTCGCCTTGTCAACGTCTCCGAGAGCAAAATAAGCAAGCCCTTGATAATATATATAATCTGACGGCTGGTCGTTATAATATCTTACCGGCGACGGAATATAATCGCCCGATGTTGCAAGAAGATAGTTTTCCTCGGCGCCCGTCTTATCTCCCATAGCCTCGCGGCATTTTCCTATCATATAATAGGCGCGGTTATCGGGAACATTCGGCAGTTTCCCTTCGCCGAGATTTTCGGGATACGTGATCGTTCTGCGGGCATAGCTTTCGGCAGCCGCAAGATCGCCTTTATCATATGCGTCCTCCGCAAGGGCAAAAAGTGCGGTTTTGTATTGCTCCGCTACCTTGCCTTCGCCGCCTTCCCATACATGGAAGATATGTTTTTCCAAGAGAGAAAGGGCTTCTCTGCCTCTGCCGTCGGCATTCAGCAATGTAATATAGGAGAGACAAAGCGCATCGCGTTCTTCGATTGCCTGCGGATTTTTTTCGAGGGCGGCGATCCTGCTTTTGACAGGCCATTCGGCTTTTGCATAAAGCTGATCGCGCTCGAGAATGAATCGGCTGTTGTCGGGCTCGAGGCTGCAAGCTTTTTCGATAGAGACGAGTGCCTTTTTGACATCGTGCTGATCATTGAAATACGCTATGGAAAGATTTCTGTGTGCAATGGCGATATCGGGCCTCAAAGCAACGGCATTTTCCCAGTGTGCTGTCGCCGCATCGTATTGCTTTTTATCGTAAAGCAGATTTCCAAGATAGTAATCTGCCATAGGAGCACTTCCGAGAAGAGAAATCGCTTTTTCGAGAATTTTGATTTCCTCTGTCTTGTTCGGGAAGCAATAATCGCAGAGAAGCGCTTCCGCCTTTTCGAAGCAGAGCACTGCCGCCCGGATGTCGTTTTTCAGATAATGGGCATAGCCCTTATAATATTCCGAAAGCGGGGAAAGATCGCCGCCGATCTCGAGAATATCGATTGCCTCATCATAGGCGCCGAACTGCATGAACTCCAGCGAAGCGACGAGGTAGTTTTCCGCCTTTCCGCCCGCTACCCTTCTGAAGGTCTCCCGACCTTCGGACTGGTAAAGAACGCTCATATACAGTCTGTCGATGGCACGGCTCTGTGCCGCAAATTCCGCGGTATCCTTGCCGAGGCGCTTCATGAGATATATGATCAGCGCGCGCACCTTCATATCATGATGATTGCGCAAAAGCGCTTTTTGCGCGAAATCAAGAGCTTCACCGTATTTTCCGCCGATCGCCGAAATGCAGGCAAGATGATAAAATGCTATCCCTTGGGTTTCAGCACTCCATGTGGCTTTATAGAAGGCATCATAAGCCTCATCGTATTTTCCCGTAAATTCAAGCGCAAGACCGAGATTGAAGAAGCATTCTCCGTCATACGGATTCGGATTGCGCCATGTTTGCTTTTCGATGGCTTTTTTGAAATAGGGAATGCTCTTTTCCGCTTCGCCGCTACGGAAGAGCAGAAGTCCATAGGCATTGTTCAGCCGTATGTCGGTGGCATCGCGCCTCAGTCCCTCGAGATAGTAATCTGCAGGGGAAAAGGTCGCATGGCGGTACTGCTCGATATGCTGACCGGCGAGGAAAAGCTCCTCTGCCGAAGCGATGTCACAAGGCTTTGCCGGCGCCGAGGCGGGCTCGGGAACAGGCTTATCCTCGGGGATATACTCTTTGTATTCGCATATGACCGTCCCGTCTCCGTCAAAGACCGTGATTTTATGATTCTTCAGACCGCGGATCTTTTCGGAGAAAGCCCTCTCGGGAGAAAGGTCGAGTGTTTTTTCATAGATAAGACTGCCGCATGACGAAACAGAGATTTTCAGATCTTTATAGGGGGCGGTAACATATACTTTTACCGTATCGCCGTCGACCCCGATGACAGCGTCCTTTGTCGCATTAGACACTCGCCCAACGCTCTTGTACGGCATGAAATACTGTGTGAACGTCTTTTCCTCATGAGGCTTGAGCCATGTGAAGTCCGGCTGATTGTCGGTAAAGACACCTGTCATCAGCTCGATATAGGGACCGTCCTCATCGGTCAGATTCCTGTCCCACGTTTTACCGAAATCGCCGCAGCCCCATGTCCACTGCTTTTTTCCGGGCGAGATATGATGGTCTGCGATATGAAGCAGACCGGCATCGCGCCCCTCGTCGAAATTTCCTATGAAGTCGAAATCGGAATGAGCTGCCATATAAGAGGTCGGCACCTTTATATTTTTGTAGCGCGATATATCGACACCCGCCGAATAATCATATTTATAGTATTCGCCGGTAGCTATCGGAAATGTTGATACGGCACGCTTGCCATGATCCATCACCGCATTTACATCGGGCGGGAAAACGGAATATGTATCATCGTTTACGGCAACTGCCGGATTTGCCCACCACAAAAAGGTCTGGGGCATGTCCGTGGGATTATAGAGACGTCCCGTTATTTCTATATATGCCTTGTCCGGATAAAGTGTGATCGCTGTTATCTCTTTTGTTCCGTACATCCTATCCGTCTCTCCGACATAGACGGTCGCAGAGCCATCGTCATTTTCGGAGAAAGAATATTCGACCGGAGAGAAGGTAGACGGGCGATGGTGCTGAGGCCAGTTGAACTCGATACCTCCCGATATCCACGGGCCTGCCAATCCCACGAGCGCAGGCTTGATGACTCTGTTATAATAGACGAAATCATAGCCGTTTGTCTTGTCGTAAGCACGCTGTATCCTGCCGCCCAGCTCGGGCAATATCATTACGTAAATATAATCATTTTCCAGAATAAGCGCGTGATATTCGCATATTTCCTTCTTATCGCTTATTTTTTCTGTCACAGGGAAAGGATATACCTTGCCGGAGCTTCCCTGATATGCCCGTTTTTCTATAAAAAGAGGACTTTTTTCAGGTGCAGCCGTCTTATACGTCGGAATTTTGACGGTTTGTTCCGACACTCTTGCTTTATTCACAGGTTTTTTCCTCGAATCGGTATTGACTTTTTTCACTTTTGATAATACAATAAAGCTACAGCGGTTTATATAATATTTCGGCTGAAAAATTTAGGAATTCTGCTTTTTTGAGGTAAATCATGGCATATACACAAAAAGGTGTACTTGAACAATCCAAGCTTTATTTTTATCCGGCGGGGCAAAGCGAGGCGCTTTTCCGTCCTCTGAGTGCAGGTCATTTTTTCTGTACCGATCAGTATATCGTTGAACGCGAAAATTTTCAAAGTATTCTTGTGCTGCTTGTCGTTGACGGCGATATTTCGTTTGTCAAGGGAGAGAAGGAATATACTGCCTGCGCGGGAGAGACGGCACTTATCGATTGTTATGAGCCGCATTGCTACTATGCCAAAAATAAGCTCGAGGCATATTGGGTGCATATTGACGGCGGAAATACCCGTGAATTTTTCAGAGAGCTTTTCGACAAATGCGGATATATCATAAAATCAAACGATACGATAACCGCGCAGATAAAGGAAATATATTCTTTTGTGAAAAGCGGCGAAAAGCTTACGGACGGAGAGATATCCGTTTTGATATACAGACTCATGATATCGCTTTTCACCAATGAAGGAGAAGGAGAAAAACAGAGAGGGATAGATGCTGCCATGAGCTATATCCGCAAGCATTATGCCGAGAAGCTCGATGTCTGTGAGCTTTCGCGTATAGCGAATATGAGTGAATCATATTTCGCGCATCAATTTAAGAAAAAGGTCGGCACCTCGCCATACGATTATATTCTGAGGATCAGGCTCAGCCATGCGAAAGAGATGCTCAAAAATACCTCGATGAGTATCTGCGATATTGCCTATCATACGGGCTTTGCAAGCGAATCAAATTTCATTTCTTACTTTAAAACGCGCGAAGGGCTTTCTCCGCTGAAATTCAGGAATACGGTGTTTTGATAAGAGGGAAGCTGTTTTCAAAAAATGTATTTGCAAATATAAAAAGCTGTTTCAAATGCTTTCATGCATTTGAGACAGCTTTCTGTTTGTCGATAAACAGACTCAAAATAGATGCTCTGTGTTATTGGTACTTTGGGTCATGCAAAAGTACATGAAGCATAAGGTACTTTTCGCTTGTCCGAAAAGTAACAAAAAAGCACCATGTACTTTTCGCCTGTCCGAAAAGTACGAAAAGGACAAAAAGAGGAAGGCTTTCCTCTTTTGAACTCCTTCCGC
>URUL01000100.1 GCA_900551005.1 uncultured Ruminococcus sp. | reverse complement strand
GGGTATTGGTGCCCTCGGTCATGGTGGAAATATCGTTTTCGTCATAGACGAGGGCACCAATACCCTGCTCGACTTCCGCAACCGCAAGAAATTTGTGGCAAGCAACGGCGGCGACGGAAAAGCCTCCAAATTTCACGGTGCCACGGCGCCTGACCTGATCATACCCGTTCCCGAAGGAACGGTGATACGCGATGCCGAGAGCGGAAAGATCATCAAGGATATGAGCCGCTGCGGTCCTTTTATCGCGGCAAAAGGCGGCAGAGGCGGCTGGGGAAACAGGCATTTTGCCACCCCGACGCGCCAGACGCCCCGTTTTGCCAAAAATGGGCTTCCCGGTGAAGAACGTGAGATCACTCTTGAGCTGAAAATGCTTGCGGATGTCGGCTTTGTAGGCATGCCGAACGTCGGGAAATCCACGCTTCTTTCCGTCATCTCCTCCGCCAGACCGAAAATAGCAAACTATCACTTCACCACGCTCGCGCCGATGCTCGGCGTCGTTTCCGTAGGCGAAGGATAGGGGTTTGTGGCGGCGGATATTCCCGGACTCATAGAGGGCGCCTCGGAAGGGCTCGGTCTCGGGCACGATTTTCTACGTCATGTAGACAGATGCCGCCTGCTGATCCATGTTGTCGATATATCGCAGAGCGAGGGCAGAAATGCCATAGACGATATAAAAATGATCAATGCGGAGCTTGAGAAATACAATCCGGAGCTTGCCGCCCGTCCGCAGATCATCGCGGCAAACAAATGTGATATCCTCGACCGCACTCAGGTCGATGTCGACGCCTTTGAAATTATACCAACCCAACGCTGTCATACGCCCGTATATCCCAGCGCCCCATCGCGTTAAGGCGCCAACTACCTGCCCACAAAAGCATACGATATGCTCTGCGAGCTTCCTCCTCTTACCATATATGAGCCGGAATATGAGGAAGAAATAAAAGAGCCCGGCAAGCCGGACGATATCACCGTGACAAAAGAAAAGGATGTTTTTGTCGTCGAGGGCGAATGGCTGCACTGGCTCATGAGCTCGATAAACTTCGATGACCGCGAGTCATTCTCCTATTTTGAGCGCATGATGCGTGAAAACGGCGTCATAGACAGGATGCGCGAATACGGCATTAAGGACGGCGATACCGTTTCCATGTACGATCTCGAATTTGATTTCGTAGACTGAACGGTGAAAATACTCGTTTTGCCGCTTCTTTTGCATACGGACATCATTCGCTTTCCGGATACAAAGATCCCCGTATACTTCGTGTATACGGGGATCTTTCCTATGTGCTTCCAAATTATTTCGACTGAGAAAGTATCCAGTCTATAAGACCTTCTTCGGCATAGGCATAGGGCCATATATTGTGCCCGATACCGGCATAATACGTGGCTTTAAACTTCGTCCCGCCTGCCTCCTTGATAGCCTTCTCCATATCCTTTGTTCCGCTAGCCGGAACCGTCGGATCCGCGAGCCCGTGGAATGCCCATATAGCCATATCCTTGAGCTCGGCAGCCTTGGAGGGAATGCCCGCGCCACAGAGAGGAACAGCCGCCGCAAAAAGCTCCGGATTACGTGCGATGATCTCCCATGTTCCGTATCCGCCCATGGATATTCCGGAGACATAAACTCTCTTTGTATCTATCTTGCCCTCCGCTATATATTCCTTGAGCAAAGCCGTTGCGGCTTCAAGAGTGATTGTCGGATTTTCCGTGAGAGTGCGGGAGCCGGTGTTCCACGCATGACCGATCGGAACCCAGTTGTACTCGGCAGGGTCATTGCACTGAGGAGCGATAATAACACAGCTTCCGTTTTTCACAAGCTTTTCGAGAAAAAGGTTTGAACCGCCGAGAATCCTTATCTGCTTTGTGTTGTCATTTCCTATTTCGCCGTATCCATGGAGAAAGAGGAGAACGGGAAATTCCGCCGCATTGCTTTCTTCATAGCCATCGGGCAGATATACGCGATACGGAAGAGCGTAGGTCTTGCCCGACTCGCTCGTATAGTTATATGTTTTGAAAAGCATATCGTCAACCGACTTTGCGGTTTTACTCATATCGATTGCGAAATCATAAATATTGAGCTCATCTATCGCGCCGATATACTGACCGTCGCTTCCGTTATAGCCTATCATGAAGGGATAGCCTTCCGAAGAAGCATCTATCGCGGGAAGCTTGATAACGAGCATATCGTCATAATAATAGCTGATCGTTCCCGCTTCTGCATCCTGAACAGCCACTGCATGATGCCACTCGGTGCCAACGGCTTCACCTGCCGGATTATTGTTATATCGGGAAGCGGAATTTGATGAGGTGATTCCGAGGTTGAGCTTCTTATCGGAAGAATTTATCCAAAAGCCTACATATTTATAATGGTTCTCGCTCTGTACAAGACCCTTCTGAATGATGCAGGGCCAGTTTGTTCCTGCGGTTTTTCCGCTCCATTTGAACCATACATCGATTGTGAAGCTGTCATTCTTTGAAAAACCGAAATCATCGGAATCCGCTATTTCAATATGCTGACCGAGAGACTCGATGCTTACGGCTTTTCCAAACTTGCCTTCTACGAGATTCAGCTTCTTATTGGCGACGGCATCGTGACCGTTGCCGGAATCGTCGGCGAACACGAGAGAATCGGAAAGCTCATCAAATGTTATGTGAACTATCGGGTTTTTGAGATCCGGCTCGGGTATCACGACTTCCGTTGTCGTTGTTTCGACCGTTGTCGTCTCAGTCGTCGTCTGCTCGGTGGTAGTCGTCTCTGTTGTCGTTGCCGTTGTGGCAGCAGTTGTCTCGGGTGACGTTGCCGTCGTCACTGTGGTGGCAGTGGTCGTGCTCTCGGTAGTTTTGGTGTTACTGCCGGCACATCCCGCTACAGCGCACGCAAGCATGACGACTGCAAGAATCAGTGCTACTGTTTTTTTCATATGTATCTCCATCCCGTTAAAAGATTATTGTAAAATACGATCCGTATTTTATATATATGATATCACAGATGTACAAAAAACGCAAGTAATCTCGTCATTATTTCGACCAATTTGTGAAATGTTGCTATTTATTTTTTTCTTTTTTATGCAATAAAGCATATTCGAAATTTACAGTGCATATATGTGTATACAAAAAGATACAACACGGAGGAAAGTATGATATACAAAAGAACAGCCGCGGTGCTTTGCATAGCGATTTTGATTTCCGTTTTTTCCATAGGTCTTTGTGCTGCGGACTTTACGGGTGAGCTTGATGCAAAAAGTGCTATCCTCATGGAGATCAGCACGGGGCGCGTACTCTATGAAAAAAATGCGGACGAGGCTTTGCCTCCTGCTTCCGTCACCAAGATCATGACCATGCTTCTCGTCGTAGAAGCGATAGACAGCGGCGTGATCTCGCTTTCCGATATGGTAACGGCCAGCACGAATGCAAGCAAGATGGGCGGCTCGCAGATATATCTGAAGGAAGGCGAGCAGATGAGCGTTGACGATCTCTTCAAAAGCCTCACGGTCGCAAGTGCCAACGATGCCGCGGTCGCTCTCGCGGAGCATCTCTGCGGAAGTGAAGAAGCTTTCGTCGCCAAAATGAATGAACGCGCAAAGCAGCTCGGCATGAATAATACAAATTTTGAAAATACAAACGGGCTTGACGATACGACGACAAATCACGTCACGAGTGCACGCGATATAGGACTCATGAGCTGCGAGCTTCTCAAGCACGATCTTGTCTATAACTATACGACCATCTGGATGGACACCATACGTGACGGAGCCTTCGGTCTCACGAATACAAACCGACTGATACGCTTCTACAAGGGTGCGACAGGACTGAAAACAGGCTCCACCTCAAAAGCACAGTTCTGCATCAGCGCCTCTGCACAGAGAGACGGGCTCGGGCTGGTGGCAGTCATCATGGGATCGCCTACGAGAGATGTACGCAATGCCGCTGCGGCCTCGCTTCTCGATTTCGGCTTTGCAAACTATGCCTTTCTCCATAAAGAAAGCGGTGCACAAGCCGAGGTCCCGGTAAAAGGCGGCGTCAAGAACATGCTTTCCACCATAAGCCAAGGCTTTTCATGTGTCATAGACAAGGGTGCGGATAAAAAACTGGAAACGGATGTTGTCCTTCCCGAAAGCGTCTCTGCCCCCATAAAGAAAGGTGATAAGGTGGGCGAAATCATTTATAAAATAGACGGCACAGAACTCGGACGCGAGAGCATATTCGCTGATGAGGATATCGAAAAAATCAGCTTTTTTACCCTGCTGCCGAGAATGTTCCGCATGATGATCGGTGCAAAAAATCAATAGTGCGGCACGCCGAACTCCTCATACAAAAAAGCAAGGCGGCATGGAAAAGTCCCATGCCGCCTTGCTTTTTTCTATTTTATACAATTGTATCAGGATTGATATATCCGAGGTCTCTGGCGCCGTCTATCTCGCGTATACGGCAGCAGGCGGGATTGCGCTCCGCCTGATACCACTCCGGCGAATAATGAAACCAACGCAGAAGAAAAGTCCGCAGAGCCGTCCCATGAGTAAAGACAAAAAGCGTATCAACGCCCTCGCGCTCATAATCGCGGTAAATCGTTCCCATAAACTGATGAATCCTGATTGCCACATCAAAAGGACTTTCACCAAGCGGAAGCCGCGCATAGAACTTTCCCTGGTTCTGCGTCTGACGCAGATATTCCTCATATTCGATAGGATACTTCTTTTTCCATTCATCCTCGGGCAGAGAATCAAAAAGCCCAAACTGCTGCTCTACCAGAGTAATATCCTCTCGTATGTCCTTTATGCCGAGAGATCTATTGAATTCCTCGCTCGTCTGACGTGTGCGCAGATACGGACTGCGCCATATGCGCGCATGAGACAGATCGATCTTGTTTTTCCGGCAGTAATCGGCGAGCCATTCTCCGCTTTTGTACGATTGCTCCCTTCCGCGCGCCGTGAGCGGCACGAGATGGTCAGGCAATCTCTTGATATAATTTTCGCCGGCACTCGCTTCGGATTCGCCATGCCTTATCAGAAAAATATGCATTACGTCCTCCTTCGGTGATCTTTTATTTTTTGTATTTGACGCGAAGTATGGTCCAAAGGATGAGCGCCACCTGCACAGGCACGCCGACAAGGAATATCGGCCATATATTATACTTCAGAAATTGCAGGAATATCGCCGTAAGCAGCGTCCAGCAAAATATGCTTGTATAAATTATCTCATATTTTCTCTTGCCCCATTTCAGATTGAGGCGATACAGCAAAATGGCGGAAAGCGGAATGCTCCAAATGAAAACCGTCCAGACATTCCTGCCGCGATACGAGAGTGTATATGCATAGAATATCGCAGCGACGATCCAAATACCTGCCGTACAGAGCAGAGAAATGAGAATATGATATCCCCTCTCCTGCTTCGGGGCGGAAAATTTGTTTATCTCGTCGCTTGCCCCTTCGGTGACAAAATAATCGACTGAAACATCAAAAATCTCCGCCATCTTGCATATGGTTTTGAGGTCCGGAAGTCCGTCGCCGCGTTCCCATTTGGAAATAGTCTTGTCAGAATAATTCAGTTTTTCCGCAAGCTCCAGTTGCGTAAGCTGACGACTTTTTCTGAGCTCCGTGATATTCGCGGCAACTATTTTTTCAAGCTCCATTTTAATTCTCCTTTGCCACGCATGTTTATTTTATACTTTTGTGTTATTTTGGAATTTCAATCAAAAAGCTCTCTCCCGCCAAGGTTTCTATGCTCACCATATCATCTTCGAGCGCGGAAAACGGCTTCTCCGATTTTGCCCCGGACAAGCCTTTCGCATGGAGCATCAGCTTGCCTCCGACTCGGCTGTGGACACGGATTTCCGTAACGATTCCGCCACGCCAAGTAGCACCGACTACAAAATTTCCGCGGGCGACAAGTCCGTCGAAGCTGCCGTCCTGCCATTCATCGGGAAGAGCCGCGAGGATATCCGCATATCCCGCATGGCTTTGCAGAAGCATCTCGCATATGCCGGCACAAGCGCCGAAATTTCCGTCTATCTGGAAGGGCGGATGCGTATCCCAAAGATTCGGCAGGATATTATTCTTCATCATCGAAACGAGCAGATCATGCGCGCGGTTTCCCTCGCCCGTGCGCGCCCAGAGACAAAGCCTGTGCGCCGCCGCCCAGCCTGTCGATTTGTCGGAGCGTCTTGTCAGGGTGATCTTGGCACCCTCCATCCATTCCGGTGTGGTCTTGTTGATCATCGTACCGGGATATAGCCCCACAAGCTGAGAGATATGCCTGTGACAATATTCACCGATATCGCCGTAGTGCACCTCCTCGCGAAATTCCTTCACCTGCCCGTCCGCACCGATGAGCACGGGATCAAGCAAATCTATCTGCTCCCGGATCTCATCGAGGATCGGCTCTTCGATCCCGAGTATGGC
>URUL01000099.1 GCA_900551005.1 uncultured Ruminococcus sp. | reverse complement strand
TTGAGTTTTCTTTTATTCTTTCATCGTCGCATCTTTAGTACTTGTTTTCATTGTCACTGCAGTCGCATTCTCATTCTTCGTCTTCGTCCCATCAGTCGCAGCAGTCGCAATCGTCGTCGCATGCGTCGCCGTAGTATTCATCCTCGAGAGCGCCGAGATCTTCGTCAACCTCTTCGATATACTTCTCGAGATATTCGGACTTATCATCAAGATCGGCAACCGTAGCGGCAAGATCGGAGAGAAGGTCGAGCACGGCGGCGAGGACCTTATCGTTCTTATCGGATTCGAGAGCGGCAACAAGACCTTTTATATAAGCTACTTTTTCGGTAAGTGTCATAGTAAATACTCCTTTGAAATTATTTTTATTATTTGCAATTATTTTGTTTTTACTCTTTCGAGATATTCGCCTGTTCTGGTATCGATACGGAGTATTTCCCCGTTTTCGATGAAGAGCGGAACCTGGATGGTAGCGCCTGTCTCAAGAGTAGCGGGCTTCTTAGCGCCCTGAGCGGTATCACCCTTGAAGCCGGGCTCCACTTCCGTAACCTGAAGCTCTACAAACATAGGAGGCTCGACGCTGAATACGTTGCCCTTATAGGAAACGATCTTGCACATCATTTCTTCCTTTACAAACTTGAAGTTATCGGGAAGAAGATCCTTTGAGATGGGAACCATATCATAGGATTCCATATCCATGAAGTAGTAGAGATCGCCGTCGTTGTAAGAATACTGCATGTCTCTTCTGTCAACTATAGCGGGGGGGAACTTGTCTGTCGGGCTGAATGTCTTTTCGACGACAGCGCCGGAAATTACGTTTCTCAGCTTTGTGCGAACGAAAGCCGCGCCCTTGCCGGGCTTTACATGCTGGAACTCGATAACCTGCATTACATTCCCGTCCATTTCAAATGTAATGCCGTTTTTAAAATCGCCTGCGATAACCATTTTTGTTTACCTCCGAATGATATCTGATACTAAAAATTTTTCTTTACGTTTTATTGTACCTTAAAAATATGAAAATATCAAGTCTTTTTTTAGAATTTTATACGAATAGCCTCTGTTTTTTTCATATTTCTATGAGATTTTTCGGACTTTTCGTGATATCTATGGCACCGTTTGCCGTTATCTGCATCATATCCTCGATGCGAACGCCGTATTTCCCGGGGATATAAATGCCCGGCTCTACCGTAACGACATGACCGATTTTCAATGTTTTATTGCATCTGGCGGAGAGGCGCGGCTCCTCATGAATATACATGCCTACGCCGTGACCGAGCGAATGACCGAATAAGCCCTTGTAATCCGCATCGATGATATCGCGGGCAACCTTATCCGCATCGCAGCAGAGAACCCCCTCTTTGATAAATTCTATAGCTGCTGTCTGCGCACGGAGAACGGTGTTGTAAACCTTTTTCATCTCCTCGTCAGCCTTGCCTACGGAAACGGTTCTCGTCATGTCGGAGCAGTAGCCGTTCAGAATACAGCCGAAATCCATGGTGAGAAAGCCGCGTTCGAGCTTTACATTGCGCGGAACGCCGTGCGGACGGCTGGACTGTGTGCCGGAAACGGCGATCGTCTCAAAGCTGGGTGCCTGTGCACCGAGGCGCTTCATGCGATATTCCAGCTCCGCCGCAACCTCCTGCTCGGTCATATTGTAATTCAGTAGCGGCAGAACCTCCGCAAAAGCCTTATCCGTCAGCTCCTGAGCCGCACGGATAGCCGCAAGCTCTTCTTCGGTCTTAAGCTCGCAGAGACTCTCTATCAGATCGCCTGCGGGAACAAGCTTGACACCCGGAAAAAGGCTCTCGTATCTGGAAAGGGCAGAGACGGTGAGCTTTCTGTCCTCGAAGGCAATCGTCTTGATGTCCTCATCGGCGATCATCTTTTTGATATCCGCGATAACGGAAACCTCGGGGAGCTTTGCAGTACATCCGCGTACTTCCTTTTCAGCCGCCTCGATATATCTCGGGTCTGTGAAAAGAACGGCGCTGTTTTTCGTTATGAAAACGGTGCTGTCCGAAGCGGGGAAGCCACAGAGGTACATGCCTGTTTTTTCATCGGTTACGATCAGAGCATCTGCTATATGAAAGAGATGCTCTCTTACTCTTTCAATATTATTCATAATAAACCTCGGTAAAAATTATTTGTCAGAAATCAACCGTATCGTCGCCTGAAAGTGCGGCAAGCCCGTAGTGCAGAGCTTTTGAGGCTCTGGCGCGGACCATGTCGTCCTCACTCTCAAGCTGAGGCAGAAGCTCGCGGAAAAACGCTCCTCTGATGGATATATCGTTTTTCAACTCTTCGTAGTCGAGCAGAGGCGCACTGCAATCGCGTATTTCGAGATAAAATACCCCGATATCGTCTGCTGTTATCTTATCTGCGCGTATGTCTGCCGAAACAGGGATATTACCGGTCAGACGGATGCGGAGCAGAGTATCATTTCCAAAGCCGTTTTCAATGACGGCACGGCGTATGCCGGAAATTACCTCCTGCCTTGAAACCGCACCCGTTATATCCACGTCAAGCTTCTCGTATCTGCGCGTACAGAAGCGGCGCGCCTTGAATTTTGCCTGCTTTCTTCCGCCATTCCATGAAATGTCACAGATGATGGCACCCTTCAGACCGCATTCGCCGAAGGAGCTACCCTCGAGACAGCCGCTGTAGGCATAGTAGGTATTTCCTGCCATCTGTATATCGCCGCCGTTATGAATATGGCCAAGAGCCGCATAGTCATAGGCGCCACGCGATATATCGTCAATGCCGACAGGGCAGTAAGCCTTGGAATATATATCTGCATGAGCGGCGAGGATATTGATCCTTTCGCGGTCAACATACGTAGCCGCCGCAAGCGGATTTTTCTCCATTTTTTCGCCTGTGAAGGCGTATCCGTAAACATCAACGCCTATATCGTCAAAGCGGAAGCACGTGAGTGTTTCGGATTTGAAAATATATACATTTTCAGGAAATTTTGTCTTTGAATAAGGAGATGCGGATGAATAGAAATCATGATTTCCGGGTGCTATCACAAATTTGCAGTCGGGATTGGCCGCGAATTGCGAGGTGATGAGCTCCATCGTCTCTTTCGTCACGAAATCGCAGTCAAAAAGGTCGCCCGCGATGATGACCAGATCGAATTTTTCGATCTTCGCATACATCATAGCGGAGGTAAATGTTCCGCGCAGCTCGTTTCTGCGTGCCTGCGACTTCTGCGGGTCAAGAAGAGAGAAGGGGGAATCCAGGTGAACATCCGCTATGTGAAGTATTTTTGCCATTTGGTCACTCCTTTCGGATATTTTCGTTTTGCCTGTGATTTTTCGGCATTATTCAGGCGGTGAAGCTGTATTCTCCGCTGCAAAGCTCCAATCTTGCTTCTGTGCCGTCAACCGTGCAAGGGATAAAATCTCTTGCAGGCTTTCCGCTTTCTGAGAGGAGGTCGGCATATTTTGCCGGCAGGAAGAGCGTGCCGCTGCAACCGAAAGGAACGGTTATATTGACAGTCAGCCTGCCGTCACGGTTTGACCAATAGCATTTGACTTCACCGTACATGCTTTCATGCGATGCGACAGCGCTTTCCATACCGCAGTCGACTGCGGGACGGAATATTGTATGACGGAAGCCCGGATCATTTTCATCGGGAGAGATCCCTCCGACGTATTTATACATAAATGAAGAAAGGTCGGAGAACATATGGTGGTTATGCGAGCCGCCGCCGTTCCAGCATTCCCAGAGCGTTGTTGCGCCGAGATCTATCCATCTGCGGCACCCGGGGAAGGTTCTCTGCGCGAGCATGCGATGTCCCACATTGCCTTCTCCCGCTCTTCCGAGGGAGTGCATGACAAACTTGCATCCCAGCACGCCGAAATCGAGATGCCAGTCATTTCTCTCTATCTGTGAGATGAGTGTATTTATGAGCGGGCGGCGTTCCTCTTCCGTACAAAGGTCGAAATAGAGCATGGTTGCCGTCGCCGTCTGGCAATCGCCCATCACCGTATGATGCTCGGCATCGTAGAATTTCTCGCGGAAAACGTTTCTTATCTTTTCGGCAAGTGCACGGTAATATTCCGCGTCGTCGCCGTATCCGAGGATATCCGCCATCTTGACCACGGTCTTTGCCGCGTTATAGAAGAATGCCGTATCAGAGACTTGCGTTGGACACTTGTATGCGCCCATATTCTTGGAGATGGCAGGACCCTCAAAGGGGGGACACCAGTCACCGGTTCCGTAGGAAAGAGTATAATCCGTCGTCATGCTCTCCATGAAATCGCAGTTTTTCTTAATCGCTTCGTAACTTTTCGCGAGGATATCCTTATCACCGTTATAAATATAGATATTATACGGAACGTTGATGAGCGCGCTGGACCAGTCAGGTCCCATGAGTCCGTAGTAGCCCCATCCCGTGGACGGAACAACGCAGGGAATCTGACCGGCGGGGCGCTGAGAGGTGATCATATCATCATTCCATTTCGAGAGGAAGGCGCGCGTTCCGAAGTTGGTGAGCATCTGCTCGGATGAGAGGCTCGTATCGCCGGTCCAACCGTTTTTCTCTCTGTGTGGGCAGTCAGTGGGGATGGAATGCATATTCGAGATAGTCGACCAGCGGCACATATACTGAACCTTATTGAGAAGCTCGTCCGAGCAGGAGAATCTGCCTATATCCTCGACAGCGGTGCATAGCGTCATTGCCTGAACATCGGAAAGCTCCGGCTCGTAATCTATGCCTGTTATCTCAATATACTGGAAGCCGTGATATACAAATATCGGACGCCAGCTCTCCGCCTCGTCACTCTTCTTTATATATTTATCCGTCTGAAAGCCGTGACTGCGCACAAAGCCGCCTATGGCGCTTATGTCTATCTCTCCGTCATCCTTCAGCACATCGGAATACCTGATCGTTATCTCTGTCCCCGCTTTTCCGCGGAAGGTGAATTTCCCGACACCCGCCTGATTTTGACCGATATCGAAAACGTAAGCGCCGCTCGGTGTTTTCCACATTTTCTTTGCATCTATGATACAGCGAACCTTTATCGGCTCCATCTCCATCGCGCTGAGAAGACCGCCGGGGCTCTTCATGATCTTTGTTCCTTCCCAAGCGGAATCGTCATAGTCGGCTTCCGTCCAGCTTCCGAGCTCGAGACGCGCGTCATAATGCTCGCCGTTTCGTATTCCGTTAAAGACTATCGGACCGTGTGAGCTTTTCCAAGAAGTGTCGGAGGGGATGACCTCGGTTTCACCGTTTTCATATGTTACCTTGAGCTCGCATATCATTTTTGGCCAGTGACGCCATGATGCGGCGCGTGTATTCCACGGATCCTCGGCAAAACAGTTGTACCAGCCGTTGCCGAGCACGGCACAAAGCGCGTTTTTACCCTGAGTGAGAAGATGCGCAACATCATATACCATATACATATCCGTGGCATCGTATCGCGTGAAGGCAGGTGAGAGCATATCGTCTCCCGTCTTTTTGCCGTTGATATAGCTCTCGAAATATCCGAGACCGCATATCGTGAGATATGCCTCCTTTACGGGGGAGGATATATCAAAGGTCTTGCGCAGATAAGGCGCGGCAAAAGCCGAATCCTCTCTTCGGATGAAGTCAGCCGTTATCCATTTTCCGCTCCAGCGCTCCGAGAGCTTGCCCGTGACAAAAGTCCCGCTTTCGTTCTTGCCCGCGGCACCGCTCTGGCTTACGGCTTCTACGGAAAAGTAGTAGCGTGTAGTAGGGGAGAGAGCATCGCCTTCATATCTGATGAGAACGCTGTCGCTCTCTGCTCCGAAATGCCTCTGCCACACAGGCGCGGAAAAATCGGGGTTTGCGCTGACTGTGAGCGTGAATTCCGCCAGCTTATCTCCGCGTATGCCGCTTTGCGCCTTGAAGGAAAAGCGCGGCACGGTATCGATTCCGCAGGGATTTTTGAGATAATTTACGGTAAGGTCATATATTTTCAGATTCTCCATTTTATCTCCTTAGAAAAAACGAATATTTTTAATTAATTATAGCACAAACCTTCTTTTTTTACAATAACAAATAAAAATATTTTTACGTGGCTCTCTTCGGTTGACAGAAGCCGAAATTTCATGTATAATGACATTATCAAATAAGGAGAAGTGAAAATTATGCCCTTTCTTCCGCTGAATAAAAAAGAGATGCTTGAGCGCGGCTGGGAAGCGCCCGATATAGTTTGCGTCACAGGTGATGCTTATGTTGACCATCCGAGCTTCGGAATAGCGATTATATCGCGTGTGCTTGAAGCGGCAGGCTTTAAGGTATGTATCCTTTCACAGCCGCAGAAGGATGCCGATTATATGGAATTCGGACGCCCGCGGCTTGCCTTTTTTGTTTCGGGAGGAAATATAGATTCCATGGTGGCACATTATACCGCGGCAAAGAGAAAGCGCAGCAATGATTACTATACGGCAGGCGGCAAGGCAGGGAAGCGTCCCGACCGTGCGACGGAGGTCTACTGCAAAAATATCCGCCGTCTCTTCGGCGATATTCCGCTGTGTATAGGCGGGCTTGAGGCATCGCTTCGCCGTTTTGCGCATTATGATTATTGGGATGACCGTGTGCGCCCGTCAATACTTCTTGAATGCGATGCCGATCTTCTGATGTTCGGCATGGGAGAGCGCTCCTGCGTTGAGATAGCCCGCCGTCTTGATGAGGGCGAGCATATTTCCACTCTTACCGATATACGAGGTACATCTTTCTCCGTGAAAACATGCGATTATGCATACCGCCCCTGCGAGGAGTGTCCGTCCTTTGA
>URUL01000098.1 GCA_900551005.1 uncultured Ruminococcus sp. | reverse complement strand
ATTTCAACGGCGAATGCTCTCAGGTAGGCATGTATCTCGCAATGTCCAGAGTTGCTTTCCGCGAGGGCTATCCCGAGATTGGTCTCTACTGGGAAAAGGCAGCTTATGAAGAGGCAGAGCATGCTGCTAAGTTCGCTGAAATTCTCGGTGAGGTCGTTACACCCAGCACAAAGAAGAATCTTGAGATGAGAGTTGCCGCTGAAAACGGTGCAACAGCAGGTAAATACGATCTCGCACGCCGTGCAAAGGCAGCAAATCTCGATGCTATCCATGATACCGTCCATGAGATGGCAAAGGATGAAGCAAGACACGGCAAGGCATTCGAAGGACTTCTTAACAGATACTTCGGCAAATAAGATTGCTTGAAATAAGGATCTTACAAAAGGAGAGGCGTTTTCGCCTCTCCTTTTTTCGGTATATTCCCCTTATATTATAGTGATTCAGCCCACTTCACGGCAAGGTCAAACCAGCCGGGGATCGACGGGTAAATGGAATTTACGCCGACTGTCTTATCCGCGAGGGAAAGCCCATGTGCGCCCACGGGATAGAGATGCGCCTCAAAGGGAATATTATTATGCGCAAGCGATGACATGAAGAAAAGTGAATTTTGGATGGGAACAGCATTATCTGTTACCGTATGCCAGATAAAGGCCGGGACGGTGTCCCCCGAGACAGCCTTCTCGAGAGAAACGAGATCGCGCATTTCCTGCTTTGCATAGTTTTCCTCGCCGAGCAGATTCTTGATAGAGCCTTCATGGGCAAATTCTCCGCTTGTGATAACGGGATAGCAGAGTATCATGCCGCGGGGGCGGTTGTATTCTCTCGGCATATCGATTTTATTATAGATGAAATCTTTATTCCACATCGTTCCGTGTGAGGCGCAGAGATGGCCGCCGGCGGAAAAGCCTATCGTAAAAATATAATCCGGATCGATATGAAAATCTTCTGCTCTCTCATGAAGTATTTTCATGCACATGGACGCTTCCAGAAGCTGAGCGGGAAAGCGATCGATACCTTTCACCGTGTAATCCAGCACAAAGGCATTGAATCCTTTTGCAAGAAAGTTGAAAGCGATGGGCTCGCCTTCTCTGGGTGAAACGTACCAGTATCCACCGCCGGGGAAGATCAGTACGGCTTTTCTCTTCTGATTGAAAGGCAATGATTCATATGGCTCAGCGATATATGCCGTCAGATATACGTCTTCGCGCCCTTCATAAAGATAAATTTTTTCGGTTTTCATGGTTATGTCCTCCGTTATTTTATGTTGTTTGATCTGCACTTTTGTAAGTGACAAGCCCGCCGTAATCGAAAAGCCTGTCTTTCCCTGCGCAGATGATGTTCATGCCTTTGGAATGTATATATTCTTTTATCTTTTCCCCGTCGGGATGGGTATTGATATCTCCGAAGAAAATCACGCTGTCATCGATCACGCCGCTCGCACCGCCTATGAAGCCATAGTCATAGCTTACTATACTGATGCTTCCCGCCCCGATATGCAGATGCTCCACGCATTGCTCCGCACATGCGCGGATGATGGCGCCGTCCGCAGTGATAATGCTGTCGTGCAGGCAGAGGCAGGAGCATTTTGCATAGCCTTGCTTTGTAATCACGGGTGTGAGCCCTGCGGACAGCGCGACGGCGAGCGCCGCTTCCGAAGTATATTTACTGCAGAAGAAAAGACTGCCAAGTTCAAAGCAGTTGAGCAGAACATCGCCGGGATAGGCGTCGCTTGCCGCGTGCGGCTCGGCGATATAAGGGATATTTCTCTTTTCCAGTATTGTTGCAAGAGCTTTATTTTCATGGTGGATAATGACTTTGCCGCCGAGCAGCGCCATCTGCATATCGGGATGCGCGGCGACAGGCCGGGGAAGAGAGGCGAGCGGCGGGATGGGCACGCATTCGCCGAAGAAGGAAAGAATATTTTCTGTCTCCCGCGGTAAGTCAGAGCTTATGAAAATATATCGCATCTGTCTGCCCTCCGTGAAACGCATACAGCGGAAGCAAAACTGCTTCCGCTGTCGGTTTACATCATATGCTTTGCGCATTTTACCGAGTCGGAAAATTTCTCCTGACATGTATGCGCCGTTTTACGGCATAAAGCCCTCTAAAAAAGCTTATGCTCTTTCTACCTTGTTTGCGCGCAGGCAACGGGAGCAGATAGCCACGGTCTTGTGAGTGCCGCCGTCTACTACTTTAACCTTTCTTATATTGGGCTTCCAGGTTCTGCTTGTCTTGCGGTTGGAATGGGAAACATTGTGTCCGAATGTAACGCCCTTGCCGCAGTATGCACATTTTGCCATATTTACACCTCCTACCGAAAATCATAACTTAAAGCAAAACGCGGTGAGACGTTTCGCATTAAAAATCAATATAGCACGATATATTGTAGCACACACTCGGTAAAAAATCAATGTTTTTTTTCTTTTTTTGCGAAAATATTTTTCGAAAGTGCAAATTTGATAAAAAAATATATATTATTTAGCTTTATATGATACAAGACGATTTATTTTAAAGCCTTTTTCACTGAAATTTTTCTCATATTCCGTCATGATGTTTTCCTCTGCCCATTCGCTTGCATGCAGGTCAAAGGTCACGTCGCGCAGTTCAAAGCCCGCCGCGGGAAATTCCTCAAGTGAAAAATCAAAGAGAGAGCGGTTGTCCGTTTTGAAGGCGATGGCGCCGTCGTCTCTCAGGAGCGGCTTGAATTTTTCGAGAAATTTTCTGTAGGTCAGGCGACGCTTTGCATGGCGCGCCTTGGGCCACGGATCGCAGAAATTGATGTATATGCGTTCAAAAGTATCCGCCGCAAAGAGCTTATCAAGCTTTTCCGCATCGGCACAGAGAAACCGAACGTTTGCAAGACCTGCTGCGGTGACCTTTTCCATGGCGAAGATGATGATATCGCGCACCTTTTCCACGGCGACAAAAGCCACATCGGGATTTCTCTTGGCTTCTTCGACGATAAAGCTTCCTTTGCCACAGCCTATCTCTATCCGAAAGCGCGAATATTCGGGAAAAATTTCGTTTAAATGTATCATCTCCGGCGCTTCGCGGTCATATTCCAGCGTGATATCCTTGCGTGCGAGAAATCTCGCATCGCCCGACTTCTTTTTTCGTACTCTCATTGAATTTCTCCGAAAATTATTTTTTGCTTATTTTCCGTTTTATCCTACCATAAAAAACGGATTTAGTCAAGAAAAAATATTTTTATATTATGAATAAAAATAATGACGGCGGCAGAAAATAATCACGTCGAAAGATAAAACTCAAAATATCGGAGATGAAAACAATGATAGACAGAATAGCGCTTATTTTAACGATTATCGGTTCGCTGAACTGGGGAAGCATAGGACTTTTCGGTTTTGACGTTGTCGCATGGATATTCGGAAGCAGCGCGGCACTTGCCAGCAGGATCATATATACTGTGATCGCGCTTGCGGGCGTATGGTGTATTTCACTGCTTTTCCGTTCAAGAGAAGTTACGGTTACCGAGGAAAAATAAATATTGTTTCCGGTAAAAACGATATACCGATATGAGGCGGCAGATGCATTGCATACTGCCGTCTTTTCATATTTTCCGCGACTTGCGAATATAAATCATCATAAAGATAAAGATTGTGAGGATCATACAGAATGAATACCGGATTTCTTGATGCCAAAAGGCGTGTGCGCCGTGAGCTGTCCTGTATCAATACCACTCTCATCATCATATTTGCCGCTGTAGCTGTCACACTCGGCATTATTTTTGCCATTGGCGGGATCGACGGCGATGCCTGTGAGGAGATCATTTTTCCCGATTGCGCATTTTCTCCGTTTTTTATGTGCTTTTTCTTCGGAATATTCATAGCGCTCTTTGCCGTATCTCAGGCAATCATCATATCGACACCTGCCGGCTGTTTTGCAAAGCATAAAACGCGCTCTATCATCATATTTGTCTGCGCGCTGATACTGGTATATGTATGGATCCCGGTTATGTTTTCCGCGAGGGAATTTCTTCTCGGCACACTTCTTGTGCTGATCATACTGCTTGCCTGTGCTGCGCTGTTTTCCATAGCCATGAAAATAAACCGCATTGCCGCCTATGCGATATTTACCTTTGCACTTTGGATGTTGTACATACTGTATTACAGCTTTGCGCTCCTGCTCATAAATTAATTTTTGAAAAATTGATGTCAAGCTATTGACATCAGACGTGAATTTTGATATTAAAATAACTGAAAATGGAAAAATATTTTGTAAGGAGATAATCATTATGAAATCTGTAAAAATCAGTCTTTCATCCATAGAAGCAGTAAGAAATTTTGTAGAGATCGTTCGCAAGTTCAATGAGGAGATAGATCTTTCCAGCGGCAGATATGTTGTCGATGCAAAGTCTATCATGGGCATTTTCAGCCTTGATCTGCTCAACCCCATCACACTGACCGTTCATTCCGACGACTGCGATAAAATTTTTGATGCTCTCAAGGATTTTATTATTGAATAAGATGATATGAACAAGAAAAACGGGTGGCTCGCCACCCGTTTCTTTATTAAAGCGTCAGTCTGTCACGATGCTTTTCTTCTTTCCGTTTTTACCGCGCGGATATTCTCTCATGCGGACTACGAAATCAAGATTGATCACCTCGGTTTCCTTTCCGTTATCCATGAGAAGCGCGCCGCCCGATACTTCTTTCACGGTTCCGGCTATTTGCTGGGAATTGAAGGTGTAAATAATACATTCCTTGCCGATAAAATTTTTTGCGAGTTCTTCCATTTGTCCTTTTCCTTTCTTCTTTCTCAGTACGGTTTTCATCGCGATATATTTGCGGTTTTCAAAAGCTTGCCAAAGAACAATAAGCAGTGGCAGAAAAGCCACAATATACAGTGCTTCCATATCATTCTCCTCTTATATTTTCCTGAGCTTCGCATAGGTGGCCATCAGCTTTTTGGTGCCCACATTGTCAAATGCGATTTCATAGAGCGTATCGGCACCCATTTCGCGTACGGAAAGCACTGTGCCGGCACCGAAAACGGCATGACATACTCTGTCACCGACGGAAAAGACCTCCGTCTGCTTTGCTTTTCCTATATTGCCCACCGCGCTCGGCTTGGCAAAAAGCTCGGCGGATATGTGCGGCTGTCTTTTTGCGAAGTAAGGGCTTTGCCCGGATGTCTGAGGACGGAGGATGCGGACATCCTCTTTATATTCTTCATCAATCTCTTTAATAAAGCGGGACGGAGGATTATATTGCGTCTTGCCGTAGAGCAGACGTTCGCGCGCATGCGTCATGAAGAGGCGGACCTTGGCGCGGGTGATCGCCACATAGGCAAGACGGCGTTCCTCCTCCAGCTCGTTTTCATCGATCGCGGATTGCTGACCGGGAAAGATCCCTTCCTCCATACCGGGAAGAAATACGATGGGAAATTCCAGCCCTTTTGCGCTGTGTATCGTCATCAGCGTGACGGCATCCGCTTCGCTGTCATAATTATCGATATCGGTAACGAGTGCTATTTCCTCGAGGAAGCCCGAGAGGCTTGCATCTTCCCCATGCGTTTCCTCATATTCGAGGATATTGGAGATAAATTCATC
Source organism: uncultured Ruminococcus sp. (assembly GCA_900551005.1). GTDB lineage: Bacteria > Bacillota > Clostridia > Oscillospirales > CAG-272 > Apopatosoma. The sequence continues at coordinate 1,191 of URUL01000098.1, read as the reverse complement.
GACATTTTCGCGCCTGTCGGAACTTTCTCCGTTTGTCTCGGCGGCAAGAAGCATATCGCGGTAGCCGGAGAGATTGACCGTATTTTCCGCCAGCTCATGGAGTGGCACCTTTTTCGCCATATCGCGCAGGTCGCGTATCAGACGGCAGAAGGCGTCCAGCTTCGATGCCGATTTTGATACAGAGGGATACTCTGCCGCATGCTCCATCACCGAAAAAAGACTTTTTCCTTCCGTATCTGCGATAAGTCCGAGCGCATCGACGGTGATGTCGCCTATTTTGCGTTTCGGCTCGTTTATGATACGCTTGAGGCGAAGGTCGTCATCGGGATTGTTGATCACCTGCAGATATGCGAGCACATCCTTTATTTCCTTGCGGTCATAGAAACGGTTGCCGCAAAGCACGCGGTACGGTATGCCGCTGCGCATGAGGATATTTTCAATATTATTCGACTGCGCATTGGTACGGTAGAGCACGGCAAAATCGCCGTAGACGCGCTTCTCGCGGACGAAAAGCTCCATGATCTTGTTGACGATGAATTTGCCTTCGTCATTCTGCGTCTGCACTTCTTTGATATAGACCTTCTCGCCTTCTCCGGCATCGCACCAAAGCTCTTTCCCACGTCTGCCGAAGTTATTGCGGATAACGGAATTTGCCGCATTCAGGATATTTTCCGTGGAGCGGTAATTCTGCTCGAGCTTGATGATCTTTGTGCCCGGGATCTTATCGTCGAAATGGAGAATATTGTCTATTGTCGCGCCGCGGAATTTATAGATGCTCTGATCATCATCGCCCACCGCCATGATATTATTGTAACCGCCGCCGATAAGGCGCGTCAGCTCAAACTGGGCAGGATTGGTATCCTGAAATTCATCTACGAGGACATATCTGAATTTTCGCCTGTAATAATCGAGCACGTCGGGATTTTCGCGGAGCAGCCGGACCGTGAGCATGATAATATCGTCGAAATCCACGGCGTTTGCTTCGCTGAGCTTGCTCTGATAGAGCGTATAGAGGGAGGATATCTGCTGCATGCGGTAATTCATGCCTGCCTCGGCATCGAAGCCGTGAATATCGATGAGCTTGCCCTTGGCGAGGCTTATATGTGCAAGAGCCGTTTTCGGGGGGATGCTCTTTTCATCTATACCGAGCTGCTTGATACATTCCGCCATGAGCTTCTTCTGGTCATCCGT
>URUL01000097.1 GCA_900551005.1 uncultured Ruminococcus sp. | reverse complement strand
TTGTCCTTTTCGTACTTTTCGGACAAGCGAAAAGTACATGGTGCTTTTTTGTTACTTTTCGGACAAGCGAAAAGTACATGGTGCTTTTTTGTTACTTTTCGGACAGGCGAAAAGTACTCTTCATTAATTCTTGTTTTTTATATATAGTGACAACATATACATATACCTTTTTGATAGTTTGAGCGGAGATGTGCATAACAGGCATATCTCCGCTCTCTGTATTTCTATATTATGTTATCTCGGTAAAAAACCACATCAAGCTTTACTTTGCGTTATCCGCATTTTCCGGCGTCTTGACGGCTTCCTTCTGTGTTTTCTCCGCCTTGGCGGCGCGGCTCTGCTCCTCGGCGCGTTGCTCCGCGGCTCTTCTGTCAGCCTCTTCCCTTTGCTTATGTGCACGGACGGCACCATAGGCAAATTCCGAAATAAGCCTGCTGGAATTTGCTTTTATTGCATTTTCCACGGCAATATTCGTCAGCGATATTTCGGCACTTTCGTTGTTTTCGGCTATCGAGAGTGCATATTCCATCTTTGTGGCAAGCTCACGCTCGAATTTTTCCGCAAAGCCATCCAAAACCGCGCTCATCGGCTCATTCTGCAAAAGTGAATTGATCATATCGGCAATGCTGGAAATACCGACTACATGCTTGAGCGCGCAGATGATCAGTATGCGCGCCATGTGTTCCCTGCCGTAGCGTTTTTTCGTCGGCGGCGGAACGATGCCGTTTTTAACATAATTATTGATCATCGCCTGCGTCAGCAGATTGTCTCCTTCCGCTGTGATTGGGCGCAGATATTTCTCCGCTATGGCTATGACCTGATCCATATAAAGGTCGATTTCCGGAAGCTCATCCCACCTCGGCATATGAAAATCAGATATTTTTTCGCAGCTTTCATAAAATTCGCGTCTTTCCATAAATATCCTCCGTCTTTCTTGCTCATAATCATAGTATCACACATTTTCCGTTATTGCAATATATAATTTACAAAATATTAAAATAATTTTTCTGAAATCTATTGACATGTATTTTAATATCGCTTATAATAGTTTTGAAAACAAGATTTTGCAATTTTGGTTATTGAAAGAGGTGTTTTTAATGGCAACGTCAGATGCACGTCAAAAATTCGTAATAGAATTTCCGAAAATAGATCTGAAGAGTCTGCGCGACCGTCTTTTCAAGAAAGGTGTGCGCATAGAAGCCTTCGGTGATTCTGTCATGAAAGGTATAATGCTCGATGAAAATAAACATTTCCGTAGCTGTGCGAACAGATTTGATATCATTCGCCGCGATTTTGATATAGAGATTGTCAATAATGCACGTATCGGCTTCACGATAGAAAGAGGCTTCGCGCAGATAAAAAAGTTTGTCACAAAAGAGGACTGCCCCGAGTTTGTTCTTCTCGAATACGGCGGAAACGATTGCAATTTCGATTGGAAAGCCGTATCCGAGCATCCCGACAAAGAGCACCTTCCCGTTATTGCGCCGGAGCGCTTTGCCGAGCTGTACCGCGAGGTCGTCCGATATCTCACGAAATGCGGTGCCACCCCCATTATCATTCTGCCGCCTCCGATAGATGCCGATAAATTTCTCACATGGATCTGCCGCGACGGACTTTCGCGTGAAAACATCCTCAAGTGGCTCGGAAATACGAGCATGATCTATCGCTGGCAGGAATACTATGCTCAGATATGTGAAAATATAGCCCGCGAATGCGGCGTATATACGCTCGATCTGCGCAGTGTTTTCATCACACGCCATGATTTTGATTCGCTCATTTGTGAGGACGGCATACATCCGACGGCAAAAGGGCACGAGATCATAGACCGACGGCTTCACGAGCTGCTGACCGAGATTCTGTCCTTGGATTCGCAACAGTATTCTTGATCAAGCAAAAGAAAGCACGGCGCAAAGCAGCTTTGAATAGATTTTCATAAAAAGAGGAAGAAAGGGAAAACGCCCCTCTCTTCCTCTTTATATAATGAAGCAGAAATTGATCATTGCCTTACGGAATCAACATGACAAGCGTGCCGATCACGATCGCAATCAGTCCGACGAGAGCCTTTTTTGAAAGCCTCTCACGGAATACAAGATAAGAGAAAGCGATCGTTACCAAAATGCTGAGCTTATCAATGGGAACCACAACGCTTGCAAGGCCGTCCTGCAATGCTTTATAATAGCAAAGCCACGACGCGCCGGTGGCAAGTCCGGACAGGCAGATAAATCCGAGCTCCTTCTTTGATATGTTCCGAATCGCATGCTGCTTTCCCGTCGCGAATACCATTACCCAAGCCATCACCAATACGACACCGGTGCGAATGGCGGTGCCGAGATTGGATTCCACACCGCTGATTCCCACCTTGCCGAGAATGGAAGTCAGCGCGGCAAATACGGCAGAGCCGACAGCATAGAGCAACCAGCTCTTCCCTTTTGACTGCTTTGCCTGAACGTCCTTTTTTTCAATCATCAGAAACGTACCGACTGCAATCAACAAAACGCCGGCGGCACGGATCCACGTGATCTTTTCATGAAGAAAAATGAAAGCAAGAAGAATAGTCAGAACTGTGCCGGATTTATCGATGGGCACGACCTTATTGATATCGCCCAGCTGCAAAGCCTTGAAGTAGCAAAGCCAGGATGCGCCGGTAGCAAGTCCGGACAGAATCAGAAAGATCAGCGTTTTTCCTTCTATGGAGACAATCTGACTCTGCGATCCGACCACAAATACCATCACCCATGAAAATGCAAGCACGACGACCGTTCGGATAGCCGTTGCCACGGTAGAATCCGTTTTTCTGATTCCGCATTTAGCCAGAATGGAAGTCACTCCCGCGAAAAGCGCGGAAAAAAATGCAAATACGATCCACATGATCTGTTCCCCCCTTGGTGCTCATTGAAACGGAACGCCGTCCGGGCGCGGAAACGATAGGGTCTTTCCGTCAGACGAGAATTTATCCGCGTTCTTGTATCAGACACATTATATCATTCTTCGAGCGGAAAATCCATATATTTTCATAAAATTATGGCAAGGACATATAAAATAGTTTCTTCCGGAGATATAAAATAGTTTCTTCCGGAGACCTATTGACATTTTCATATGAATGTGATATGATAATGTAAATAAAAAATTCGTATTCATATCCTTATTTTAATATTCGGAGGTTTTCATCATGAAAAGAATCAAGACCATCAAAACAAAAGATCTCAACAATACCGTTAAGAAGGGCGGCTGCGGCGAGTGCCAGACATCCTGCCAGTCTGCTTGCAAAACTTCCTGCGGCGTTGCAAATCAGAAGTGCGAAAACAAGAAAAACGGCTGATTTAAGTCGATTTGTAAAAACGCTGTCTTTCGGGGCAGCGTTTTACATTTAAGGAGACATATGGTACATCAATATAAATTAAACGGATACAATATCGTGCTGGACACCTGCAGCGGCTCTGTACACGCCGTTGACGACGTGGCTTATGACATTATCGAAATGTACAAGAGTACAAGCGAGGAAAAGATAATAGAAGCTATCCTCAAAAAATATGCAGATATGCCCGATGTGACAAGAGAGGATATTCTTCTTTGCATCAGCGACATAAAGGAGCTCGAAAAGAGCGGCAAGCTTTATTCCGAGGACAAGTACGAAAAGCTTGCTTACAATTACAAAAACAACAGCAATGTCATCAAGGCGCTCTGTCTGCATGTGGCGCACACCTGCAATCTGAACTGCTCATATTGCTTTGCCAGCCAGGGCAAATATCAGGGCGACCGTGCGGTCATGAGCTTTGAGGTGGGCAAGCAGGCTTTTGACTTCCTTATCGCCCATTCGGGAGCGAGAACAAATCTTGAGGTCGATTTCTTCGGCGGTGAGCCTCTCATGAACTTTGATGTGGTAAAGCAGCTCGTGGCTTATGCGAGAAGCATTGAGAAAGAGCACCACAAGAATTTCCGCTTTACGCTCACGACAAACGGCCTGCTTATCGACGATGATGTGATTGACTTCCTCAATAAAGAGATGAGCAACGTAGTACTGAGCCTGGACGGGCGCCGTGAAGTCCACGACCTTTTCCGCAAGGATTATGCGGGCAACGGAAGCTATGACAGGATCGTCCCCAAATTCAAGCGTTTGGTCGAATCGCGCGGCGGCAAAAACTATTACATGCGCGGTACTTTCACGCATAATAATGTGGATTTCACAAACGACATTTTTCACATGGCGGACCTCGGCTTTACCGAGCTGAGCATGGAACCTGTGGTCTGCGCTCCCGACGACCCTTGTGCACTGACAGAGGAAGATCTCCCCAAGCTCTTCGAGCAATATGAGATACTTGCAAGGGAAATGATAAAGCGCAAGAAAGAAGGCAGACCGTTCACCTTCTATCATTACATGATAGACCTTGAAAACGGTCCTTGCATTTATAAGAGGATCACGGGGTGCGGCTCGGGCACCGAATATATGGCGGTCACACCGTGGGGCGAGCTTTTTCCCTGTCATCAGTTTGTCGGCGATCCCAAGTACAGTCTCGGCAACATCTGGGATGGTGTGAAAAATACGGCGTGTCAGGATGAATTTCGCTCTTGCAATGCCTATGCGCGCGAGGAATGTCGCGACTGCTGGGCGAAGCTATATTGCTCGGGCGGATGCGCCGCGAATGCCTATCACGCCACCGGCAGTATCAGCGGCGTATACAAGTACGGCTGTGAGCTCTTCAAAAAGCGTATTGAATGTGCCGTGATGATGCAGGTCGCCGAAGCGGATGAATCATGAATACACCTATCGTTGATTTTGTAAAAAGCTACGCGGAAAGCGGCACCGCGCGTTTTCATATGCCGGGACATAAGGGGCATGGAGAATATGCCCTCGATATTACCGAGATCAAGGGCGCGGATGAGTTATACGGAGCCGACGGGATCATTGCCGAGAGCGAAAACAATGCGACGGCGCTTTTCGGGAGCGCGCACAGCTATTATTCAACAGAAGGCTCGACCTTGGGGATCAAGGCGATGCTGACCTTGGCGGCATCCGAAAGGCCGCACGGCGAGCGTCCTCTTTTCGTGGCGGCAAGAAACGTGCATAAAGCCTTTGTCTACGGGATTGCCATGCTCGATGCAGACGTCGAGTGGCTCTATTCGGCGAAAGGTCATATATGCGAGTGCAAAATAAGCCCCGAGGAAGCGGAGCGTGCAATCAAAAATTGCCGACGCAAGCCCGATGGACTTTACATAACCTCCCCCGATTATCTCGGAAATATTGCAGATATCAAGGGGATCTCCGAGGTGTGTGACCGTCTTGACGTTCCGCTTTTGGTGGACAACGCTCATGGCGCGTATCTGGCTTTTCTGAAAGAAAATATACATCCGCTCGCTCTCGGAGCCTCGATGTGTGCGGATTCCGCTCATAAAACCCTGCCCGTGCTGACAGGCGGAGCCTATTTGCATATTGCCAAAAAAGCGGAGCGCTTTTGCGAGAGAGCGCGGAGCGCACTTGCCCTGCATGCCTCTACGAGCCCGTCGTATCTCATTTTGCAGTCGCTTGACGCTTGTAATAAGTATCTCGCCGAATCGGATGGAAGGAGACGTGAGCTTGTTGCAGAATACGTAAAAAGCGCAAGGGCAACTCTTAAGAAAAAGCATATCGTCACAGAGGGTGATGAGCCTCTTAAAATAGTGATAAACGCACCCGCTTCGGGCTATGATGGAAAGGAGCTTGCCGAGTTTTTCCGAAAAGCGGGCATTGAACCCGAATTTTCCGACAGCGATTACACCGTGCTGATGGCAAGCGAATGTAACAGCGACAGAGAACTTGAAATTCTGAGTGCCGCGTTTGCCGCTCTCAAAGCAAGAGCTCCCATCATGCGAAAAATGATCAAGTCTCATCGGTGCGAAGTCGGCATGAGCATCAGAGAAGCAGTCTTTTCCCCCTCGGAGATGGTAGATGCGAAGAACGCCGAGGGCAGAATATGTGCCCTGCCGACGGTATCATGCCCTCCTGCCGTGCCCATTGCGGTCAGCGGGGAGAAAATAGACCGAGAATGTGTTTCTGCGTTTGCTTATTATGGCATAACACAAATCGATGTCGTGAAAAACAGATGAAAAACGGATACCCTCGCGGTATCCGTTTCAGTTTGTCGGGAAAGTATACGGTTGTCACTTTATGGGTAAAGTAAGAATAAGTAAAAGGTACTTTTCGCCTGTCCGAAAAGTAACAATAGGTAAAGGGTACTTTTCGCTTGTCCGAAAAGTACGAAAAGGACAAAAAGAGGAAGGGATTCCTCTTTTGAACTCCTTCCGCATACGCGACTGAGTCGCAGGAAGCAGTGCGTGGCAAGTGAGTGCGGTAAATGAGTAAAGCAAAAAAGTCAAGTCTGTCTCTCCCCATGGCTTTATCGATACCACGCGTGCGAACACATCACACGAAAGAATCGAGCAGATTCGCGTATGCGTTGGTTCCACGCCCGCATATAAAGGAGTGGCGGGCGTGCACGAAGTCTGTGCGCTGACAGAGCCGAGGCGCTGAGCACGCTTCGGCAAAGCGGGAACCCCTGCCGTATCGGCATGGCACAGAGCAAAGTCGAGCAGACAACCCGTGCATTTGAGCCTGCACATCTGCCTTTACCTGCAGTCGGACGGTTCACTCGATATGTTCGCACAGGAGGGTATATATTGTTCGCGCTTTGGCAAAGCGGGAAATGGTGGGGAGATTTCTAAGAGGGAACCTCTTAGATGACTTTTGGTACTTTTGGTCACGCAAAAGTACATGAAGTATAAGGTACTTTT
>URUL01000096.1 GCA_900551005.1 uncultured Ruminococcus sp. | reverse complement strand
GCGGTACCAATATCGCGGGGACGGTGGACGTAAAGGCGGTAGCGTCGGCTCTCTCTCATGAGCCCGGAGTCGTTTTCTCGACAGACTATCAGTATATGTGCTCTCAGGCAGGGCAGAATATGATAAAAGAAGCCATAGCAGAGCATAAGCTCTCGGGTATCGTGGTGTGCTCATGCTCACCGCGCATGCATGAGGCGACATTCCGCAAGACGGCGGCAGGAGCGGGACTCAATCCCTACATGGTGGAGATAGCGAATATCCGCGAGCAGTGCTCATGGGTACATAAGGATATGCCCACGGGTACGGAAAAAGCGATAATTCTCGGCAAGGCAGCTGTGGCGAAGGTAAATCTCAATGCGCCGCTTACTCCGGGAGAGACACCCGTTACCAAGCGCGCGCTCGTTATCGGCGGCGGTATCGCGGGGATTCAGACGGCGCTCGATATCGCCGATGCGGGTTTTCCCGTGGATATCGTCGAGACGAAGCCGACCATAGGCGGCAAGATGGCACAGCTCGATAAGACGTTTCCGACGCTCGACTGCGCCGCATGTATTCTCACGCCGAAGATGGTGGATGTTGCCCAGAATGAGAAGATACGCATTTTTTCCTATTCCGAGGTAACGGATGTCAAGGGCTTTGTCGGCAACTTTGACGTTACGATAAAGCGCAAAGCGAGATACGTAAAGGAAGATATATGCACCGGATGCGGACTCTGCACGGAAAAATGTCCGCAGAAAAAGGTTCCGAACGAGTTCAACCTGGGCATGAACAACAGAAGCGCGATCTATATTCCTTTCGCGCAGGCGGTTCCGAAGGTTGCGACGATAGACCCGGATCACTGCATGATGCTGAAAACGGGAAAATGCGGAGTTTGCTCCAAGGTCTGCGGCGTAGGGGCGATAGATTATAAGGCAAAGGATGAATTCATCGAGGAAAAGTACGGCGCCATAGTCGTTGCTACCGGCTTCAACCCCATCTCGATGGAGAAGTTCGATGAATTTGCATATTCGGAATCCAAGGATGTCATTACTTCGCTTGAGCTGGAGCGCCTGATGAATGCGGCGGGTCCTACAGGCGGTACGCTTCTTCGTCCCTCCGACGGCGAGCATCCGCATACGATCGTTTTCGTGCAGTGCGTCGGCTCCCGTTGCTCGGCATGCGACGGAAAGGGCAAGGAATACTGCTCCAAGATCTGCTGTATGTACACGGCAAAGCATGCCATGCTCATACGCGATAAATATCCGGATACAGAGGTTTATGTTTTCTATATAGATGTACGTACACCCGGTAAAAACTTCGATGAATTTTACCGCCGTGCCGTTGAGGAATACGGTGTGCACTATATCAAGGGCATGGTCGGCAAGGTTTCTCCCGAGGGAGGAAAGCTGAAGGTGCAGGGCTCTGACCTTATCTACGGCAGACAGCTCCGTATAGATGCCGACCTCGTTGTCCTTGCGGCGGCGATAGAGCCGGATAAATCCGCAAGACCCCTCGCAACCATGCTTACAGCCAGCATGGATACGAACGATTTCTTCACAGAAGCTCATCCGAAGCTTCGCCCTGTGGAAAGTCCGACGGCAGGCGTTTTCCTCTCGGGAACATGCCAGGGACCGAAGGATATCCCCGAAACGGTATCTCAGGCGGGTGCGGCGGCTTCCAAGGTTATCGGTCTGCTCTGCAAGGATAAGCTGACAGGCAATGCCTGCGTTGCTCATTCGGATGAGATGATGTGCAACGGTTGCTCTACCTGCGAGAAGGTCTGCCCCTACGGTGCGATAACGTACATAGAAAAAGAATTCAGAATGCCCGACAGGACAACGAAGATCCGCAGGGTCGCTTCGGTAAACGAGGCGGTATGTCAAGGCTCTGGCGCAAGTACGGTCGCATGTATGTCAGGTGCGATGGATCTGCGCGGATTTTCCAATAAACAGATAATGGCGGAGGTGGACGCAATATGCAAGTAAATGAATATAAGCCGCTTATTGTGGCATTCTGCTGTAACTGGTGCTCTTATGCAGGTGCAGACCTCGCGGGGAACAACAGACTGAATTATCCCGCGGATGTAAAGATCATCCGCGTACCCTGCTCCTGCAGAGTAAATCCTATGTTCATCCTACGCGCATTCCAACGCGGTGCTGACGGTGTTATCCTCTGCGGCTGTCACCCGGGCGATTGCCATTATACCTCGGGTAACTATTATACGCGCCGTCGTATGGCTCTGCTTTTCTCGATGCTCGATTATCTCGGCATAGAGAGAGAACGTACGAGAGTCGAATGGGTAAGCGCGGCGGAAGGCGCAAAATTTGCCGCCACGATGAATGATTTTGCCGAGAAGGTAGCTTCTCTCGGCGAGAACAAGAGACTGGAGGATCTGAGATGCAAGAAATAAAAAGAGATATTCTCATATCCAGAGCCAAGGCGCTCCTTTCGGACGGCACGGTAGACCGTGTCCTCGGATGGTGCCGCGGAGAATTTGACTATGACTTGACGCCCGCTGTATTTCACAGTGCCGACGAGCTTGAAAAGGATTTCGTTTGGAACGGCTTCTGCGGTGCCAACTTTTCGAAATATCTGATAAAAGAGACGGCGGCAGGAGAAGGCAAGGTTCTCGTTTTCCTCAAACCCTGCGATACGTACAGCTTTAATCAGCTTCTTACCGAGCATCGCTTCGATCGCGAGAAGGTATATGTCATAGGCGTTCCGTGCGATGGGATGATGGATGTGAATACGCTGAAGGCGCATGCCGAGGGAATCCTCTCGGTTTCGGAAGAGGGCGACGATGTCATCATCGATACGCTCTATGACGGAAAAAAGATCTTCGCAAGAAGCGAGCTTATTTCCGAGAGATGCCGCTGTTGCAAGTCCAAGAAGCATGTCGCCTATGATGAGCTTCTCGGAGAAGAGGGCGAGGTACTCGAAAACGTGCGCTTCGACGAGGTAGAAAAGCTCGAGAAAATGACACCCGACGAGCGCTTTGCTTTTTGGCAGGGCGAGCTTTCCCGCTGTATCCGTTGCAATGCCTGCCGAGATGTATGCCCTGCATGTACATGCGAGAAATGCGTTTTCAACAATCCGGAGTCCGGCGCTGAAAACAAGGCCGCCTCAAATTCATTTGAAGAAAAGATGTTTCATATCATACGTGCATTCCATGTTGCCGGAAGATGTACCGACTGCGGAGAATGCTCGCGTGTCTGCCCTCAGCATATACCGCTCCATCTGCTGAACCGCAAATTCATTCTTGATATCGACCGCTTCTACGGCGATTATCAGGCAGGAGCAGAGGTCGGCAGTCGTGCGCCTGTCGTCAATTATACTACGGAAGATTTAGAGCCCTCCGAGGCTGTGGAAAGGGGAGAGAACAATGCGTAAAATTTCGATTGACAATTTACAGAAGCTCTTTTCCGCTATATCGGAGAGCGAAACACTCTATCTTCCCGTCGATACGAAAGCCGGTGCGAAATTTGAAAAATGGGAGGACGGAAAGGTTCTCTCCGATGCGCTCAATACCGTGCGCAGTGCCAAGGATTTCTTCTTTCCGCAGACAGAAAATCTGATGGATTTCAAAACCGAGGGAAAGACGATAGAGATCGTCGATACGAGAAGCGAATGTGAGGATTTCGTAATATTCGGTGTCCGCGCATGCGATGTTCGCAGCTTTGACGTGCTCGATAAGGTATTTCTTGCCGAGCCGCAGGATACTTACTATAAGAATCGCCGCGAGCATGCCGTCATCATGTCGATGGCTTGCACACGCCCTTCTGAGACATGCTTCTGCCACACATTCGGTATAGACGCGGCAGACCCTGCGGGCGATATCGCTTGCTGGAAGGCAGGCGGCTCGCTCTATATGCAGGCGAAGACCGAAAAGGGCGAGGCACTTCTTTCCCGTCTTGCAGGTATAACCGAAGAGGCAGACGAAGCGCCTGTTATCGAGCAGAAAAAGCTGACAGCTGAGAGAATGAAGAAGCTCCCGCTTGCGTCACTCTCGGCAGATGCTTTCGGTGCGGGTAAGACCGATGAGTTTTTCTCTGCACCCGAATGGAAGGAGCTTTCCGCTTCCTGCCTCGGATGCGGAACGTGTACATTCGTTTGTCCTACATGCCAGTGCTATGATATCAAGGATTTCAATACAGGTCACGGCGTAAAGCGCTTCCGTTGCTGGGATTCGTGCATGTATTCGGATTTTACCAAGATGTCGGCAGGTCAGCCGAGACTGACGCAACTGGAACGTTTCCGTCAGCGCTTCATGCACAAGCTCGTATATTTCCCGACAAATAACGACGGCATGTTTTCCTGTGTGGGTTGCGGCAGATGTCTTGCCAAATGCCCGATACAAATGAACATAGTGAAGGTAATGAAGAAGTTAGGAGGAGAGAAGAATGGCTGAGCAGAGAGAACCGCTTATTCCCGTCATCGGTGTTGTGACGGATATCAGAAGGGATACGCCGGACGTAAAGACCTTCCGCGTGGTAACGCCTGACGGCAAAAAAGCCTTTGAGCATAAGCCGGGACAATGCGCCATGCTCTCTATCCCCGGCGTCGGCGAAGCGATGTTTTCCATAACTTCTTCGCCTACAAACGAAGAATATATGGAATTTTCCATCAAGAAATGCGGCTGTGTCACGGAATGGCTCCATTCCATGGAGGTAGGTCAGCAGATAACGATCAGAGGTCCTTACGGCAAGCCTTTTCCCGTGGATACGGAATTCGTGGGGAAGGATATGCTCTTTATTGCCGGCGGTATCGGACTTGCGCCGCTTCGCTCTGTGATAAATTACTGCCGCCACTATCGCGACCGTTACGGAAAGATAGATGTTGTTTACGGTTCGCGCAGTATGCAGGATCTCGTGGATTACAAAGAGATAATCGACGAATGGGCAAATGACGCGGGTGTTTCCGTTCACCTCACGATAGACCGTGAGCAGCCCGAATGGACCGGTCATGTCGGCTTTGTCCCGAACTATGTAAAGGAGCTCGGCTTTTCCACCGACAAGATAGCGATACTTTGCGGACCGCCCATAATGATAAAATTCACTCTCGCCGGACTTCAAGAGCTTGGTTTTGATAAAACTCAGGTCTATACGACGCTGGAGCTCCGCATGAAGTGCGGTATCGGCAAGTGCGGCAGATGCAACGTCGGCGCCAAGTACGTTTGCAAGGACGGTCCCGTATTCCGCTGTGATGAGCTGGATGAGTTACCTGATGAGTATTGATGGAGGGAATTTTTTATGGAAAATATGATAGATATTTATTTATTCGGCAAAAAATACAGCGTGCCGGATAATCTCACGATCATGCGCGCCATGGAATATGCGGGATATCAGCTCGTGCGCGGATGCGGATGCCGAAACGGCTTCTGCGGCGCATGCGCTACCATTTACCGCATAAAGGGGGAGCGCGAGCTGAAAACATGTCTTGCCTGCCAGACCAAGGTAGAAAACAACATGTATGTTGCCACGTTGCCCTTCTTCCCGCTTGTAAAGCAGGTCTATGACATTGAGAAGGTCAAGCCGACAGAGCAGATCATGATGCAGCTCTATCCCGAGATATATGCCTGTGTGGGTTGCAATGCCTGCACGAAGAGCTGTACGCAGGGACTGAACGTCATGCAGTATATCGCATATGCTCAGCGCGGCGAATTTGACAAGTGTGCTGAGGAATCCTTTGACTGCGTCATGTGCGGCGTTTGCTCATCGCGTTGTCCCGCCGGTATTTCCCATCCGCAGGTGGCTATGCTTGCCCGCAGACTGAACGGAAAATATCTTGCTCCCAAGTCCGAGCATCTCGAGAACAGAGTCAAAGAGATAAAAGACGGCACCTTCACCGAGCTTATCGAAGCACTCATGGGCAAGCCCATAGAGGAAATGAAGGAACTCTACAACAACAGAGATATAGAGAAATAAGGAGGGCGGGAAAATGTATTCAAAGGAATTTCAGAAATCTCTTGCCGCTGTCGAAGCCGCAAGAAAAGAAAATATCGCATATGAGCCTGCCCGCATGACGGCGGATGAGAAGGAAGCGCTTCTCGCGACATATCATCCCGATTATAAGAAGAGTGAATTTTCCACGCTGAAGATCGGTCCGAATAAGGGCGAAGCCGTTCCGCACGAGCTCTGCGAAATGCTCGAGGCACATAGCCGCATTTCGGCAAGCGATGTCGATCTTTCCGATATCGCCTATGATGTCGATGTACTTATAATCGGCGGCGGCGGTGCAGGTGCTTCCGCGGCGATAGAGGCGGACAATGCAGGTGCCAAGACGATGATCGTCACAAAGCTCAGAATAGGCGATGCAAACACGATGATGGCAGAGGGCGGCATACAGGCGGCAGATAAGCCGAATGATTCGCCTGCTATACACTTCGTTGACGCTTTCGGCGGCGGTCATTATGCGGCAAAGCGCGAACTTCTCGCAAAGCTTGTCTGCGATGCTCCCGAGGCTATACAATGGCTTAATAACCTCGGCGTGGAATTTGACAAAGCTCCCGACGGAACGATGATCACGACTCACGGCGGCGGCACCTCACGCAAGCGTATGCACGCGGCAAAGGATTATTCCGGTGCCGAAATCATGAGAACTCTTCGCGATGAGGTCCTCAATCGCGGTATTCCCGTAGTTGATTTCACAGCCGCTGTAGAGCTTATCCTTGATGAAAACGGCAAGGCGGCAGGCGCTGTGCTCATGAATATGGAGACGCATGAGCTTATGGTTGCCCGCGCAAAGACGGTCATCATAGCTACCGGCGGCGCAGGACGCATGCACTATCAGGGCTTCCCGACCTCCAATCACTACGGTGCCACAGCCGACGGACTTGTACTCGGCTATCGTGTCGGCGCAAAGCTTCTTTATGCGGATACGCTGCAGTATCATCCGACAGGCGCGGCTTTTCCTCAGCAGATCTTCG
>URUL01000095.1 GCA_900551005.1 uncultured Ruminococcus sp. | reverse complement strand
ATACCCGGCTGCCGTCACTTCTATATTGACAGCCGAATTCGGCACCGTCTTGCTTCCCGGTATGAGTGAATAGGAGGGGTCGGGAGCAGGAATCTCCAGATTTTCCGTTCTTCCGTCCTCATCCGTCATCATAACCGAGTATATCGTCGTGACACCGTCCGTCACCGTCCGCACGGCGACCGTGGCATTCGGTATCGGCACGGCTCCGAATGCGGACGCCACCTGAACTATGAGATATCCCACAGATGAATTTTCCGCCATATATTTTCTCCCTTCGGTTCTTTGCGGACTTTTCTCACGAAACGGCAAAAAAGCCCGCGCATTCACCTTATTATATGGGATTATCGCTTTTTCGTTACGCCGCGGCGGCTTTTTTTCGAGAGAAAAAGCACATCTGCCGCGAGCATGGCAAGAAAGAATACATGAATGACGGCGGATATCTCAAGCAGAAGCCCCTCTGCATATCCTCCGGAGGCAAGTGCCGCAAGCGCGGCAGAACAGGCAAGCCACAAGACGGCATATACCGCTGTTTTTGTCGCGGCACTCCTTTGTGTTTCGGCGCAGTCGCGCAGAGTGAAGGCATATGCACCGAGCCGCACAAAAGAAAAGAGCCATTGCGCAAAGATAAAAAATATCTTCATTCCATCGGAATATCGCGCTCCGCAGACGGCCGCATGAAAGACCCCAGCCAAAAGAAATGCTCCGCCCGATACGGCAAGCACGGAGAGCGCTCTGTTCTCGGGAACCTTCGAGCGCGCGCCGAAGGCCTCGGTGATATCGGGATCTCCGCCGCAGTACGTGTGCGAAATGAGACAAAAGACCGCACCCATTCCGCCGAGAGCACGGAGCGCTCCGTATGCGTCGGCATGGGTATCCATGGCATGGGTATCCATTAGTGAAGGCTCGGAAAGAAGTGCCGCCGGCGCAAGAACTGCCGCTATGATGATACAGATCTGTGCACCTCCGGAAACAGCACCTGCTCCGCTCACCGCTGCCCATAGGCACACGAAGGCGATGATAATCAAGACGGCACTTTCATATCCGCCGTAAACATCGCTTATCCGCAGGCAGAGAGCGAGAGCATCGCAGGCGAGCGAAGCCGCGGTCAGCGCGCAAAGAAGCCCGCAGAAAAAGGATGCCGTGCCTTTTCCGATGCCGTTTTCAAAATACAATCGTATATTGCCGCTCTGCTTTCCTGCGCCGAGTGTGGCGACGAGACTGATTACGAGGGACACGAGAATATAGAGGGCAAGCGATGACAGATTCCGCACATCATAGATATACAGTCCCGAAGCGCCGCAGAAAAAAAGCGAAAAGAAAAGTGCGGAAAGCGAAAGCCCGTCTCGTTTGCGCATTTTCATCATTTTTCCGCATCCTCCTTTTTTCTTCCGTGCGTGCGTATCATCCTCTTCCCGGAAAGCGCAGACGGCGAATATTTCATCTGCCATATGGGGAACATGAAGATACTGTCCTGCATGGCGCGAAAATCAAGCGGTGCCAGGGGATAGAGATACGGTACGCCGAAGCTCTTTTTCGAGCAGAAGGAGAGTATGCTCACGGCAAGCGCCGCCGAAAAGCCGAAAAGTCCGAAAGCTCCTGCCGCTATGATCATGGAAAGCCGATATATCACATTCGGATTCATATAGGGCGGTGCAATAAAATTGCATATCGCGGCAAGAGCAACGAATACCATGACCGTAGACGAAGCGATGCCCGCCTTGACGGCACTTTCTCCGAGAATCAGCGAGCCGACAAGCCCTACCGCACTGCCCACGGCTTTCGGCATGCGCAGTCCCACCTCACGCACGATCTCGAACAGCAGAAAAATCAGTATCACCTCGGCGAATATCGAAAAGCTCATACCCTCACGCGATTCCGCCAGCGCCCCCTGAAAATCGTCAGGCAAAAGCGACGGATGCCATACCGTCAACGCTACGAAAAGCGCAGGCAGATATATGCCGACGAGCATCGCGGCAAAGCGAAGCATGCGGACAAAGCATGCATAAAAAATGCTCTTGGAATAATCCTCTGTCACCTGAAGCGCCTCGCAGAAAAGATATGGCGCCGTCAGCACCACCGGCGAGCCGTCAACGATTATCGCGGCGCGTCCCTCCAGCATTTTTGCCGCCACCTTGTCGGGACGCTCGGAATTCCCGATGGTAGGATAGAGCGAATATCTGCCGTCCTGTATATACAGCTCGATATAGCCCGAGTCGAGTATGCTGTCCGCCTTGATCGCACGCAGACGTGAAAGTATTTCTTCTATAACCTTTTGATCGGCGATACCTTCGATATACATGACGGAAACCGATGTTTTCGTCAGTCCTCCTATTTGCAGATCTATCTTTTTCAGACGCTCCGTTTTCAGACGGCGGCGCAGAAGCATGGCATTCTGCTCCCCATTCTCGATAAAGCCCTCATGCGCACCGCGTATCACATTTTCCGTCTCCGGCTCGGAAACGGACCGTCCCTCTTCATTTTTCGTAGATACGGAAAGACCGCGGCACGTACCGCCCTCGCGCGAATAAAAAACAAAACAGGAGCCCGCAAGGATCGCTTCCTTCGCCTGCTCGATACTTTGGACGGGCGAAACGGACGAGCAGGTGATCGCCTCCTCGGGAGAGGAAAGTGCCCTCTCCTCATACGCGCGGCATATCGGCGCGATGATGTATTCCGTTATCATCCTTTTAGAAGAATAATTGCTGATATACATGACGGAGAAAACCAGGTCCCCGAGCTTTATCTCCCTTTCCGTAAAATCGGCGGCGCCGCCGAATATCTCGTCAAGCGCCGCTTTTATATCATCATAATTTCCCATTTGCAGCAACCTTCGTTTTTTATTTTTATTATTTTGCAAAAAGAGAAAAATATACCGTTTGTATTTTCGCGAAAAAAGTTTTTTTATATTGACAGAACCGAAGCTTTGTTGTACAATACGAATGAAATAATTTCTATGAGGTGTGCCATGGAATTTTTCAGCACATTTAAAAAGGTATTTTCACCCCGCGACGAGCATGCGCGCGGCAGACTCTGTATAATGCTCAGCGGTATACTTTCAAGTATTGCCGCGCAGTTCACCGGCGGTGTTTTTTATACAGGCTTCCTTCTGCTTTACGGCATAGACGTAGTCAGCATAGGCATTCTTACATTCATTCCGAGCCTCGCATGCCTTCTGAATATCTTTTCTCCTTCAATACTGGAGCGTTTCCGCAGGAGAAAATGGCTTCTCGCAGGCGTCCGCATCCTCACAAATACGATCAATATTCTCGGTATAACCTTTCTCCCTGTCCTCGTCCGGGAAAACCGTGCCCGTATCATCGGCTTCATCATAATCGTTGCGCTGGCAAATTCCATCTCGGCACTCTTCGGCTCCGGTTATTCGGCATGGCACGCGAAATTTCTGACAGAGGACGCGCGTTCGACTTATTTCATGTTCAGCGGCTGTATCAACAGCCTGACGGTTTATCTTTTTGCGCTTATCGGCTCGGTCATCACAGATAAGCTTGCCGGTTCACCCGGTCAGCTCTCCATGATGACAACTCTGCGAATCATTTCATACATACTCACCTTGGTGGATACGCTTCTTCTCTGTATTCCGAAGGAGTACGAATATGAAACCTCAGGTGAGAAGGTAAAGCTTGCCGACGTTTTCACAAAGCCGGTGAGAAATAAGGCTTTCTTTTGCAGTATGATAATCCTTTTCCTCTACGGATTCACTACAAATATGCCGAATGCTACGATCAATGCTTATCTGATAAACGATGTGCATATCAGCTATACCTTCATGAACGCAATCAATGCCACATATTTCATCTTCTTCATCGTATTCGGCAAGATGTGGAATAAATTCATCGCGGAAAATACTTGGTTCCGCGCTCTTGCGATAGCATGTGTGCTTCAGGGAGCGACATATCTCGTCTATGCCTTTGTGAATGAAGAGAATTCTTCTTGGCTGTATCTTGCAGTGCGTCTCTCTCAGCATGTGCTCGGTGTTGTCTTGAATACCATAATCGCATCTCTTCCTTATATAAATCTGCCGGACAAGGACAGAACAAACTATCTCTCCTTTTATCTCATAGTCAATAGCCTCGCAGCATTTTCGGGCATGATGTTCGGCACTCTCTTCACCTCACTCATGGGCGATAGGGCACTGAATTTCTTCGGCTTCCCGCTTTCGGCTGCACCTTTGCTGCTCATAGGCTGCTGGTTTATGCATTATGTCACGGCTTTTGTGATAATGCGTCTGCTCCCTATCGTTACGCCGAAATATCATTACCCTGCCCCCACAAAAAAATAAACTTTTTTCAAAAAAACTATTGCATATTGCAAAATTTGGTGGTATAATATTACACGTTGCATTATGCAAGGCAGGATGGTCCGCTGCATGCTCGCATGAACATCCGCAGATTTCAAAAGGAGGACGGCTCAAAATGGACAAGATTCAGGCTTTTGTAAACGAGCAGCTCAAGACAGATATCCCCGCTTTCGAGATCGGTGATACTGTTGTTGTTCACAACAAAATCAAGGAAGGCACCAGAGAAAGAATTCAGCTTTTCGAAGGTACGGTTATCGCTAAGAAAAACGGCGGTATTTCCGAAACCTTTACCGTAAGACGTATTGCTTACGGTGTAGGTGTTGAAAAAACCTTCCCGCTTCATTCTCCCAACGTAGAGAAGGTAGTAGTTACACGTCACGGTAAAGTTCGTCGTGCAAAGCTCTACTATATCCGCGAGAGAGTTGGTAAGCAGGCTAAGGTTAAAGAACTTATCTGAACTGAAAAAGTCCCGCTGTAACGCGGGACTTTTTTTGTGAGACGGCAAATATTCTTTTGTAAATTATTGACAAATCCGTCTCTGTATGTTATGATATGAATAGGCTGCTACGATAGGTGCTTTGTTCCGCAGTCGCCTTGCAGGTGAAAATTCAGATTGGGGCTGATACCCCGTTATTTCCCGAAAGCAGGCAATCCCCCTTGTCTTGCTTATATACAAAAAAACTTCCGTTGCGATTGCAACGGAAGTTTTTTATTGCCGTAAATCGGCTTTATTCTTTTTTTGCCTTTTCGGGGGCTTCGCTGTAGCCGCAAGCCTTGTCGGCGCAGTATTTATAATTCTTGCCCTTCTTTATGAAAAGCAGCTTTCCGCATTTCGGACATTTGTCGTTTGTCGGCATATCCCATGAAGAAAAATCGCATTTCGGATATTTCTCGCAACTGTAAAACACGCTGTGGTTCTTACCGAAGCCCTTCACTATCTCAGCACCGCATTTCGGGCATTTGACGCCGATATGCTCGCGGATCGGCTTTGTATTTTTACAGGTCGGGAAGTTACTGCAGGCATAAAATTTGCCATAGCGGCTTGTGCGGATGACCATATCGCTTCCGCAAAGCTCACATTTCATATCCGTCTTTTCGGGTTCAATCTTTTCGCGCTTGATCGGCTGATTATTTGCATCTATCGCGACGGTATATTTGCACTGCGGATAATTGATACATGCGGCAAATCTTCCGAATCTGCCCTTGCGGATGACCATTTTCCCGCCGCAATTTTCACAGATCATATCACATTCCTCAAGCGGAACATCCACCTTGTTTTCGCTGATATGCTTCTGTGCCTTCTCCAGCGTTTTCTTGAAATCGCCGTAGAAATTCGTCAGGACCTCCTCATACGTTTCCTTGCCGCCCGCTATTTCATCGAGCTCATCCTCCATATTTGCCGTGAACTTATAATCCACGATATGAGGGAAATTCTTCTTCATCAGCTCCACCATCGCCTCTCCGAGAGGTGTGGTCTTCAGGAGCTTTTTGTCGCGCTCGACATAACCGCGTTCTATGATCGTCGTGATGGTAGAGGCATACGTGCTGGGACGCGCTATTCCCTTTTCCTTGAATACCTTGATGAGCGAGCCTTCCGTATAATGTGAGGGCGGATCAGTGAAATTCTGATTCGGCACGAGCTTTTTCAGCGTGAGCTTGTCGCCCTCGCTTATGTCATAAAGCTCGCCCAGCTCTGTTTCACCGTCATCATAAGCGAGCAGATAACCCTTGAACTTGATTGCCGTCTCACTCGACTTGTAAATATATCCGCCGCATTCTATTTTCACATTCAGCGTATTGAATTCGGCATTGCGCATCTGGCTTGCAAGGAATCTGTCCCAGATAAGCTTATAGAGCTTATACTGATCGCTTGTAAGCGATTTCCTGATGGCATCGGGTTCAAAGCTCATATCGGCGGGGCGGATAGCTTCATGCGCATCCTGTGCTTCCTCACCCGTCTTGAATATTCTGCGCTTTGGCGGATAATATTCTTTTCCGAATTTTCCCGTGATGTATATGCGTGCCGCTTCAGCCGCCTCATCGGAAATACGGAGCGAATCCGTTCTCATATATGTTATGATACCGTGAGAGCCGCCGAAGCTTTCACCGAGATCGATTCCTTCATAGAGCTCCTGAGCAACCTTCATAATGCGTTTGGACTGAAAGCCGAGACGCTTCGAAGCCTCCTGAAGAAGCGACGACGTCGTAAAAGGAGGCATCGGTGCTTTGCTCTTCTGCGCACGCTTTACGGAAACAGCGGTGAATTCTCCGTTTTTACATGCCGAGAGGACCTCGTTTGCTTCCGCCTCGCATGTCAGCTCCTTCTTTCCGTCTGCGGTGCCGTAGAATTTTGCCTTTATCGTATGAGCCTTGCGGGATCTCAGCTCTGCATCTATCGTCCAGTATTCACTCGGTACGAAAGCCTTTATTTCAGCTTCGCGTTCAGCGATGAGACGTGTGGCAACAGACTGAACTCTGCCTGCGGAAAGTCCGCTTTTGATCGTTTTCCAAAGATAGGGACTGAGCTTGTAGCCCACGATCCTGTCCAGCGCACGGCGTGCCTGCTGAGAATTTACCAGATTCATATCGATATCGCAGATCGGAAGAGCACACGTCTGAACT
>URUL01000094.1 GCA_900551005.1 uncultured Ruminococcus sp. | reverse complement strand
GAGGAAAGCGCCGAAAAAATCTCCCGCGCACGGCGTGCGGGAGGCAGGATCATTGCTGTCGGCACGACGTCATGCCGCGTGCTCGAGAGTGCTTCCGATGAAGACGGAACCGTCCATGCGACACAGGATGATACGGGAATTTTCATATATCCCGGGTATCGCTTCAAGGCAGTGGATGCGCTGATAACGAATTTCCACCTGCCCGAAAGCACGCTTCTCATGCTTGTTTCCGCGCTTGCGGGCAGAGATTTCATCATGCAGGCATATAATGAGGCGGTTGAGAAAGGTTATAAATTCTTTTCTTTCGGCGACGCGATGCTGATAGAATGAGCATCCTCTCCCAATTGAAAAATAAAAAGATTCGGGTAAATTCACCATGAAAGAAATTATAGCGGTGGCGGGGCCTACGGCGAGCGGGAAGAGCGCGCTTGCGCTTTCGATATGCGAGCGATACGGCGGAGAGCTTGTTTCCGTCGATTCCATGCAGGTCTATCGCGGCATGGATATCGGCACAGCAAAGCCCGTTGATGCGGAGCGTGCGCGTGTGCCTCATCATCTCATAGACATATGCGCACCCTCCGAGACATTTTCGGCGGCGGATTTTGCCGCACGTGCGCATGAAGCGATAGCCGATATCAAGGCGCGCGGACGTCTGCCCGTGCTTTGCGGTGGCACGGGACTTTATATGGATACCGTGATAGACCGTATGCCGTTTTCCGAGAGCGAAAGCGATCCCGCACTGCGGAAAGAGCTGCGGCGTATCGCAAGCGAACGCGGGGCGCATGAGCTGTGGCTCGTATTGGAAGCGCTTGATCCGCAGGCGGCGGCAGGCATCCATGAAAACAATATAAAGCGCGTGATACGTGCGATCGAGATATGCCGCACGGGCGGTATGACAAAAACAGAAAGCGACGCGAAGGCAAAGGCGGCATCTGAACCTTATGACGCTCTGATAATAGCGCTCGGTGCGCGTTCGCGCGACGTGCTTTATGAAAGAATCAACAGGCGCGTTGACAAAATGATAGCTGACGGGCTTCTCGACGAGGCGAGAAGGCTGTATGAAAGCGGATGTCTGGAAACAAATACCACTGCCGCCTGTGCGATAGGTTACAAAGAGCTTCTCGGGTATATCAAGGGCGAGAGATCGCTTGCCGAATGCACGGAGGACTTAAAGCGCGCAACGCGGCGATATGCGAAGAGACAGCTCACATGGCTTTCCTCTTCCGGCAGGGCAAATTGGTTCTATATAGACGATTATGAGAATGAAAACGAGCTTGCAAACGACGTTTTCCGCTTGATAGATAAGGATTCCGGAATATAATTTCCGTTGCATATCAAGAATCATGCGAAAAGCAGAAGAAGGGAGGATATGATGGGCAGAATAGCAAAATATGCGGCATCTGCCGCGCTTTGCGTGCTTTTTACGGTATACGTGTTGTATCATATTCTTTCCGGCTTCGGAAAAAGTGTCAAGCTTTTCACCGTGCAGGAGGATACCTTTTCGGAGACGATATCCGAGGCGGGCTATCTCTTCCGCGATGCCGAAACGCTTTACTCGGGCAATTCCGGCACACGCGGATATATCTATGAAAACGGCGCCAAGGTCGCCGCAGGCAGTACAGTGGCGAAAATATTCGCTTATTCCGATGACAATGCTGCCGGGCAGCTCGCTATTATCAATGAAAACATAACGATATATACGGAAGCGGCGGTGCGCGCGGGGGACAGCTCCGCAAAGGTTGACGAGGAGATAGAGCGGCTTCATGAAAAGATAGCCGCGGCGAGCGCTTCCGGCGACGTTACGTCAGTCAAAAAATATGCGCATGAGCTTGCCGTGATGACGAGCAAGAGAGCGCTGCTTACGAACGGTACGACGGATTATAAGTCGGAGATCGCCATACTCGAGAGCAGAAAGGCGCTTATCGAAAACAGCCTCGGACGCGGATATGCGCCGATAACAGCCACGCGTTCGGGCTATTATTACCACATCTCGGACGGACTGGACTCGTATTTTTCCGAGAAAGCCGCAATGGATCTCACGGCAGAGAGTTTTGATCTGCTCGGCGAGCTCATGCCCTCCTCTGCCAATACCGCCGGCACGCTTGCCTATTCTCCCAAGTGGTATTTTGCCGTGAAAACGGAAAGCGAAGTCGCATCGGGACTTGATGTCGGCAAAAAATACAGCTGCCGATTCACCGACAATACATACACCGATTCTTTGGAAATGAAGCTCGAAAGGAAGGAAAAAAGCGCGGACGGACGCACATATCTGGTCGTGCTCTCATGCTCTTTGCTTCCGGACGGCTTTGACTTTATAAGGAGGCAGAATATAGTTATTACGGCGAAAACGTATGAGGGATATAAGATCCCCTCATCGACCGTCCGCATTTCGCGCGAAACGGGAGAGCCTTATGTCTATATTTTCAAAAAAGGCTTTGCCGCCACGCGCGCGGTGACGCCGATTTTCGAAAAGGACGGATATTTCATTGTGGAAAAGAACGAGGCGCTGAAGCTCTATGACCGCCTGATCATCGGAGAAGCGGATCTTTATGAGGGCAAATTGATAGACTGAAGAGCGGTCAAAAAATTTTTTTCTGAAATTGCGAAAAATGGATTGCAATTTTATACGTTTGTGTGTTATAATATAAAAAATATAATTCTTGTTTTCCGACAGGAAGGATTCATATAAGCCAAGAATAATAAAAGCGGAGGTTTTACATGGGATTTCTGAACAAAATCAAAAGCATGGTAAGCACAGAAAAGGATTATGATGACGGAGTATATCCGGTTTCCGATGACGGCGACTACGCCGAGCCGGTTATTTCTTCCAGACCTTCTTCGGGCGTAGGACTCAGCTCTGCCGCCATCGAGATGAAGGTAGTTCGTCCCGAGCGCTATGAGGACGGCAATCAGATAGCAGATCACCTGCTCAATAATCGCACGGTTGTTATAAATCTCGAAGCAACAAACAAGGAGACGGCAAGAAGAATGCTGGACTTCCTTTCCGGCGTCGCATATTCCATCGACGGTCAGTTCTTGCGTGTAGCGAATAATACTTTTGTTATCACGCCCAGAAACGTAGATGTTTCGAGCGATCCTATGGGCTCCGGCAGCAGAAGCGGCGCAGAAAAGCCTGCTCAGCAGCGTCCGCCTGTAGACCTTACCAGCGACACACTTTTCTGATAAACATATGAAATGCGCCCTTGCCGCATGCGGATACGGAAGATATGCGGAGCGTGCTACATATACTTGAGAGAAACGGGGGCGGCAGAAGCAGATTTGCTTTTGCCGCCTGTGATTTGATGCGGCAAAGAAACTCCTCGCCGCAAATAAAAAATAACGGAAGGGTAGATATATATGCCTACGCAGCAGAATAAGCTTTCAAGCAGAGATTTTTCCAAGACCATACTCGGCTATAATACAGCCGAGGTGGATCAATATATAAACCGCCTTACCGAAAATTACTCGGCTCTCTATCGCGAGAATGCGGAGCTGGAGGCAAATCTCGCGCAGGCTCTCTCGCGTCTTTCGGGCGTGGAGAAGG
This sequence comes from uncultured Ruminococcus sp., assembly GCA_900551005.1. Taxonomy (GTDB): domain Bacteria; phylum Bacillota; class Clostridia; order Oscillospirales; family CAG-272; genus Apopatosoma. The sequence continues at coordinate 3,403 of URUL01000094.1, read as the reverse complement.
AAGAGGAGCAGGTCAAAAAGACGCTGGAGGTGGCAAAGCGTGCCGCCGACCAGATCGTAAACGATGCGTATGCCCGCGCCGACGACATTATCGCTTCCATCAAAAAAAGTTGCGATGCCATCCTTTCGAATTTCAGAGAGAAGATCGAAACGCACAAAAGCGATCTCGCCGAGATACAGGAGACGGTCTTTAATTTCAAGAACGAGCTTTTTGAAAAGTACCGTTTGCATATAGAGCTGATAGATCAGCTTGCCCCGATATACGAATATGACGAGCTCACTTCCGACAAGTATGTGGACAGGATGGTTACGAATATGAAGAGGGAGATTGCCGCGGAATATGACCTGAAGCTCGAGGATATACTGAATGAAGAGGAGCAGAATGCCGCTCTTCTCGATAAGGTTGACGATATGGCGGAGAAGCTCCGCGATGACGATGAGAATGCCCGCACGGCGGAAACGGCGAACAAAAGTGAAGCCAATGTGAAAGCGGCACCGAAAAAGGGCGGGGGTAAGCGCAAATCCGTTGTCCCCTCTGTCATCGAGCTGATCGATGAATGTGAGGATGCGGCAAAGGAGGAGGCAAACAGCTTCGGCAAGCAGCTGAAGCTCGATGTAGACGCACTGCTGGCACAGACCAGAAATGAAAAATAAATTTGCATTGACGGAGATACTATGAAAAAAAGCAAGCCTTCCGTTATGTGGCTTTGGGTTGCCGTGATCGCGGCAAGCGTCATTCTTGACCAAGTGACAAAGCTGATAGTGGTAAAAAATATGGAGCTGTATTCATCGGCTCCTTTTATCCCCGGGATAATAGAATTTCGTTATATACTGAACCGCGGGGCGGCTTGGGGTATGTTCAGCGAGAACCGCTGGGTATTTCTCGTCGTATCCGCCGCGGCGCTGATCGCTTTGCCTCTCTTACTTTATCGGTACAGACATCTCCATTTCATGTTCGGCTTTTCGCTCTCGCTTATCATCGGCGGCGCGATAGGCAATATGATAGACCGCGTGTTTTCCGGCGCAGTGGTGGATTTCCTGAATTTCACCTTTATGGATTTTCCCGTTTTCAATGTCGCCGATATCTGCGTGACGGTGGGCGCGGTGCTGATGTTTATATATCTTATTTTCATAGATAAGGAATTTTTCCGCGACAATAAGAAGGCACATGCCGGCGGAGCGCCGAGTGGAGACCCCGCCTCGAGCAATACGTCGGAATCGGCAGAGGGCGGCGAAGCGTCGGGCGGTGCCGATGAAGCGGACGGCAATGGCGAGGCAGGCGGCGAATCGCCTGACGACGTTGATATGACCGACGCAGAAGCCGCAAACGGAGAAAAAGATGAATAAACTTCCGATACAAGCCGAAAATATCGGCGAGCGGCTTGATGTATTCATCTCCTCATCGGAGGGGATAACACGCTCATATGCGCAGAAGCTGATCGTGAGCGGTGCGGTCACCGTGAACGGCAAGGCGGCAGAGAAGAACCGCAAACTGTGTGCGGGCGACTGTATTGAGATAGAATATCCGCCGATTGCGGCATATGAGGTGAGGGCCGAGGAGATTCCGCTCGACATCGTCTATGAGGACAGCGATATCGTCGTCATCAATAAGCCCAAGGGCATGGTCGTTCATCCCGCGGCGGGAAATCATGAGGGAACGCTCGTCAATGCCCTGATGGCACACTGCGGAGATTCACTTTCGGGCATCGGCGGCACGGCACGCCCGGGAATCGTGCACAGGATAGATAAAAATACGAGCGGGCTTCTTATCGTGGCGAAAAACGATGAAGCGCATCTCGCTCTTTCCGAGCAGATAAAGGAGCATGACGTATCGCGCATATATTACGCCGTGGCTTTAGGGAATATCGCCGAGCCGATAACGGTGGACAAGCCGATAGGCAGGCATCCCACCGACCGCAAAAAGATGGCTGTCACGGAGAAAAATTCCAAGAGAGCCGTCACGCATATTTTCCCTCTTGAGCATTTCCACGGGGCTACTTTTATCCGCTGTGAGCTTGAGACGGGACGCACGCATCAGATCCGTGTGCATCTGGCGAGCATAGGTCATCCGATACTCGGCGACGATGTTTACGGCAGACCGAAGGATCCCTGTGAGCAGAAGTTCGGAAAGGGGCTATGCGGTCAGACGCTCCATGCGGGAGAAATACGTTTCACGCACCCGAGAACGGGCGAGCATATGGTGCTGACATGCCCGCTTCCCGAATATTTTGAAGATTTACTGCGCAAGCTGCGCTTATCAATATAAGGAAATATAAATGAAAAAATTCGAAAACATAATTTTTGCTTCCGATGTGGACGGAACCTTTGCTTCCTATAAGCAGCCGATGGCATATAAAAATATAGAAGCGTTGAAATATTTTAAGGAAAACGGCGGAAGATTTTGCTTTGCCACGGGACGAAACCATTATGATATAAACACCGTCGTGAAATGCGATCATGGCGAAATAGCGGGCTTGCCGTATGTTCTCTGCAACGGAACCTATCTCTATGAGCCTGTGAAAAATGAGATACTCGATCCGCTGTATCTCGATGCCGCATGGGTAAAGGAGCTTTTTGCCGCTATCCGCAGGGATTTCCCGGAGAGCGGTGTGCGCTCCACGACAAGGCGTGGCTTTCTTGCGCTGGAGGACGACATGACGGTGCGCGAGCAACTTTCGAGGTACGGACTTGAAAGCATGCTTCATACTGTTCCCGCCGAGGATTTCACGGGGAAAGGGGTATTCAAGATCGTTTTATCTCATGAGGATCATGAAGTAGTCGAGGCGATGAGAAAATACGTTGCCGAAAAATTCGGCGATGTTTTCAGCGCCACGAGATCAACCTCCCACATCATCGAGGTTTTGCCGAAGGGCATTTCCAAGGCATACAGACTCTTGAAAATGCGCGATGAGATAAAAAAAGAAAACCCTGATGTCCGCCTTTTCTGTATCGGCGATTTCGATAACGATATAGAAATGCTCTCGGAAGCCGATTTTTCTTTTTGCCCTGCAAATGCCTGTGAAAAGGTAAAGGCCATCGCAAAAAAAGAGGTCTGCCATTGCAATGACGGTGCGCTCGCCGAGGCGATACAATTTATGGAAAAGCTTATATAAACGAACGAAGCACGCCAAACGGCGTGCATTACCGTCTGCGAAAAAGTATAGGCGTCGCTTTATATAAAGTGACAGTAAGTCAATTCACTTTTCGCTTGTCCGAAAAGTACGAAAAGGACAAAAAGAGGAAGGCATTCCTCTTTTGAACTTCTTCCGCATAAAAGAAACGGCGGGCGTGCATGAAGTCTGTGCGCTGACAGAGCCGAGGCGCTGAGCGCGCTTTGGCAAGGCATGAACCCCGCCGTATATCGGCATGGCACAGAGCAAAGTCGAGCAGACAACCCGTGCATT
>URUL01000093.1 GCA_900551005.1 uncultured Ruminococcus sp. | reverse complement strand
ACCGCCTCGGGCTATATAAAGAGCCGTTTTCTCGATGATAAGCTCTCCGTGGGCATACTGCTCGGCTTTGCAAAATTTCTCGCGGATAACGATATCAAGCCCGAACGCCAAGTATACGTTCATGTGACGGTATATGAAGAGGTGGGGCACGGCGGCTCGGCTTCCGTTCCGTCAGATGTGACGGAGGCAATCAGCGTCGATATGGGCTGTGTGGGCACAGGACTCGCCTGCACGGAAAAGAAGGTCTCCATCTGTGCCAAGGACAGCGGCGGGCCATATAGCTATGACGTTGTCGGCAGACTCATAGAGGCGGCAAAAAAAGAAGGCGCGGATTACGCCGTGGATGTTTACCCTCATTACGGCTCCGACGTGGAAGCCACTTTGCGCGCCGGCTATGATATACGGCACGGCTTGATAGGCGCAGGTGTATATGCCAGCCACGGCTATGAAAGAAGCCATATCGATGGCGTATATAACACGCTGAAGACGCTGAAAGGCTACGTCAACGCATAAAAATCATCTCAGATAAAAAAATCAGCCTGTCGAAAAACAGACTGAAATAATTACTTTGCGTTTTACCGTACTCACTTGCCACGCAATACTTCCTGCGGCTCAGTCGCGTATGCGGAAGGAGATCAAAAGAGGAAGCCCTTCCTCTTTTTGTCCTTTTCGTGCTTTTCGAGCAGGCAAAAAGTACATTGAATCATAGAAAGTGACAGACATATTATTTGATCTGCAGACTGAAGTTCAGCGCAAGCCCTCCTTTCGGGCTTGCGCTGAACTTTTTCTCTCAATCTTTCGCTTTGCTGTGCCGAAAGAGTATTTCATCTCTTTCTGCCGAGCATATCATCTTATCGCCGCGCGATATTTCGTGTCGGAGCAATTTTTCCGCGAGGGGATCCTCTATTTTGGCGCGGATCTCCCGCCGCAGAGGTCTTGCGCCGTACATGGCATCCATGCCACTCCTTGCTATGAGATTCACGGCGTCCTCGGAAAATTCCATTTCTATCCCGAGCTCGAGCATGCGTCCTCGGATATCACCGAGCATTTTGCCGGCTATTTTTCTGATCTCATCCGTGCCGAGCCGCTCAAAGATGACGATTTCATCTATCCTGTTGAGAAATTCGGGACGGAAGCGCTCGCGGAGCTTTTTTCTGATATTTTCTTCCTCCGCACGGCTTTCGGTCGCCGACGGTGAAAAGCCTGTCATCATCATGGAATTTCTTTCTCCCGTGCCTACATTGGAGGTCATGATGATGACGGCATTCGAAAAATCAGCGCGCCTGCCCTGCGAATCGGTAAGCTGTCCCTCCTCAAGTACCTGCAGGAGCAGATTGAAAACATCGGGATGAGCCTTTTCTATCTCGTCAAAAAGGATAATACAGTACGGCATTTTGCGCACGCGCTCCGTGAGCTGTCCGCCCTCTCCGTATCCGACATATCCCGGAGGCGAGCCGATAAGCTTTGAAACGCTGTGAAGCTCCATATATTCGCTCATATCCAGCGTTATCATTGCATTCTCACTCCCGAAAAGTGCCTCGGCAGTGGCTTTTGCGAGTTCTGTTTTGCCGACGCCGGTCGTTCCGACAAAAAGAAACGAGCCGACGGGACGCCGCGGAGCTTTCAGCCCTGCTCTGCCTCGCTTTATCGCCCGTGCAACGGAAAGTACGGCTTTTTCCTGCCCTATGACGCGTTTTTCGAGAGTATCCTCGAGATGAGCGAGCCGCTCGCCTTCATCCTCGCTGATGCGCGATGCGGGAATATGCGTCCAGGCAGTCACGGTCTCGGCTATCTCGCTCTCGCCTATCGAAGCGTCGTCGGACGGTTTCATGCGCTCTCTCTTTTCCCGCTCATGCTCAAGCATGTCGCATGTCGCGACGATCTCATCGCGCACGCTTGCCGCCGCCTCAAAATCCTGCGAACGCACAAGCTCCTCCTTTTTTTCCTTCAGCGCGGCAAGCCGCTTTTCGAGATGTTTTACCTCCTCGGGCTTTCTGCTCTGTTCTATGCGCTTTTTCGAAGCAGCTTCATCTATGAGATCAATCGCTTTGTCGGGCAGAAATCGGTCATTGATATAGCGGACGGAAAGGCGCACCGCCGCATCTATCGCCTCATCCGTTATCCTGACACGATGATGGTTTTCGTATCTCTCGCGCAAGCCGCGGAGAATATTTTTCGTCTCCTCCTCATCCGGCTCTCCGACAAGCACCGGCTGAAAACGGCGTTCCAGCGCCGCATCTTTTTCTATATGGCGGTGATATTCCGCGACAGTCGTCGCCCCTATGAGCTGTATATCGCCTCGTGAAAGCGCGGGCTTGAGTATATTGGCGGCATCCAGCGCTCCCTCCGCCGCACCCGCGCCTACGATCATATGGATCTCATCGATAAAAAGAATGAATTTCTCCGATGAGGTCACTTCTTCTATCACCTTTTTCAGTCTGTCCTCAAATTCGCCCCTGTACTTTGCTCCCGCGAGCATCGCGCCCATATCGAGCGCTATGATATGCCTATGCAAAAGCGACTCGGGAACGTCGCCCTCAGCTATTCTCGCGGCGAGTCCCTCTGCCACGGCAGTCTTTCCTACACCGGGTTCGCCTATCAGGCACGGATTATTCTTCGATTTGCGGCAGAGGATCTGTATCATTCGCGTGATTTCCTTGTCCCTGCCTATGATAGGGTCGAGCCTGCCGCCCTTTGCCATATCGGTCAGATCCCTGCCGTAGAGAGAAAGCGGGGAGACATTTGCCGCTCCCGCGGGATATGTCTGCGCCTTCGCGCCCTTTTCCTTTTTATCGCTCATCTCGAGAAGAAAGGAGCCCGTATCCGCCACGAGCTCTCCAATGACGGCGCCCTCGGCGATCATCACCTTGACGGCAACGCAATCTCTCTGAGAAAGTATGGCAAGCAGAAGATGTTCTGTCCCGATGAGACTCTGTCCGTATTTTGCCGCCTCCAGTGCCGAATTTTCAATCACTCGGCGAAGTCTCGGCGTCATATCGGCATTTCCGAGCCGCGTCTCGCTCCCCGCACCGAGAAGCTCGGTCATCAGCGCTTTGGTGGAGGAAAAGTTTATCCCGTGCGATTCCAGCATATCGGCGCCCGCGCTCTCGGGAACGGAAAGTATTCCGAGAAGCAGATGCTCCGTGCCTATATAGGTATGCCCCATCTCGCAGGCAATGAGCCTCGATTTGGTCAGAGCGGAAGCGGCAAGAGCGGTGAATTTGTTCTGCATAAATTACCTCGTTATCCGCGCGGCGAATAAGAAAATGCCGCGCTCTCGTGCACATATATTTTATCCATATATACTTTTCTTTTTTCATTATTTACGATATTTTCGGAAATTCACCTTGTATTTTTTCCGCAGATATTGTAAAATAAAAGAAAATACGTCTGCAAAAGGAGTTTACCATGCTTTCAAGAATATATACAGCGGGACTTTTGGGAATAGACGGGTATCCCGTGACGGTGGAATGCGACTTTCAGGATAAGCTTCCGTGCTTCAGCATAGTGGGGCTTCCCGATAATGCTGTCAAGGAAGCAAAAGACCGCATCAAAGCGGCTTTTGTGAACAGCGGATTTCCTTTTCCCGATTCGCAGATAACGGTAAATCTCGCTCCTGCGGACAAGCGCAAGGAAGGCTCCGGCTTTGATCTTGCCATGCTCACAGCCATCATGCAGTGTGCGGGTGTGATAAAAGAAAATGCCACGACAGAGGATAAATGCTTCATCGGCGAGCTTTCACTCTCAGGTGAGGTGCGTCCCGTGAACGGAATGCTCTCCATGTGTATCGCGGCAAAGGAGGCAGGAAAAGCAAAGCTCTTCGTCTCGCCGGAAAATGCCGCCGAGGCATCGGTCGTCGAGGGTGTCGAGGTCTTTCCCGTGCAGAAAGCCTCAGACCTTATCGGCATGCTCAATGGCGAGCTGCCGCTCGAAAGGTACACGGCAGATCCGTATGCGGCAGGCATGAAAGCTTTTACACCGCTTCTTGATTTTGCCGATGTAAAGGGGCAGGAAAAGGCAAAACGGGCACTGGAAATAGCTTGTGCCGGCGGTCATAATATACTCATGATAGGCGCGCCCGGCACCGGTAAAAGTATGCTCGCAAAGCGCATACCGTCGATCCTTCCGGAAATGACCTTCGATGAAGCAATAGAAACAACACGTATTCATTCCGCCGCGGGCATGCGGCGTGACAGCTCGCATGCGCTCATGCGTGAGCGCCCCTTCCGTGCGCCGCACCATACGATGTCCTGCGCGGGACTTTCCGGCGGAGGCAGGATCCCCATGCCCGGCGAGATTTCGCTCGCACATAACGGCGTTCTCTTCCTCGATGAGCTTCCCGAATTTACCCGCGAATCGATGGAAGCTCTGCGCCAGCCGCTTGAGGATGGGCGGGTTACGATAACGAGAGTCGGAGGCAAGTTCACATTTCCCTCGGACTTCATGCTCGTCTGCGCGATGAACCCGTGCAAATGCGGCTATTACGGGCACCCCTCCGGAAAATGCACCTGCTCACAGGCGGATATTTCTCGCTATCTCTCGAGGATAAGCGGTCCTCTGCTAGACAGGATAGATATTCAGATAGAGGTTCCGCCGCTTTCATACGATGAGGTCGCGGTGCGCGAGCCGTCTCCCGTAAACTCAAAAATGATGGCAGAGCATGTGAAAAAGGCGCGCGAATTTGCCGCCGTGCGCTATGCCGATGAGCAAGGACTCCACTGCAATGCTCAGCTGACAAGCTCTCAGATACAGAAATACTGCCGCATGGACGAGAAGGCGACGCTTCTCCTGCAAAAAGCATTCGATAAGCTCGGGCTTTCCGCGCGCGGCTATGACAGGATACTCCGCGTGGCAAGAACGATAGCCGACCTCGATTCGAGCGAGGATATTCTGTCCGCTCACATAGCGGAAGCGATACAGTATCGCTCACTCGACAGAAAATACTGGAAATAAATTCTATTTTAAGATAAGATCTAAAAAACAGATACCGTGAGGTCAGTATAATATTGAAAATAATTGATTTGAAAAGCGGCGCTGTGCTCTCCGCTCCCGATCATCCTCTCGCATGTGCGATAGGAAATTTCGACGGAGTTCATATCGGGCACAGGCAGCTTATAGAAGCGACGGCAGATTTCTGCCGCCAAAAAAACGGACTGAAATGCGCCGTTTTCACATTCGAAAACAATACCTCGGGCGCGCCCTTCCTCGTGTCAGCAGAGGAGAAGCTGAAAATTGCCGCAAGCTGCGGCGCGGAGATAGCTGTAGTCGCGCCTTTTTCGGAAGTTCATGACATGACATGTGAGGTATTCGTTTCGGAAATATTGATAAAAAAGCTGAACGTAGTCCATGCCTTCTGCGGCTTTAATTTCCGCTTCGGAAAAATGGGCGCGGGAAACGGCATGATTCTCGCATCGCTCATGAACGCGCAGGGGAGAGGCACGGATATTCTGCCGCCCGTGACATTTGAGGGTGCTCCCGTCAGCTCCACACGAATACGCGAAGCTCTTGCCAATGGAGATATTGCGCTTGCCAATAAGATGCTCGGCAGAGCTTTCGGCTTTACCTCGGAAGTACTGCACGGCAAGGCGCTCGGTGCCTCGCTCGGCTTTCCGACGGCAAATCAGCACATACCGCACGGAGCAGCCATGCCGCGCCACGGCGTCTATGCATCGGTATGCATGGTAAGCGGAAAAAGATATCCCGCCGTCTCGAATATCGGCGTGCGCCCAAGCGTGGAAAACAGCGGAGAAGCCAACTGCGAAACGAATATCATCGGCTATTCGGGCGACCTGTACGGGCAGACGATCTCCGTTTATCCACTCGTATTCATACGCCCCGAGCGCAGATTTTCAAATGCGGAAGAGCTCACCGTCGAGGTACAAAGAAACCGCGAGCAGGCGCGTATGATTCTGAAGGACGTTTTACAAGCATAATCATTATGTAGAGAAAATCATGCAGATGAGAAAAAATCCCGAGGCATTTTTGCAAGGCGTCGTCTGCGGCAGAAATATAACATTGCATTTTTCGAAAGGAGAGTAGCCATGAAAAAAAGAGGAATATGTCATGCTTTCCGCTTTGGCACGGCATTTTGCGCCGTACTTTTCGCTTTTCTTTTTGTCAGCTCCTCCATGCCAATATATGCCGATTTCGAAAAAAGCGTGTATTCCCCGCATGCCGCCGTATACAATACGGAAAACGGCGTTTTCATCTATGAAAAAGCCGCCGGCGAAAGAACAGCGCCCGCTTCCACGGCAAAAATCATGACAGGCATCCTCGCCCTCGAGCATTTTTCGGGCAATCTCGACTATGAGATAACGGTGATATATTCGGCGATCCGCGACCTCGAAGGCAGCACGACGATGAATCTGAAGGTCGGCGAGGTCGTCACGGTACGTCAGCTTCTGTACGGCTTGCTCGTGGGCGGCGCAAATGATGCGGCGCAGGTTCTCGCATTTGAAATAGCAAAAGCAAATTCCATGTTTGCCGTGATGATGACGGAGCGTGCAAAGGAGCTCGGCGCAACCGAAACACTCTATAAAAACCCCACCGGACTCGACGATGTCACGGCATATACGACGGCACGCGATGTGGCGCTCATAGCGGCTCACGCATATTCCATGACGGAATTCATGAAAATATGTGAGACAAAAAAATATGAGATGCCCGCCACAAACAAAAGCGATGCGCGTACGATCTGGACGCGCAATCACCTCATTTCCAATCACAATCAGATAAAATACCTCTATTCAAAAGCGAAAGGAATGAGTGCGGGACAGACGGAAAGCGGCGGCTACTGCGTGGTCTCCGGGGCTGAATCTTCCTTTAGTTATATATGTGTCGTCATGGGCGGTACTAAAAACGCAAGCGGTGAGCTCACGGCATACTATGACGTGAAGAATCTGCTCGAATGGACGCTAGACGCAAACGAGAAGAAAAAAGAGAAAAGCGAAAGCCCAGTACTAAAAAAAAATCAAATATCACTCAGACAA
>URUL01000092.1 GCA_900551005.1 uncultured Ruminococcus sp. | reverse complement strand
CAAAAATCAAATGTACATAGTCTAAAATCGGGCATGCTATTGCCTCTGATAAAGGCCTTGGGCGCCGCTGTCTTGGCAGGTGCGGTTTTGCTTGGCATATTTTGTTTTGTTTCACTGAGGTTTGATGATCCTGAGAAGGTTGCACCTGTTTTTTCATATCTGACGCTTGCCGTAGTTGCATTCGCGGGAGGTTATATGGCGTCAAGGCTTTACGGGGAAAACGGCACTGTTTGCGGACTTGTTTTCGGAATATTGCTTGTTGCCGTTATGATACTTCTTTGTTTTGCCTTGACGCTTTCCGTATCTCCTCTTGCCTATGCGATAAGTGCTACCGCCTCCATCGGACTTGCCATGCTTGGCGGTCGCTCTGCTGCAAGAACGCCGTCGCGAAGAAAAAAACCGAGAAAAAGAAAATAATATACAATAGTATAATATTTAAAATACAATTGTATAAATCATTCAAAAAAGCCGGGGGAACCGCTTTGCGGCTCCCCCTCGGCTTTTTTTGATTATCTTTTTGTTTCTATCAGTCCGTATTCGCCGTCTTTTCGGCGGTATACTACGCATACCTCGGCGCTGTCTTGATCTTCATATACGAAAAATTCATGACCGAGCAGATTCATCTGTAAGATTGCTTCCTCTGAGGACATGGGCTTCAGATTAAAATTCTTTCTGTGTATTTTAAATTCTTTTTCTTCATCCACATACTCGGATATATCTGCATCAGGTGTGAAAGCACCTTCACGCAGGCGCTTTTCGAGGCGCGTTTTGTTTTTGCGTATCTGACGGTCGATGATATTTACGGCGGGGTCTATGGCATGAAGGAAGGATTCGGCCTCCACTTCACTGCGATAGATCATGCCGCCTGATGAAATGGTAAGCTCGAGAATCTGACGCTCCCTTTTCCTTGAGAGAGTAATGAAGGCCTGAACCTCGTCATCAAAAAACTTGTCAAGCTTTCTGAGCTTCTTCTCGATAATGGCTTTTTCATTATCTGTCAGCGTGACCTGTCTCAACAAAATCTGAGTTTTCATAGTTTACCATCCTTTCGGCAGGATGAACCGTATATGCACGCCTCATCCGATAAGAATGCATGATGCAAATCGGCGTCCCGCATATGTTTTCGGAAACGGAAACGAGTATCTCCGTTTCTGTATATATTATATCATAAAAAACGCCAAAATGGAACCTCTTTTTGATAATTTTGTATGAATGAATAAAGAAAAGTGTTATTTTTGGCACTTTTTCACATATTGTGAACTCTGCTTTTCAAGGGCGTAAATCCTGCGTGAAATTAGGGAAAATTTATATTGTATATTCTGTGAAAATATGTTATAATATACGCAGAAAGATCATTTCACGAGTTTTGCGGCTTTGCCGCCTGTGCGCTCCGCGCACCTCTGCGCAATTGACGGCTTCGCAAAAATGCCCTTGCGACCCTTGCGAAAGGATAATCAATATATAATCACATAGAAACAATATTTGGTGGTATAAATGAAAAATTTATTTCTTCCGGACGTGATGTTTTCCGGGATATTCGATATAAGCGCGGATTTCCTTTTGGAAAAGGGAATCGATACGGTCATCCTCGATATAGACAATACGCTCGTTACCTACGGGGATCCGGAGCCTACGGAAGAGGTATGCCGCTGGATAGACGCTCTGAGATCGGCGGGTCTGAACATCGCCGTCGCCTCCAACAACAAGCAGGAGCGCGTCGAGCTTTTCTGCCGTCGGATAGGAACATTTTTTACTTATGACAGCGGCAAGCCCTCGCGAAAATGCGTAAGGCTCTGTTGTGAAAAATTTGCGACCGTGCCGGAGCATTGTGCCGTGATAGGCGACCAGATTTTTACCGACGTGCTCTGTGCAAATCGCTCGGGCGCTTACGCCATACTCGTGACACCGCTGAAATATAAAGAGAACCTCTTTTTTAAATTCAAAAGAACGCTGGAAAAGCCTTTTATACACATGTATAAAAGAAAGGAAAAACGCAGAAGGGACGGGGAAAAATGATAATCTCGCGTATTCACATTCAAAGCTTCGGAAAGATCAACGATCTGACGTTGGAGCTTGAGCGCGGAATAAATATCATCACAGGTGAAAATGAGTCCGGCAAGAGCACCGTATGCAATTTTATCAAGTTTATTTTCTATGGGCTTCCTTCGAAATCTGAGGAGAAACAGAAATATATCAGCTGGGACACCTCGCGTGCCGCGGGATATATCATTTTCAGCGATGACGGGCTGGAATACCGCATTGAGCGCGATGCCGTGATGACGACATCAGGAGACGGCAAGCTCAGCTTTTCCGAAAAATGCACGATATATGACAATGAGACGAATACGCCTTGCCTTCGCGGAAAAAATCCGGGAGAGGAATTTTTCGGCGTGCCGGAGAACGTATTTGAAAGCACGGCATACATACGTCAGCTCGGCGAGAGCAAGATAGGCGGCAGAAGTCTCTGCGAAGCATCTGAAAACATACTTTTCTCGGGCGATGAGAGCGCAGGAACAAAAAAAGCGCTGAAAAAACTGGATGAAGCGAGAAAATTTCTCTGGCACAAGAACAAAAGCGGCGGCAAGATTCACGATATGCAGGAAAAGCTATGCTCTCTCGAAGAGAGGATAGATGCTTCGAAATCGACGGGAGCAAGACTGATATATCTCGACGGAAGAAAGCGCGAGCTTACGGAATCCGCCGAAAAGGCAGAGAGGGAAGCTGCGATCGTCAAGGAAGAACTGGATATGTATGAAAGGTTCTCCCTTAAGCAGATATACCGAAAATGTGTAAAGACGCGCCGCGAGCTTGAGGAGCTTGAACGGCAAAAAGCCGATCTTTGCGATGCGTCGGCAACGGGCGGCGTGCATATTTATAAAAGTGAATATACGGAGCATCTTCGAGCATCTCAGAGTGAACTGAGGCTTGCAACGGCTCGCTATGAGGACGCGCGCGCCGATATGGACGCGGCGAGGAAAAAACTCGGGGACATGAACGAAAAGCTGGCTGTTTTCGAGCGTTTCGGTTCTGCGGAAAAGCGTGATGAGCTTGTTCGCAAAGCCGAAGATAACAGAAAACAGCTTTCCTCAAAGAAGCTCATGAGTCTTATCAGTCTTATCGGGACGGTGGTTTTCGCTTCGTTGTTTTTCTCTTCATTTGCGATCGAAGGCATGGGTGGGCAGTCTGCGGCGAAGATCATATTTGCCGCGCTTGCGGGAATTTCCGCAGTGCTCTGCGTCTTGAGCTTTCTTGCGGCAGGGAAATATGCCAAGCGAGTTCTTCACGTTTGCAAGATGTTCGGATGTGCAGACTATGTCGAGTTTGACGAGCTCGTGAAAGCATCCAAAAAGGATGAGGCGGCGCTGATGTATATTATCGAGGGCAAGCGCGCCGCTGAAAGCAAGTTTGATGAGGCTTCCGCCGCACTGAACAAGATAAGCACGGGGATCATCCGTGCGCTGGAAGCGGCAGGCTTTGAAATATTCGAAAATACCGCGCTCTCGCTCGAAAAAGCTATCGCCAAATGTGAAGAGAAGCGCAGCGAGATAGATAAGCTGGAGATTTTAATTAAAGAGAAAAAGGCGAAAGCGAGCGAATATGAGGCTACGCTGGCAACGTATCCCGACGATCTGATCGAGCAGGCTGCAAGTGAAAAATTTCCGCCTGAGATCGAAAATTTCGATTATCGAAAGAGAAAACGCGATTACGAATTTCTGACGCGCTCCGCGGCCTCCTCCAAAGAATTGATCCATGAGATAGAGACGGAATATTCCACGCTGAATGCCACGGGAGAGAATCCTGCCAAGCTTACGCCCGAAGCGGAAGCACTGAAGGGAGATATTGCCGCTCTTACAGAAAAGTTTGAAGCATACGTGCTTGCCATAGAGGCGATGGAATCCGCTTCCGGAAAGCTGCGGGAGGGCATTTCGCCGAAGCTCGCCAAGACCGCGGGCAAGGTCATGTCCAAGCTTTCGGGCGGCAAATATAAGGTACTCGGTGTCGATGGGGATTTTGCGATGAGTTATTTTGACGGAATCACGCATGGGGTGGACAGTCTCTCCGCGGGGACAGCCGATATCGCTTATCTCAGCCTGCGCATCGCACTGATGGATATGCTCTGCAAAAAGAGCGTACCGCCGTTTGTCTTTGACGAGAGCTTTGCCAGACTCGACGATGCGCGGCTTGCAAATACCTTGGAGCTTCTGCACCGTCTGTACGGTGAATACGGACAATGCGTGATATTCACCTGCCACAAGCGCGAACGGGAGATCATGGAAAAGACAGGCGCATTCAGGAAAATTGATATATAATACACATGTGTAAAATCGGTTTGCAGTATAGACGGTCACAGTACTTCCTGCACCGACGGGGGAATTATGTCGGAAGGTATTTCTGAAAACAATTTTTTCGGCACGGAGCGCATAGGAAAGATCCTTTTTAAAATGGCTCCGCCGGTCATGCTGGCTCAGCTTATACAGGCGCTGTACAATATAGTGGACAGCTTTTTCGTGGGCAAATATTCGGATGATGCACTCACGGCTCTTACCGTTATTTTTCCCTTGCAGCTCATCATCGTTGCATTTGCCGTCGGTACCGGTGTCGGCGTCAATACGTACATGGCACGCAAGTATGCGCAGGATAGGGAAAAAGAAGCAAACGGCACGGCGGGTGCCGGAATGATACTCGCGCTTATCTCTTGGGCGCTGTTTGCGCTGATATCGGTGCTTATCATGCGCCCGTATGTCAGGACGTCCGCTACCTTGCCGCAGGTGATAGAGAATGCCGTCACATACGGAAATATAGTTTGCGTGGGGAGTCTTGGGGCTTTTCTCGAGGGAATATGGTCAAAGGTTCATCAGTCGCGCGGAAATATGCGTTTGCCGATGCTTGCACAGATCGCGGGTGCGCTCACAAATATTATTCTTGATCCACTGATGATATTCGGTGTGGGGTTCTTTCCCGAGATGGGCGCCGCGGGAGCTGCTTATGCTACCGTAGTCGGTCAGACGGTAGCGGCTGTGATCGTCGGCATAAAAGGCTTCAGCCGCCCTCCCGCATGGAGAGATTTTCCGCATTATGTCAAACGCATATATTTCTACGGATATTCGTCTATTACCATGCAGGCGCTTTATACGGTCTATATCGTCGGGCTGAACGTCATTCTTGCAAGATTCTCGGATTTTGCGGTGACGGTGCTCGGGCTTTATTATAAGATGCAGAGCTTCTTTTTCATTCCGCTTTTGGGGCTTGAGACTTGCATTGTACCCGTGCTCAGCTTCAACTATACACGAAAGGAATACGGACGATGTCGCGATACGATGAAGCTTTCTTTTTCCATCTCGGCCTTATTTATGCTCGTCGGCGTTATTTCGTTCCTGTTTTTCCCGCGGCAGCTTATCGGTATTTTTTCATCAAATGCAGAGGTACATAAGATAGGAGCCGTTGCCTTCCGCATCATAGGCACGAGCTTTATTCCCGCTGTATTTTCGCTGATGACACCCGTTTTCTTTCAGGCGATAGGAGACGGAAAAACAAGCACGGTTCTCGTTCTGATACGACAGATATTCTGTCTTGTTCCGATATTCTGGCTTTTTTCTTTTATAGGGCTGAATTACACATGGCTCTCCTTCCCGATATCGGAGAGCATAGCGGGCAGTATCGGTATAGTGCTCTATGTGCGCACGCTGAAAAAATGGAAGGCGGAAAAAGAGAAAACAGGTGTGGCGGGCATGACATATTAAAGGAGAAATGAATTTTGAAAAGATTCGGATTAATAGGAAAAAAACTGGGGCACAGCTTTTCCCCACAGATACATTCCATGCTCGGCGATTATGAATATCGCCTGTATGAGCTGGAGAGTGAGGAGCTTATTCCCGCATTTATAAAAGATTCGGGATTGGACGGCTTTAACGTGACGATCCCTTATAAGCAGGCGGTCATCCCTTATCTGGATGAGCTGTCTCCCGCAGCACGGGAGATAGGTGCGGTGAATACGGTTTACAGACGCGGGGGAAAGCTCTGCGGAGACAATACCGACTACAGCGGCTTTGCGTATACGTTGAAAAGCTCCGGAACGGATGTGCGCGGTAAGAAAACCCTTGTGATAGGAAACGGCGGCGCTTCCAAGGCCGTCTGCTATGCGCTGAGAGAAGCGGGAGCGGATGTCCATATTCTCACGCATAAGGAAAATACCGCGGAGGGAATAAAGCCATATCTTGACAGCCAAATAATAGTCAATACCACGCCTGTCGGCATGTTCCCGAAAAACGGCGAAGTGCCGCTTGATATTTCCGTCTTTACCGCATGCGAATATGATTTTGATATTATATTCAATCCTGCGAAGACGGCGCTCATGCTCGCGGCAGGGCAGCTCGGCATTCCGTGCAAGAACGGACTTGCCATGCTTGTTGCGCAGGCAAAACGCGCATCGGAGCTTTTCATGGAAAGTCAGATAGCCGAGAGTGAGAACGAGAGGATCATCGGTGAGATATCGCGCAGAGAAGAGAATATCATTCTCATCGGTATGCCCGGCTGCGGTAAGACAACCGTCGGAAAGATCCTCGCAGACAAGCTGGGCAAGGGCTTTATCGATACGGATGATGAGATATCAAGGCTCGGGAAAACACCTGCCGAGATCATCACCGAGAGCGGGGAAGCGGCTTTCAGACGCGTGGAGAGTGGCGTTGTCTATGAGGCAGGCAGCAAATGCGGCTTTGTGATTGCTACGGGCGGCGGCGTTGTCACCGTGCCCGAAAACTATAATGCTCTTGCGCAAAACGGGCGCATCGTTTTCATAAACCGCGATATTTCGTCTCTGGAGCGCGAGGGCAGACCGCTGTCGAGTGGCGATGGTGCGCTTGAACGTCTTTACTCGGCAAGGCTTCCGCTTTATCGTGCTTTTGCCGATGTGGAAGCGGATGGCAATCCAACGGCGGAAGTGGTCGCCGAAAATATCATAAAGGAGCTTGAAAAATGAAATTACTCGTGATAAACGGTCCAAATCTGAATATGCTCGGCATACGCGAGCCGGACATCTACGGAAGAAGAACATACGATGACCTTGTTTCTTATATAAAGGAAGAGGCGGCAAAGCTCGGCGTCGAGACGGAATTTTATCAGTCGAATCACGAGGGCGATATTGTGGATAAGATACAGAGC
>URUL01000091.1 GCA_900551005.1 uncultured Ruminococcus sp. | reverse complement strand
TTTGCGGACGGCAAGTCCACAAGGGATAGACGCACAAGCGTCGCAAGGGAGTGTAGCTCCCTTGACGGAACGAAGTGACGAAACATTTTCGGTCAAGCAGTTTTTCTCTGCTGACCGGGAATGAAGCTCCGCAGGACGCACATACTCCCGATAGGAGAGTATAGAAGTGCGCCCTTTAGTTCCTAAAGGGATTTTCTTCTGACCCAAATTACATAAAATGTAGATCAAGACATTTCTAAGAGGTACTCTCAGATTTTCACAACATAAGGTTCATCTTCAATAATACCCTGATCGTGGGTAACAATGATAACCGTTTTACCTTCTTCATTGAGTTCGTGCAATAACCTCATAACAATATCTCTATTTTTCTTGTCAAGTGAGCCAGTAGGTTCATCTGCCAAAACAACAGAACATTTTTTCATCATAAGACGAGCTAAAGCAACTCTCTGTTGTTCACCACCGGAAAGCTGATAAACTTTTTTGTTAACTTCCTTTGATAACCCCACACGATTAAGAGCTTCTTTAAGTGATACTTTAGTTCGGCTTGATTTTTTAATCAAACTTAAATTTTCTTTAACTGTCTTATTTTCAAGCAGTGCAAAATTCTGAAAAAGAAACCCCACTGTATCCGCAAAAAAACTGTTTTTATTTTTAAGCCGGGTAATATTCAGCCCTTCGATTATGATACTGCCGCTATCCGGCTTTTCGATACCACCAATCATATTGAGCAAAGTGCTTTTTCCACTGCCGCTATCCCCGCTGATTACTACAAAACTTCCATCCGGAATTTCCAAATTAAAGTTGGAGAAAATTATTTTCTCTCCAAATGCTTTATTTAAGCCACGAATTATAATCATAAACATCCTCCCTTCAATGACTTTGAGATATTTGTTTTTTCAACCCACATAATATTTGTGAAAATGATTGCCATTTCAATAATGGTGAGCAACGCTCCAATCAGTAAAGCAATCCCGACACTTGCGTTAGATATAAAAATCGAAACAATGCAAATCAATATCACAACGGCTATATTTTCTAAGAGATTAACGGAAATAAATCTTTTGTGCCTTTCATAAAAGCGATAGCCCAAAACCTTTTTGAGGGAGATTTCCATCGCATTAAGTCTAAATTCCATTTTCACTTCAGATATGATGATAGCGATATCTAACAGCAATACTAATACGCAAAGAGAGCTTATAAAGCCAATCAGTTTCACGAGGAAACTATGACTATAAATGTAATCCTCTCCGACATTCGTCAGCATAAAATAGTGTGAACCAAGCTGTTCTGCATATTTTTTCGCAGCATTACGAATTGTGCTTTCATCGCATCCGTAGATTACCTCACCATTATATGTTCCTGTTTCGATATAACTTCCATTCAAAGCAACAGCCTCATTTGCCTGATAAATAACAATCGGATTTGTTGCTCTTGACAATCCGTCAATAGCCTCTTCTCTGTTCGAATTGAGATAATAAAATTGCTCTCTGCCAGAATATTCTTTATAAACAACACGCAGTTCTTCTGCATTTTGGGTAAGAGAGTCAATTTCCTCTTTTGCGATATCTTTGTATGATTCCGCATTTCTTCCCTTTGGCACGAAGACCACGATATCCTCTTTTTCATCATCTTCAGTAAGCATATCAGAAAACCCTTGTAGCATATCTCTGGCATTATGATTTACAAAAATATAATTATCCGTATCGCTTATCCGGCTGCCTATGCAGACCACCGGATTTATAGTGTTGTATTCATTTTCGTAAAGGTCATTCCAAAATTTGCTCTCTTTGGATTCCTCCTCATTTTCTTCAAAAGGAGGTTCAATCTGCATAACTCCAAAATAATAATCATTATAATGATTTTCTAAAAGAGTAGTGTTTGTAAGTAAATTACCTTGAATGCTACTGAGATTTGTAGTTATTGTAAAAATTGTCATAGCAGTAGCAAATACTTTAAGACCGTTCAGAAGATAAAACATACCTTTTTTATCTGAAGCATTGGCAAAGGCTTTTTTTACATCAAAGCGGACAAAAGCAGCATAAGGAATTACGGAAAGAACTGCTCCGGCACAATACACTGCCAAAATGAGATGATCTTCATACGCTCCCGATATAAATTGAGAAACAAGCAACTTTGCTAAGACGAATAATGCAGCATATGAAATCATATCAGCCACTACAGCTTTTAGAGCAATCACAGCAGCATTTTCGCCCAGAGAAGCTCGTACAACTACTTCCTTTTGTCTGCGTATCACCTCAATCATATTAAGTACAATCATCAATATGGCAACCAGGCCCCAAACAATGAACATCATATCAGTTTCGGTTGATTGCCAAAACTCTGGCTGCGATATAGAATATTCTTTTGCCAAATCTTGATATGTGGCAATAATGTCATCATCGTCACCGATATAGCTGACCATTATTTCCTGTCCATTGCCTGTGTTTTTTGCTTCTCTAAAATCTTCAAATTCTATTACGGTGATTCCGCCTATCAAAGCCGTATATGTTTTTTCCTCAATATCCATTGTGCTTTTAAGACTATCCCGAACAACGGTATCATCACCATAAATATAAAGTCTTGTCTGATAATTAGAAACTCTCTGATTAAAAGTCGAAAAAATATGAACACCATGCTTCTCAGCTGTATCTTCTGCATTGGCTAAAAATGAATCCATATCGTCATTAGTAGTTGTGTATCTGGACGATAAATAATAAGCACCATTAAAGTTCCAGAGCATATTTTGATATACTTCAGCTTGCATAACAAAAGCAAAAATAATCGTAATCAACAGCAATATATTTCTTATATGTTTCATTTAAAATTCTTAAACCTCCTTTGAATAGGTAACAGACACACGATTGCCCAAAATACTAATATGGATTTTTTCATACAACCACATTCTCTTGTTAGATTCTAATTTTCCGTTTTCTTTATTCGCATAAATTGTACCATAAAACTCGTGAACAATTCTACCGCAACTTTGGACTACATGAGAAAAGTCCGAACAGTTTTCTGCCCGGACTTCCTCGCTCAATCATAAATCAATTCCGCTTTCACAATCTCCTCTGCCTGTGCCTTGCAAGCGTTCATCTGCCGTACCCATTCCATTTGGTGTCGGCTTTCAGTTTCTCGGTCACGCCGTTTCGCCAGTTCCGGCACGATCAGCTCCATGCGGTTTCGTGCCGCTTCGTCAATCTTAGCGCAATACTATCTTACGTACACCCAGCTATCCTCGCGGGCTGTTTTTTTGCAAGATAAGTCCTATAAATTGCCCTGTAAATGCCAGACCGCAAACTATGATAAAAGCCGCAAACTATGATAAAAGCCGCAACCTACGCCCAAAAGCGCGAGTTGCGGTTTTCTTTTTGCTCTTTGGTCTGCGCCGAGTGCGGCAGTCCTTATTTTGCGGGGACGGTGTGCCAGATGTTCTTTGCATACTCGTTTACCGCTCTGTCGGCGGCAAATCTGCCGGAGCAGGCAGTGTTCATCAGCGACATCGAGTTCCAGCGCGTTCTGTCCGCCCAGAGCTCGTCGATTCTGTTCTGCGCCTGACGGTAGTCCGCGAAGTCCGCGAGAACCATGTAGGGGTCGTGATAGACAATAGTTCCGCTGATTTCCGGGAACTGCTTACCGCAGAAGCCGCGGTTTATGAAATCGATGACATTGCGAAGCTCCGCATTGTTGTTGTAGAAATTCATCGGCACATAGCCCTTGCTCTTGAGTTCGTTGACCTCGGGGGTGGTCATGCCGAAGATAACAATATTCTCGTCGCCGACTGCGTCGTGAATCTCAACATTCGCGCCGTCGAGCGTGCCGAGAGTTATCGCGCCGTTCATCATCAGCTTCATATTGCCCGTGCCGCTCGCCTCGGTTCCGGCGAGGGATATCTGCTCGCTGACATCGGCGGCGGGCATCATATATTCAGCCATGGAGACGTTGTAGTCCTCCATGTAGACGACCTTGAGCCTGCCCTTGACATCGGGGTCGTTGTTGATGAGATCCGCGAGGGCGCAGATGAAACTGATTATCTTCTTCGCCATGAAGTAGCCGCTCGCCGCTTTTGCGCCGAAGATTTAGGTGTGGGGCATGAAATCGCCCGAGGGATTCGCCTTTATCGCGAGATATTTCGCGAGGATGTTGAGCGCGTTGAGGTTCTGGCGCTTATACTCGTGCAGACGCTTGACCTGAACATCAAAGATGGAGTTCGGGTCGAGCTCGATGCCGGTCTTCGCCTTGACGCGCTTTGCGAAGTCCGCTTTGTTCGCGGTCTTTATCTTCTCTATCTCCGCGAGCACGGCGGGGTTATCTTTATATTTTGCAAGCTCCGAGAGGCACTCGGCGTTATATACGAACTCGCCGCCGATAAGGTCGCTGAGCATCGAAGTCAGGCGCGGGTTTGCCTGGCAGAGCCAGCGGCGGTGGGCGATGCCGTTTGTGACGTTGCAGAACTTGTCGGGCGTGAGGGTATAGAAATCATGGAACACGCTGTCCTTGAGTATCTCGCTGTGGAGGGCGGAGACGCCGTTGACGCTGTGGCAGCAGGCGACGCAGAGGTTCGCCATGCGCACAACTCCGTTTGAGATAACAGCCATTCTCTCGACCTTATTAGCGTCGTGGGTCTGCTCCCAGACGCTGCTGCGGAAACGGTTGTCTATCTCCTTGACTATCTGATATATTCTCGGAAGCAGACGACGGAAGAGATCCTCGCTCCAACATTCGAGAGCCTCGCTCATGACGGTATGGTTCGTGTAGGCGAAAACCTTCGTCACAACATCCCATGCGTCATCCCAGCTGTAGCCGCACTCGTCGAGCAGCAGGCGCATAAGCTCGGGGATAGCGAGAGTCGGGTGGGTGTCGTTGATATGGATAGCCATCTTGTCGCAGAGATTGTCGAGCGAGCCGTACTTGCGCAGGTGGCGGTTGATGATATCCTGAACGGATGCGGAGACGAGGAAATACTGCTGGCGCAGACGCAGGCTCTTGCCCTCGGGATGGTTATCCGCGGGATAGAGCACCTTGCTTATGACCTCTGCCATGGCGTTTTGCTCCATGGCGCGCAGGTAATCGCCCTGATTGAAGGAGTTCATGTCTATCTCGGAGCTCTTTGCGCTCCAGAGACGCAGGACGCTGACTCCCTTGCCGTCCTTGCCGGCGACCATCATATCGTAAGGAACGGCGTGAACCTTCTTCGCGTTCTCTATATCGACGCTGTGATAGCCGTCCTCCCAGCGGTCAACGACATTGCCCTCGAAGCTGACGTCAACGCTCTTCTCCTCGCGCGCAACGAGCCATACCTCGCCGCCGGGGAGCCAGAAATCGGGCATCTCGGTCTGCCAGCCGTCAACGAGCTTCTGCTTGAAGATTCCGTATTCATAGAGAATGGAGTAGCCCATGCCGAGATAGCCGTCGGTTGCCAAAGCGTCGAGATAGCACGCCGCATGGCGGCCCAGACCGCCGTTGCCGAGACCTGCGTCCGGCTCGCAGTCATAGAGCTTGTCGAGCTTTATGCCGAAGTCTTTGAGTGCCTCCTCCATGACGGGGATGAGATTGAGGTTATAGAGCGTGTTCTTGAGCGATCGTCCCATGAGGAACTCCATGCACATATAGTACACGCGCTTCGAGCCGCTCTCTTCGCAGCGCTGTTCGAACTCGTGTCTGCCCTGTCTGAGCATATCGCGGGTTATCATCGCGATAGCCTTGTAAAACTGCTCGTAGTTGGCCTCCTCGGGAGTTACGCCGAAAAAGTGCGAGAGCTTTGCGGTTATCTGCTCCTCGGCGGCCTTCTTTGTCAGTGAATAATCCATTATACCAAACCTTTCGTTTGTTGCTGCATAGCTGTAAATATAGGTATAAATACAGCTCCTACTATTTTATACCCGATATGTAAATAATACAACCTGAAACTCGCAATTATTGCCCGTTCGGCCTCAGAAAAAACAGGCTTTGAGACAGAATTTTTCAATAAAAATGCCGAAAAAAGGCAAATCCTAGCAAAAGAACAGGAAATGTTTACAATTTGTTCATATTTATGTATACTTGATGCAATACGGCACAATTATTCTATATGTGTACCCAAGAGGTATCGAAGAGACAACTACCTATCTGGTTTTAATAATTGTCAACTTCTTTTTTCATTTTTATTTTCTCTTTCCCCAAAGCTAAAGCCGAATGCTGCACACATTCGGCTTTAACTTTTTTCGGGGACTTTTTTTTATTTTACAGGTCATCCGCGTCCTGCACGGGCTGTGAGCCGTCCAATGGCGTGCCCGAGTAGCTGCCGAGCACGTCGGTCGGGATAACTCCCTCTTTGTTCATCGGGTCGTTGTACTGCGGAATTTCGATTATCTTTTTCTTCTGCTTTTTCGGCTTGTCCACAAAAAATTCTCCTTTCTTTGCGTTTGCGTTTTTAGCTTTCCGCGCGGGCGCGCCGATATTCCGCGAAGAAGAAAGTTGAATTTGCTCGTTATTTTTGATAGAATCATCTTGTCCGAAAGACGGAGGTGCAAAAAATGAAAAATTTCAAAAAATATATCGCCGCTTTGCTGATTTTTATTCTCGCGCTGAGCCTTTGCTCCTGCTCGCTGATTGATCGTCTCAAGCCCGCCCCCGCGCCGGAGACGGTCAGGCTGACCTTTCCCGAGGGCACGACTGTCATTCAGGCGGCGCAGAAGCTCGAAGAGGGCGGCGTATGCACAAAGGACGAGTTTATCTCGGCGGTCAACAACACCGAACGGGACAACAAATTCGTTAAAGCTATAAACAATCCGCAGGAGCGCCCGTTCCTGCTCGAGGGCTATATCTATCCCGACACATATGATTTCTATGTCGGCGAGGGCGCGGAAAAGGCGCTCGGACGCTTTCTCGCAAACACTGAATCGAAGCTCACAGACGATATGTATGCTAAAGCTCAAAAAATCGGCATGTCCATGGACGAGATAATCACGCTCGCTTCGATAATCCAGCAGGAGGCGTCGGTGCCGTCGGTCATGGCGAATGTCTCCTCCGTGCTCCACAACAGGCTCAATTCATCGAGCTATCCGCGCCTGCAGTGCGACGCGACGGTTTTCTATTTAAAGCGCAGCGTCAAGCCTTATATAAGCGAGTATCAGGCAGACAAATACGATGAGTTTTATAACACCTACGACCGCAAGGGGCTCCCGGCAGGTCCGATAACGAACCCCGGAATTGAAGCGATAAACGCCGCGCTGAACCCGGCGGACACGGACTACTATTTCTTCGTCACCGACAACGACGGCAACTACTATTTTGCAAAGACCTATCAGGAGCATCTGAAAAACTGCAAAGCGGCGGG
>URUL01000090.1 GCA_900551005.1 uncultured Ruminococcus sp. | reverse complement strand
CACCATGGTGTGGGTGCAGGTCATGGCAATCGATGTTGCTGTCGGGCTGGCGGCATCGCAGGGCTATTTTCAGCTCAAGGTGTTCATGCCGGTCTGCATCGACAACTTCCTGCGTTCCGTCCGCCTGCTGACGGCGGCGATCGACTCCTTCCGGATCCACTGCCTTGCGGGACTCACAGCCGACCGCGAAAGAATGGCACACAATCTGCACGCCTCGCTCATGACCGTGACGGCGCTGACCCCCTACATCGGCTACGAGAACGCGGCGCGTGTCGCCAAGCTCGCCCACCGGGACTCGGTCACCCTGCGTGACGCCTGCCTGTCACTGGGCTACATGACCGCCGCGGAATTTGACCGCGTGTTCCACCCGGAGCAAATGGTCTGAGCAGCCCCGCGCAGTTGTTCCATTGCCATGGTGAAAGTCTGAACAACGTATTTCGGCGATTGAGTCGGTCACAAAGGGCGTTTCCGGACAGCAAATCCGGATAAAGGGGCTGTTATTGTACAGGCTGGTTTGGCATAGATGGATATTGTCTGTGAGTTTGAGCGTTTCTATAGAATACACATGTGGAAGTGGAATGCAATTGAAGTGGGATACCATGCTTTCTTTTGCAGCTCGTGTGTTATCAGGCGAAATTGAAGATAACGAAGATACTACTAAATGGACTTTTGAGCAGGTGTACAGTTTTGCTCGCCCAAATGCAAGAGAGAATTGGGTAAATACAGCTGACAGCGAAAAAAATATAGAATGAGATAAGGAGATGAATCATGGTGGAAGTAGAACGCGATACAGTTTATATTGCTTTACCACGCATTCAAGAACGATGGTCGTATCTTCTGGTAAAAAGGCTCTTTGATTTTTTCTTTGCGTTGATAGGTCTTATAGTACTGGCCATCCCAATGGCAGTGATTGCGCTGATCATTTTGATTGATTCGCCGGGCGGTGCGATTTTCAGGCAAGAAAGGCTCGGGAAGAACGGAAAACCGTTCGTAATATACAAGTTTCGGACAATGAATATTGATGCGGAGGTGAATGGCCCCAAGTGGGCGGATAAAGAAGATGCGCGCTGTACTCGTTTTGGTGCATCCCTGCGCAAAACGCGGCTGGACGAGCTGCCGCAGCTTTGGAATATATTAAAGGGCGATATGAGCTTTGTTGGACCACGCCCGGAACGCCAGTATTTCTACGAGCAATTTGAAAAATACATTGTTGGATTCTCTAACCGCTTGGTCGTCATTCCGGGTCTTACCGGCTATGCGCAAGTAAATGGCGGCTATGAGTTAGAGCCCGAGGAAAAAATCATATACGACATGGAGTACATAGAACATCGCTCCGTTTTTCTGGATTTAAAGTGTATTGCCAAGACAATATCGTTGATTTTCACACATAAAGGGGCACGCTGATGGAAACGTTACAGATCGAATCGGTTGGCCAGAGATCATACAAAACAGCACAGCCATTGGTTTCTGTTGTGATGCCGGCATATAATGCAGAAAAATACATCGGCGAAGCGATCCGTTCAGTACAGTCCCAGACTTACAAAAACTGGATCCTGCTGGCTATTGATGACTGTTCTACCGATCATACAGCCGAGATCATTCAGTCCTTTGCAAATGAGGATAACCGAGTGCGATTGATTCGGAACGTGCATAATCTGGGTGCAGCCAAGGCCAGAAACCGCGGCTTTGAATTAGCTGAAGGTGAATGGGTCGCGCTGTTGGACAGTGATGATGTGTGGTACAGCGAAAAACTTGAGAAGCAGTTGGCTAAGGCAATGGAGTCCGGTTCGGAGATCATTTATTGTTCCTATTCGTTGATAGACCGCTGTGGAAACAAAATATCCGATTATACTGTTCCGGAGCAGACTTCCTATTGTGAAATGCTGAAGGAGAGCGTTTTGAGTTGTTCTACGACTCTTTTGGCAAAAAGTGTGGTCGATAAAAACCGCTTTTCGTCTGATTATTACCACGAAGATCTCGCCTATTGGCTTCAACTACTTAAAAGCGGTTACTCTGCAACGGCATGTTGCGAATCATTGGCTGGCTATCGAATTTTGGAGGGCTCGAGATCCCATAGCAAAATTCAATCCGCCAAGAACAGATGGGTTATCTACCGCAAAGCCGAAAGTCTATCATGGCTAAAATCGATTTCTGTGTTTCTGGTCTATGTGGTACGCGGACTGAGAAAATACAGGGGAGTCTGATATGAGAGTATTGTTTCTGTGCGGCGTGTTTGCAAAAGAGAATGAGGCTTTTCACATCAACCGCAGACCGCGAAAATCTGCACTATACGGTGCTTTTTAAGGAAACGGAAGAAGAAAAATACAACGCCCTTCGCTCATTGATTGCACAGAAGAATTGCCCGACGATTGTATATGTTTCCCGCACAAGACGCACGATTCAGCTCGCAGAAAAATTGACGAGCGATGGTTTTCCGGCAAAACCTTTCAACGGGAAAATGGACTCTAATGAGAAAATCACAAATCAAGAAGCGTTTATAAACAATCAGGTGAAAATCATTGTTGCCACCTCTGCTTTCGGTATGGGCGTTGATAAAAAAGACGTCAAGCTGGTTATTCACTATGATATTTCCGATTCGCTTGAAAACTATGTTCAGGAAGCAGGACGTGCCGGACGGGATCCGAGCTTGCTTGCGGAGTGTTATGTTCTGTTTAATGATAATGATTTGGACAAGCACTTCATGCTACTCAACCAAACGAAGCTCAGTATCAGTGAGATTCAGCAGGTTTGGAAAGCGCTCAAGGATATGACCCATGAAAAGCCATGGGTTTGTTGTTCTGCGCTTGAAATTGCAAGACAGGCGGGGTGGGATGACTCGGTAAACGAGATCGAAACACGTGTAAAAACTGCCGTGGCTGCTTTGGAAAATGCCGGCTACGTTAAGCGCGGTATGAATGTGCCGCACGTATATGCCACAAGCATTCTCGCAAAAGATATGGCGGAAGCGTCTCTCAAAATTGAGCGTTCGCCCGTTTTTAATGGTAAACAAAAAGAAAATGCCAAAAGAATAATAAAATCTCTGATATCCAGCAGAAGTATTGCTGATGCCGGAAACGATGATGCAGAATCACGCGTCGATTACCTTGCGGATATTCTCGGTATTCCAAAAGAGGATGTGGTCACTTCAATCAATCTGATGCGGCAGGAAGGGCTTCTTGCCGACAGCATAGATATGTCGGCATACATTCTGAAAACGGATACAGAAAACCGTTCTGCGCAAATTTTGAACCGATTTGCAAAACTGGAAGAATTTCTTTTGAACCGAATAGCGGAGCAGGGCGCAGATTATTCATTGAAAGAATTAAATGAAGCGGCTCTTGCGGAAGGTGTTACAAGTTCATCGGTCAAAAACATTCGCACTCTGCTTTATTATCTTACGATAAAAGGCTATATTTCAAAAGGCAGCAGAGATGTCGATCCGGATAATGATGCATCTGAACCGAATCAACATGCGCTGATTACGCCAACGATGGATGTTCCGAAGTTGCTTGATAAATTTCATCGCAGAATTGACATCTGTCATTTCCTTGTCGAATATTTTTATGATACGGCGCAGACAGTCATCGATGCCCAAAGCGATATGGCTCCCGTGCAGTTCTCTCTTGTGGAAGTATGGAGAAAATACAAAGAAACGCCGAGGCTTGATGGCGGTATTGCGGAAACGAGCCTTGTCGATGTGGAGGATGCATTGCTTTACCTTTCAAAAATCGGCTCTATGAAGTTGGAGGGCGGATTTTTGGTTCTTTATAACGGCATGGAGGTCAAGCGTTTGATTCTTGACAACAAAATCCGTTATAAGGCTGAAGATTATCGTTCTCTCAGCGAATATTATAAACAGAAAATTCAGCAAATTCATATTGTCGGCGAATACGCAAATTTGATGGTCAAGGACTATGATGCCGCTTTGCAATTTGTACACGATTATTTCGGAATGGATTTTAAGCGTTTCATTGCAAAGTATTTCAAAGGAGAACGCGCAAAAGAAATCAATCGAAATATCACACCCGAGAAATATCATCAGCTTTTCGGCGAGCTTTCCGATCAGCAGGCAGAAATTATCAACGACTCCGATTCACGCTATATCGTAGTAGCGGCAGGCCCGGGAAGCGGAAAAACAAGAGTGCTTGTGCATAAGCTTGCAGCCTTGCTTCTTTTGGAGGATGTCAAGCATGAACAGCTTTTGATGGTAACCTTTTCCCGTGCAGCGGCGACCGAATTTAAAAAGCGACTTATGACTTTGATCGGCAATGCCGCAAACTTTGTTGAGATCAAAACTTTCCATTCCTACTGCTTTGATTTGCTCGGAAAGATTGGGAGCCTTGACGGTGTAGAAAATGTCGTGCACGACGCTGCTCAAATGATTGCAAACGGCGAGGTGGAGCAAGGCAAGATTACCAAAAGTGTTCTCGTTATTGATGAAGCACAGGACATGGATGCAAATGAATTTGCCTTGATACGTGCTCTGATGCAAAATAATGATGATATGCGGGTGATTGCCGTAGGCGATGACGATCAGAATATATATGAATTCAGGGGTTCGGATTCTGCCCATATGCAAAGTCTGATTGATGAATACGGAGCCACACAGTATGAGCTTGTCGAGAATTATCGCAGTAAAGCTAATATAGTAGCACTTGCCAATCGATTTGCCGAGAGTATCAGCCATCGCATGAAGCAGCATCCTATTGAGGCAGTACAAAATGAGAACGGAACGGTACAGATCATAAGGCATACTTCCGACAATATGGAAGAGGCCATTGTCCGGCAAATCATAGAACAATATCACGGTGGAAAAGTCTGTGTGCTAACAGGGACAAATGAAGAGGCTTTGCGCGTCATGGGACTTCTCCTGAAAAACGGCGTCCGAGCAAAACTGATTCAATCTCTTGACGGTTTTCGGCTATACAATCTTGCCGAAGTGCGATTTTTCCTGCGCTGCATCGACAGAGACTTAAAAACGCCGGTGATTGGAAATGACTTGTGGAACAAGGCAAAAGAAGAACTTGCACGTGTTTATTCGGATAGTATATGCCTTGAAAATCTTGCGAATATGATTTCGGAATTTGAAAAGGTCAATACATACAGTAAATACCGTACAGATCTTGAGGAATTCATAAAAGAA
Source organism: uncultured Ruminococcus sp. (assembly GCA_900551005.1). Taxonomy (GTDB): domain Bacteria; phylum Bacillota; class Clostridia; order Oscillospirales; family CAG-272; genus Apopatosoma. Next base: position 2,536 of record URUL01000090.1, on the reverse strand, counting down.
TCGCAGTTCGAAGATTTTTATACCGACGATCGTGAGACGGTATTTGTTTCCACCATTCACAAATCCAAGGGCAGAGAGTTTGACAGCGTTTGGCTTCTTCTGAATCATACTGTATTACGCGACGATGCCGAACGGCGAAAGTTGTATGTCGGTATGACGAGAGCTAAGGACAACCTGTATATTCATTGCAACAACGGCATATTTGATACATACCAAATCAGCGGTGTTGATCAGTTTGTTGATGAAGAACAATATCCGGAACCGCAAGAGATCACGCTACAATTGACACATAAGGACGTTGTTCTTGACTTTTTCAAAGGCAAAAAAGAGATTATATTCAAGTTGCATAGTGGGATGCCGTTGTCCATAAAAGACGAGTTTTTGTATGCGGAACTTGACGGACGTACTGTTAAAGTTGCAAAATTGTCAAAGGCACGCATGTTGGAACTTGAGAATCTGTCGGCAAAAGGATACCGTCCGTGCGGTGGCGAAGTGCGGTTTGTTGTAGCATGGAAAGGCGAAAGTGACATAGAAGAAACGGCAGTTTTACTCCCCAACCTGCATTTTAAGAAAGATTGATGAGATGATAAAAATCATGTTCGTCTGCCACGGCAACATTTGCCGCAGTCCGATGGCAGAGGTTATTTTCAAAGACCTTGCGAAAAAGCGCGGCGTGGCGGATCGCTTTTTAGTCGCTTCTTCCGCTACAAGCACGGAAGAAATTTGGAACGGAATCGGCAATCCGGTCTATCCTCCGGCAAAAGCCGAGCTTGAAAAACATGGACTGTCTTGCGATGGCAAGCGTGCAGTGCAGTTGCAAAAGAACGACTATGACAAATACGATCTGTTCATCGGCATGGACAGCGCCAACATCCGCAATATGCTCCGTATTTTCGGCGGCGATCCTGCGGGAAAGGTACATAAGCTGATGGACTACACTCCTCGCGGCGGTGATGTCGCCGATCCGTGGTATTCCGAGCGCTTCGATGTGGCATATCGGGATATTTATGAGGGCTGCAAAGCACTTCTTGATGTCGTTTTGAAACAGGACAAGCAATGAAATGAGGCGATTTTTGTGACCGAAGTAGTAGCGGCTCTCATCTGGGAGGGCGAAAAGTTTATGATCTGTCAGCGCCCGGCGCATAAGGCAAGAGGACTTCTTTGGGAGTTTGTCGGCGGCAAGGTAGAACCCGGCGAAACCAAAGAACAGGCACTCATTCGGGAATGCCGTGAAGAACTTGCCGTCACGTTGTCCGCCGGCAATGTATTTATGGATGTTGTCCACGAATATTCCGACATCACCGTGCATCTGACACTGTTCAACGCCACCATTGCCGATGGCGTTCCGCAAAAGCTGGAGCATAACGATATCCGGTGGATCATGCCGAGTGAAATTCCGAATTATGCTTTCTGCCCGGCGGATGAGGAGATATTGAAGAAAATCATTGAGGTCTGCAAATGATTAAAGAACTGATGCACGATCCGATTTTCCTTGCCGGGAAGTCGGAGATTGCGACCAAAGAAGATTTACCCATCGCGCAGGACCTGCTCGACACATTGATGGCACACAAAGAAACCTGTGTCGGTATGGCGGCGAATATGATCGGCGTGAAAAAACGCATCATCGCGTTTCTCGATGAGAGCGGACGAGCTCCGGTATACACCGTGATGCTCAATCCCGAAATCATTAAGAAGGATGATGCGTATGACACCGAAGAAGGCTGTCTGTCGCTTCTCGGAGATCCCCGCAAATGCAAGCGGTATAAAACCATCAAAGTGCAGTATCAGACTGTCACAATGCAGACAAGGCTGAAAACCTATACCGGCTGGACGGCGCAGATCATTCAGCACGAGGTGGATCATTGTAACGGGGTTTTGATATAGTCTGCAATACGATTGATACTTAATTGCTAACTTTCCCGCTTTCGCTGGACTTCATGCCGCCTTTGTGGTATTGTGTGTGCTTACAAAGGAGGTGCGCACAATGGCACGGATTACAACAAACGAATATATTGCGGTAAGGCAAATGAAAAAAAACGGAGACTGTATTCCCGTGGGCAAACCCGGAGGTACAGTCTCCGTTTGTGTTACAGGCGAAGGGGTGAAAAGCAATGAATAGAAACTGCAGTCCCTCCGCCATCGGCAGGCGCATTGCCGACTTGCGCCGTGAAGTCGGGCTTACACAAGGAGAGCTGGCGGAAAAAGCGGATATTTCGGTGGTGCATCTCTCCAACATTGAACTCGGCAAAAAAACGCCGGGGTTGTCCACACTCATCCGCATTGCAGAGGCGCTCGATGTGGCAACCGACTGGATTCTGCGGGCAAATACACCCGGCACATACGCCGTGGCGAACGAGAAAATCGGAGAGTTGCTTGCCGACTGCACGAATGACGAAATGTTGAGCCTTCTTCGCATTCTCGAAGAAGTCAAGAAAGCCATACGGCATAACTGAACAAGGATGGTGTTTCCGTTTTCCCATTTTGAGACTGCCTGAAACGAGACGCCGAGGTAATTCGCAAAGACCTCCTGTGAAAT
>URUL01000089.1 GCA_900551005.1 uncultured Ruminococcus sp. | reverse complement strand
ACTGTATGACCGAGATATGGCAGGTCATGCCATGGCACTTCTCGAGCCGCCATCCATAGACCAGCGGATAATCAATCAGTACAGTATTTTTTCCGTTATCCCGATGAATATGGGCAGTATAGAGGAATTTCTCGATAAGTGTACGAAAAATACCGTTAAATATGTTATCGATAAAAATATAAAATGGGACGTTCGCGATTTTCTCGACCAGATGAATATGAATGAGCGCACCATGATGCCCGGACTCGATGGGCTTTCCGCATGGCTGAAGCGTCATTATTTCGTGATGCAGGAAAAAGCGGAGTCCGGTGCGGCAAGGGAGGAAAAGGACAATGGAAAGAAATAATCCGAAGGGCTGGCTTTATATTCTGCCTGCCATGCTTTTTCTCGGGGTCTTCATGGTATATCCGCTGATAGACGTTTTTGTCTATTCCTTTGAGGAAGGCTATAATTCCGCTTCGCAGACCTTCTTCGGAACAGGACTTTATAACTATTCATATGTGCTCCGCGATCCGTATTTTGTTCAGGCACTGAAAAATACGCTGATTCTCGTTATGATAACCGTGCCGCTCTCTACGGGAATTGCGCTTCTTATCTCGCTGGCACTTTCATCAATAAAAAAGCTGCGCAGTGCCTTTCAGACGATTTATTTTCTGCCTTATGTGACAAATACGCTTGCCGTCGGTCTTGTTTTTATGATCCTCTTCAAAAAGACCGCTTACTCCGACGGACTTATCAATCTCTTGATAAATGCTTTCGGCGGTTCGAGCGTTGACTTTATCGGCGGACCTTACTGGGCAAAAATGCTCGTGCTCTGTATATATACCATTTGGATAGTAATGCCTTTCAAAATTATTATTCTCACGAGTGCGCTTGCTTCCGTAAACAAGAACTATTATGATGCGGCACGTGTAGACGGCACATCAAAAAGCCGTATGTTTTTCAAGATAACAATGCCTATGATATCGCCGTCTGTTTTCTATCTTATCATAACAGGCTTCATAGGCGCCTTCAAGGCTTACAGCGATTCCGTAGCGCTTTTCGGTACAAATCTGAATGCTGCGGAAATGAATACGCTTGTCGGCTATATATATGATATGCTCTACGGAAACAGCGGCGGTTATCCCTCATATGCCTCTGCGGCGGCGATAATACTTTTTGCCATCGCCCTGACGATAACATGTATAAACCTTATCGTAGGCAGGAAAAGCATTCATTACAGATAAGGAGGGGAGAATATGAAAAATATTACAGATTACGCACGTGCGGAAAAAGCGGCACGCGCGGGGAATATCGCAAGAAAAACTTTTATATATTTTTTCCTTTTGGTGTGGGCGCTTATCGTGCTTTTCCCGTTTTACTGGATGGTTCTTACCTCTCTGAAAAGCTACAGCGCTTATAACTCGGAATACATACCGAAGTTTTTTACGCTTTCTCCGACGCTCGAAAACTACAGGGAAGCTTTCACGGCAGTTCCTCTGGCAAAGTATTTTATCAATACCGTTATATTCACGCTGGCAACTACGGCACTCATGATGGTGGTGATAACCCTTGCCGCCTTTGCCTTTGCAAGACTTAATTTCAGGGGCAGGGATCTCGTTTTCACGATATTCCTCGCGCTGATGATGCTTCCGAGCGAGCTTGTTGTGATAACCAATTTCGTGACGATCACCGAACTCGGTTTGCGAAATACGTTTACGGGCTTGATCCTTCCGTCGGTAACTTCCGTTTTTTATATATACCTCTTGCGTGAAAATTTCGCTCAGATACCCGATGAGATGTATTATGCCGCACGTGTGGACGGTGCTTCCGATTTCCGATATCTGATGCGCATTATGATACCGATATGCAAGCCCACGATAGTTACCGTCATTATACTCAAGGTTATCGAGTGCTGGAACTCGTATGTATGGCCGCGACTGATAACGGACAATCCGAACTATTACCTCGTTTCAAACGGAATACAGGAAATACGCGAAAACGGCTTCGGACGCGAGAATATCCCTGCCATGATGGCGGCTGTTGTCGTGATCTCTGTTCCCCTTATCGTACTTTTCCTCATTTTCCGCAAGAAGATAATGGCAGGCGTTTCAAGAGGAGGTACAAAGGGATGAAAAAAATTTTGAAATTTGTATCCGTCTTGCTTGCGATATGCGTTTTTGCATCTCTTTTCACGGGATGTCACGGCTCGAGGGGGCTGAAGGAATTCGAGATGCCCGATGAATTTGACACCTCGCGCGATTATGAAATCACCTTCTGGGCTAAGAATGATACCAACAGAACCCAGATGAAGATATATCAGGATGCGATCGCGGATTTTGAGGCTCTCTATCCCAATATTAAGGTGAAGCTTCGCCTCTATACCGATTACGGCAAGATATATAATGATGTTATCACGAACATAGCGACGAACACGACACCGAATATCTGCATAACGTATCCCGATCATATTGCGACGTATCTCACGGGTGTGAATATCGTTGCGCCGCTTGATGAGCTTTTTGCAAGCGAGAAATACGGGCTTGGAGGAAGTGAAGTGCGCTTCGACAGCGTTTCACAGGAAGAAATAATAGAAAAATATCTCGGAGAATGTTATTTTGACGGAAATTGTTACGCTGTGCCGTTCATGCGCTCAACCGAGGCTTGCTATATAAACAAGACATATGTCGAGAAGCTCGGCTTTACCGTTCCCGATGAGCTCACATGGGATTTCGTATGGGAGGTTTCGGAGGCGGCAATGGCAAAGAATGAAGACGGAACCTTCAAGGTCAACGGGCAGAATGTTCTGATTCCTTTTATTTATAAATCAACAGACAATATGATGATCCAGATGCTGAAGCAGTCCGGCTTCGGATATTCGAATGAGAGCGGTGAAGCGCTGCTTTTCAACGAAGATACGAAATCATTGCTTTATACCGTTGCCGAGCATGCGGGAACAGGCGCTTTTTCTACCTTCTCCATCTCCAGCTATCCGGCAAACTTTCTCAATGCCGGGCAGTGCATTTTTGCCGTTGACTCAACCGCAGGTGCTACCTGGATGGGAAGCGACGCTCCGCTTTCGGATATCAGCGAGGATAAAATAGTGAAGTTTGAGACGGTTGTCCGGACCGTTCCGCAGTTCGATACGGAAAATCCGCAGATGATATCGCAGGGTCCTTCCATCTGTATCTTTAATAAGAACGATCCTCAGGAAGTGCTTGCCTCATGGCTCTTTACCCAGTATCTGCTGACAGACGGCGTGCAGATGGCTTACTCCGAGACGGAGGGATATGTGCCCGTCACGAGCACGGCGAGAAATTCCGCGGAATACATCGATTACCTCGCACGCGAGGGAGAGGACACGAGCGACCACTATGACATCAAGATAAAAGCGACGAAGCTTCTGCTTGAAAATACGGAGAATACGTTTGTTACGCCCGTATATAACGGCTCGGCATCTCTGCGCGATGCGGCGGGACAGCTTATTGAAAATGTGACGAAGTCCATGAATCGAAAGGAGACTGTGGATGATGCCTATATGGAAAAGCTCTTTGCAAACGTGAAATCGCTTTATCGTATAGGAGAAGCGGGGAAGGGCGTTTCGGGAAAGACGGAGCTTGGCACCATGCCGTATACCTCCAAGGCGCTTTTGATATCGCTTTGTGTCATTTGGGTACTTATCGCTGTATATTTTATCGTGCTTTTAAAGAAAAAAATTACAAAACATGAAAATTAGATATTGATTTATCGGCGAAAAGAGTGTATACTATAAGCAGCTAAAATATCAAACTTAAAAAGGAGAATTTAATGATGAAAAAATTTTTAGCTATTGTCCTTGCTCTTGCTTGCGTTTTTGCATTCGTTGCATGTGGCGAGAAGAAAGATCCCGAATTTAAGGATATAAAATCCGAGGGCGTTATGACATACGACGAATATGTTGCGGCAGAGCTTCAGTCCAAGGTTACTATCGAGGGCTATCTTCAGGCTAAGCAGGTATATTCCGAGCAGTATGGCAATACCACGCTTTATCTCCAGGACACAAAGGGCGCTTACTTTGTATATAGACTTGCCTGCACGGCTGAAGAATATGCAAAGTTTACAGAAGGAGTAAAGGTTAAGATCGTAGGCTACAAGTCAGAGTGGTCCGGCGAAATAGAGATTACAGACGTTGAGTCTTTCTCTGTTGATGACAGCGTAAAGTATACGGCTCCCGCTTTTGATGCTACAGCGCTTCTCGGCACAGATGACCTTATCAAGCACCAGAATGAAAAGGTTGCCTTCAAGGGGCTCACCGTTGCCGCATCAAAGGATGCTGACGGCAATGAAGTTGCTTATCTCTACAAGTGGAACGGCACAGGCGCTGAAGGCGATGATCTCTACTTCAACGTATCTATCAACGGAAATGAATATCAGTTCCTTGTTGAATCCGATCTCTGTGGTGCAGATTCTGAAGTTTACAAGGCTGTTAAGAACCTCAAGGTCGGCGATAAGATCGATCTTGAAGGCTTCCTCTATTGGTACAACGGTGTTAATCCGCACATTACATCCGTAAAGGTAGTTAAATAATTTTTTACCATAGAAAATAACGGTGAAGACATTTGTCCTCACCGTTATTTTTTTATTTTTTTGCATCCATTTCAGCAACATGATTCTTGATGGCATCAAAAGAATTCTCGCTGATAACATGCTCTATCTTGCAGGCATCCTCAGTCGCCGTTTCGCGGTCTACTCCGAGGCGGACGAAAAAGTCCGTAAGCATAGTGTGCCTCTCGTAAATTTTTTCGGCGACTTCGCGACCTATATCGGTAAGCGTGATATAGCCTTCCTTATCTACCACTATATATTCTCCCGCTTTCAGAAGTCCTACTGCGCGGCAGACGCTCGGTTTCGAAAAGTCCATATATCTTGCTATGTCAAGGGAGCGGACGGCTCCTGTCTTGTTATATAATATATAAATCGTTTCGAGATACATTTCCCCCGATTCCTGTAAATGCATAGTGGACACTCCTTCACAACGATTACTGTAATTTAGTATATCATAGCACGAAAAACGAAAAAAAGCAAGTTTCTTTCAGCTTACTTGTGCAAAAAAATGAAATTTTACAATTTATTTGAAGGAATATATTGGTCTATCTCACAAAAACGCGAAGGCAAAACGAAAAATCAGAAGAAAATTTCAAAAATTTCTGATTTTTTTTTGAAAAAACTATTGACAGAAGGGGCATGCATGAGTATGATATTATGTGGTTAGCGAAGGCTAATTATTTTAAAAGCGCGCAGTTAGCTTAAGCTAATTGCTTTGAAAGGTGAGTGGATAATTATGATGCCGTTGGTACTGGCAGATATCGGAGAAGAGAATATCATAAAGAAGATTGGCGGAACACCGGAAGTGAAAAAGCATCTCGAAAATCTTGGATTCGTTGTCGGCGGAAATGTAACCATCGTCAATACCCTCGGCGGCAATCTCATCGTCAACGTAAAAGAGGCGAGAGTTGCCATAAGCGAAGAAATGGCACGTAAGATCATGATATAAAAGCACTTGTGCTATTATATACAAAGAAATTTAAGAATACATCTTTTTAAGGAGGAGAATGCGAATGAAAACTTTAAGGCAGATCGGTATCGGTGAAACCGCGAAGGTTGTAAAGCTTCATGGCGAAGGCGCTGTCAAGCGTCGTATCATGGACATGGGCATTACAAAAGGTGTAGAGGTTATTATCCGCAAGGTTGCGCCGCTCGGTGATCCCATCGAAGTAACAGTGCGCGGTTATGAGCTTTCGCTCCGCAAGGCGGACGCCGATATGATCGAAGTTGAATAATCAAAAAGGGAAGAGTCGTTCCCTTGATTTTAAAAATTGCAGTTAGCAGTGTCTAATCAAAGAAAGAGAGGATTTCAGCAATGGATTTAAGAATCGCACTGGCGGGCAACCCGAACTGCGGTAAAACCACACTCTTCAATGCCCTGACAGGTTCCAATCAGTTTGTCGGCAACTGGCCCGGCGTTACTGTTGAAAAAAAGGAAGGCAAGCTGAAAAAGCATGACGGTGTCATCATCACAGACCTTCCGGGCATTTATTCGCTTTCCCCATACACGCTTGAGGAGGTCGTAGCGAGAAACTATCTGATAGGTGAGCGTCCCGATGCCATACTCAATATCATTGACGGCACGAATCTCGAGCGCAATCTCTACCTGACCACTCAGCTCACGGAACTCGGTATTCCCGTGGTCATCGCCATAAACATGATGGATATCGTAAAAAAGAATGGCGACAACATCAATACAGCAGAGCTTTCACGTCAACTCGGCTGCAGGATAGTCGAGATATCGGCACTGAAGGGTACAGGCATAATGGAAGCTGCAGAGGCTGCCATAGATGCCGCAAAGAATGGTAAAACTGTTCCCATGCACACCTTCTCAGGCAGTGTTGAGCATGCGATAGCTCATATTGAAGAGGCGGCTGTTCACAATATGCCTGAAGAACAGCAGAGATGGTATGCCATTAAGATATTCGAACGTGATGACAAGGTTCTCTCAAGTCTGCATATTGATGATGCTACCATGGCTCATATAGAGAAGGACATTGAAACAGCCGAAAAAGAGCTCGACGATGATTCGAAATCCATCATCACAAACGAGAGATATATTTACATATCATCTATAATAAAGGCGTGCTATAAGAAGAAGGACGCAGGCAAGCTCACGACATCGGACAAGATAGACCGCATTGTAACGAATCGCTGGCTCGGTCTCCCGATATTTGCGGCAATCATGTTTTTGGTTTATTATATATCCATGGTAACTGTCGGAAGCTTTGCCACAGACTGGATGAACGACGGCGTATTCGGCGACGGCTGGCATCTGCTTGGAATAGGCTCCAAGGCTTATACGGAAGCTTCTGACGCATACAGCGATGCAATGAATGCCGCCGGTGCTTTTGCAGAGTTTGATACAAAAGCCGAAAATTTTGATGCGACTGAGGTTTTGGCAGAGCTCAAGGCTTTCAAAGCCGAGGGAAATGCCACCGCTTCCTGTGAGGTGGAAAATGAGGAAACGCTTGAAATAAGCGAAAAGATCGTCTACTATTCTTCAGTTCCCGCCTCTGAGAAGAACTATGACAACGTAATTCAGATGTCCTATCTTGAAGCGGTCGAATGGCTCGAAAAGAACGGCTTTGAAGAGCCGGATCCCGCAGATTACGGCGTATGGGTTCCCGGTATTCCCGTACTTATCGGTAATGCACTTGAAAAAGCAGGCACCGCAGATTGGCTCAGCGGTCTTATCCTCGACGGTATCATTTCCGGTGTCGGCGCGGTTCTCGGATTTGTTCCGCAGATGCTCGTACTCTTCCTGCTCCTTGCATTCCTCGAGGCTTGCGGTTATATGGCACGTATCGCTTTTGTGCTTGACCGTATCTTCCGTAAATTCGGTCTTTCCGGCAAATCCTTCATTCCCATGCTCATCGGTACGGGCTGCGGCGTTCCCGGAATCATGGCATCGCGTACAATAGAAAACGAGCGCGACCGCCGCATGACGATCATGACGACGACATTTATCCCCTGCGGCGCGAAAATGCCCATTGTTGCCCTGATCGCAGGCGCAATCTTCGGCGGCGCATGGTGGGTAGCGCCCGGCGCGTACTTTATGGGCATGGCGGCAATCATTATTTCCGGTATTATGCAGAAAAAGACCAACATGTTTGCCGGCGAACCTGCACCCTTTGTTAAGGAGCTTCCCGCTTACCACCAGCCGACGGTAAGCACCGTGCTTCGTTCCATGTGAGAGCGCGGCT
>URUL01000088.1 GCA_900551005.1 uncultured Ruminococcus sp. | reverse complement strand
CTTTTTATGTTTTAGTACGTATTAAATTAACTCTACTCTCTAACCGAGTTCTCGTATAGTTAATTGCTTATTCAGTTTTAGTACCCTATAAAATTACACTACTCTCAAACGCAGGACGCGCCGGAGTTTCACTTTTCAAAGTTTTAGTACCCTATAAAATTACACTACTCTCAAACCTCAAATTTGAGCTCAAATGCTGCTACGGACAGCACGTGTAAACATATAGGGCAAAACAAGCCGCAACTATCTTATATCATAAAACGGTGAAAAAGTCAAGCATTTTTTCAAATTCGGTTTCAGAATTCGCATAAATCGGAGTCTATTATAAGCTGATCACTCCCCGCTATTTTCTTCCTCGTGCAGTTTTCAAGCATAAGGACGTAAAGCTGTTTCCTTCTTTTCGTCGCTGTCGACAACATCCGTTACATATTTTCCCGTTATGTATGTCATCGCCGCAAATTGCTTTTCTGTAACCGTTAGAAGTTGAACGATTCCCGCCGACGGTTTTTTGCGCTTTATAGTTTCGGCGACGGATTTTTCAACGGTTGCGTTCAGGACCATACGGCAGTAAACAGATTCCTGCATCATAAGGAATCCGTTTTTTATGAGCATCCTGCGAAAGCGACGGTATTCCCTGCGTGCAGGCTCGGTATCCGTCGGCAAATCGAAAAACACAATCATTCTCATAAATCGGAAAGCAGGCAACCCGTCATTGAAACGGCAGGATTTTCTATCATCAGAACAGCTATTTCATCGATAAAAATCCTTGCCGTTTCTTCTCCGCGGATAACCATGTATCCCATGGAGTAATCGAGCTTGCACCTGCTTGAGATCAGTACTGTCCTCCAGCTCATATCAGGTTAAGAAGGTTTCCTGTGCGGTGCTCGAAGAGCCCCGAGGATGACCTGTCGATTATACGGACATCCGAATAATACTTTTTCCAGTTGCTTATATTGGTACTCAGATACACAGCACCACTTGTTGGGTTCCCACCCATAGCATTCATATTGCAGGCTCCTGAACGGTTGGTCTTGAGATAAAGAATCATATTTTTCAAGCATTCGTACTGCATATCTATCGTAAGTCCTTCAAATTTCTTTTTATCATCCGCGCTTATGCCAAGCTTCGCCCCCGGTTGCTTTGAATAGACACTGCCGTTCATCATATTTACAAGATCGGCAAAGAGCGCAACATTCTTCTCCCTTGATATTCCGGAAAACGTTTCGTCGATCACGTACTGGGGGTTTTTCTTTCGTTTCTCTGAGATATTGTCCAGATTCTTGATGTAAGCAATCTGCTCAGCCGTATATCTCGGCGTCATAAGGGAGCGCATGTGAATTTGGCTTCCCCCGCTTGATGTTCCCGAAACGCACGCCTCAAATCCGTCAAGCGAAAATACAGTATTCACCTTGATTATCCTGTTTTCGAGCGGGAACGAGATGTCCTCCGCATTTACAGGAAGTTTCTCCCTCACATGCTTTGCCGGATAGCCCTGCTCGGAAAGGTATTTGTTCGCAATAAGCAGCACAACGGGGACAATCGTCAACTTATATTTCTTCCCGATTCTGTACCTCACGAGCACGTAGAACGAGATTGTCGGCGAGTTGTATCCGCCGTACTTCGCCGTGTCAAGACCCTTCTTGAGCGGGACAAGACTGTCGCTCGATCCGGCAGACTCCGGCTGTTGGTGAAAAAAGCCGCCTTTCTGCTTCGTCTGATATTTTGTCAGATGAATATGTACATTTGCCATGGTTCTGTCAACGGTCGGCAAATGCTTTTCGGGATTCCATATGACGTTTCCGTCAATTACACATTTTCTTCCGAACAGTATGTGCATTTTCGGAGAGTAGTCATTCAAGGTATCAAGATAGTATCGCTTGGTGAATTTTTCATGGAACAGATTGCCGACAACAATGTTCAGATAGGCGTCATGCGCATGATGAATGTCGCTTGCGGTTCTGGATTTCACAAGACATTTTGACTTTTTCTCCGCGTCCGTAAGTGTGCGGCCAAAGAGCGCATAGTTGCATATTTCTCCGTATTCGTGCCTGAATTCGCTGACATTGCCCGCTTTGACAAAAACGATTTTCGCTTTCGGATAGAGATCCGTCAAAAGATTGGTGACCACCTTCGCCGACTGCCCCGTCTCGACGATCTGACGGTTAATAAATCCGAGTCGTTCATCGGCTGAAAATGCATGCTCTCTCGTCAGCCTGCGGAACTTTTCCTCGTTTATAAGCTTTGCGTTGCGGAGATTTTCCCAGAATCCGCGCATTTCGCTTCTTATCTTGCTTTCTATCGGATATGTGTCGGTTTTCCTTCCGTTTTCTTCGGAATGAACGAGCACCTTGTTATTGAGGATGCTGTCGTCCTTTATATACGCTCTCGGCCAGATATGGTCGACATTGTATTCGTTTGTTCCAATGGCGGAAATATCAAGGGGCTTGCCGCAATATGCGCATTTCGCCATCTGACAGAAATACAGGAACAGCGCTTCGCGTTGCAGTTTTCTGTCGGCCTCATCGCCCAGGTCGTCAAGCTCTTTCCGGGGTCTTACCGCGTCCTCCAAGTCGAGCTTGCTGTAAAGTTCGCGCAGTCTCTTGCCTCTGTTCTGCTTGTCCGAATCTATGCGTTTGTCCTCACCGCGCGTCATTTCAACAAATATTTTCTCCGGTGGGCACTTTTTTGCTTTGACAATGTCTGCTATTATGTCAAGCGTGCGCATGACCGGACGCTTGACGGCGTTCGATATGCCAAGCTCGTCCAGCCTTTCGACAAGAGTTGTTGGATGCTCGGAGAAATACTCTTTGCTGATTTCGGAGATTCTGTCTTCGAAACGGTATTTTTGCCCCCTGATAATCTGCATCAGATTGTCATTTGTGTTCCACATAAAGTGCATAACGGTGCCGACCTCGCCCGTTTCCGTGCAAGCCGCCTCAATACCGTTGAGAAGTTTGCCGGAGAGTCTGCCGAAATCGTCATATTTCCTCTGCGATATATATTTTATATCATCATCGGAAAGATCTTTTCCGTTTTCCTTCGACCATTTCAAAAGCCATTTTTTAAGCCTTGCAGAGTCCTCCGTACAGGTGATTCTTTCAATTATGCAGTCGACGTCCTCTGCCGTAAGAGTTCCGGCAGCAAGGAGCCTGCGAAAATCGATATAGGGCTTGTATGATGATTTTATCTCGGCGCCGAGCCCGCTTATGCGCACCTCCTCACCCTTTGAGATAGCCTTGACAGACACGAGAAAATCAATCAGCTTTTTCTTTGTGACCTTCTTTTCCTTTTCAAAAAGCTCGTGGAATATTTGTTGCTTCAGCTCAACGCTTATCGGAACTCCGTCGATGTTGATATTGTTTATCTCGTCGAGAATAGTGAATTTACAGTAAAGCAACGATTGCTTCGGCAAAACATTCTCGCCGGGGAGATAGGTGCATTTGTTTGTCATGCGCTTGATAAAGCCGTCCTCGCTCGCATCAAGGTCGACCATCTCATCAAAATTCCACGGAAGAATCCGTCCTTCCGCCTTACGTTCTATCCACGCAAATTTGTTTCCGGGGACCTTTTCGAGCGGACCGACAAAATACGGTATCCTGAATGTGAAAACAGATCTGATCTTGTCTGATACGGAAAGCCCGTCCGAATCGCGCTCAGAAAGAAACGCAAATCGTTTTTCGGCGTTTGAAAGAATCACGTCAAGTTCGGCATAATAAAGCTGGTAAGGAATGAGACGGTTTTCGGGGTTTACCTGTTTCGGCATATATGTGCCAGCATCGATCCTGCTGAGTACTCCGTTCGCAATGACCAGATCTGTATCGTCCCCTTCGCCGATTTGTTCCTTTATTTTTGCAATCAGCTTCTTTACTCCCTTATAAAAATCCTCACGGGTAATCTTTTTGCCCTTCCTTTTTTCGGAGCACTTGAAATAAGCCGAGTAAGCAGAATATGTTCCCGTTTCGCTGACAAAAAAGTTTTTGTATTCATCATCCGAGCAGTATTTTTTTGCAAGTCGCTTAAGCTCCCTAAGATCTGCCTTATGCGTTTCGTACTGCTCGATCTTTGCTTCCGAAATGTATGTGTGTCCACTCAGCATTTTTGAAAGTGCTGCGCAATCGTAGACCTGCGACATAAGTCGGATAACCTCTCCGTCATCGCCGAGCTCGGCGAGCACGGCTTCGAGCTTTTCCGCATCATCAAGGCATATCGACCCTTCGACGCCTTTGTATTCTTCCCATTTCAGTGTCTTCTTTATTTCAATGCTGCCGCCGGCAAGGAGCTTTATGATCGCCTCCTGATAAAGCGGACAGTTCTCGTCTTCGACAGGCTTTTTGCCGCCGTAAATCAGTTTTTTCAGCTCCGCTTCCTTTGCTCTTACGCCGCACCGGCGCGACATAGCAGCCATAAGCGCGTCAGCGTCACATTCCCACGGCGCGGAATACCCATTCTCACCAAACCAGCCGATAAATGCGGAATACAAAGGCTTTATATCATAAAGCTCCCTGATCTTATCGCAGCTTATGTCACTTAAAAAATGTCCCCTGTGCGCAACAAGCCACGCCACCGCGAGATAAAGGTGACGGACGTCCGTGTTGCTGTTCTCTTCGTTTATAAGTTCCATTATCAGATGGTGCACTGTCGGGAAGCGCCGGTTGTACTCCCTGTCAAGCCATTCGCAGCCGACAAGCGTTTCCGGCTTTTTGTCACACTGCCAGAGGCGGCTTTCGTTCATCTGTATGAAAAAGTTCGGATCTACCTTTGCCATTTCCACGCAGAAGAGATCCTGAATAAGGTTAACTCTCATCTGTCTGCGGGCATATCTTCTTCTCGACGTTCTGTGGGCTCGTCTATCGGCGCATTGATCTGCCTTGTCAAAGAGGGCTACGCCGGTCATCGGTTCGCCCTTAAATCTGCAGAGGGAATAGTCCCTGTCCGTGACCGCATATCCGACGGAATCCGTCCCGATATCCACCCCGAGATAGTAACCGTTTTTTGATTTTTCGGAAAAATTTTCAGCAAACATCTTGACAATCCGTCCTTATTTTGTTATTATAATGGCGTAAGGTTTTATTACCCTATAAACTTACACTACGGGTTCAAATCAGAGATTATCTTGAATAAGAGATGATCTCGAAATCGTCGGCTCCGCCGACTGCACAGGAGTGCACAATCTGACTGTCGCATTTGCGGCAGTCTTTTTGATTTTTGCGGCATAAGTGCGGAATTTCGGGTAAAATACGTTTTAATTATACTTGTAACGAAATTATATCATTTTTTGTACATATTGTCAAGCAAGACATAGCGACTCGAAGGAGAAGTTTCTGTGTGTTTTTCGTATAAAATGACCATAACCTCAAAGCAGAAGCGGAAATCAAAGAAAAACCGCTTCTGCTTTTGAATATTTGTGGCGAAATACAAAAGATCGCTAAGGTCGAACCCGGAGAAAAATATCTTTTTATTTTTACATTTTTGAGAGCACGAAAAAAGCCCGAAATCCCTTGTGGGATCGGGCTTTTTGCCTCAAATATCTTTTGAAAGGCTTATACTTGGCTGTTATGGTCTTAAAAGATGCTTCGCAAGGATCTCAGCAAACCGGAAATCATCTGTGATTATCGTCAGATAATCAAATCCTTATATTTTGGGTAATGAAACACAACCACATCATGTTCGCACTTCCCGACTTTTTGATTTGCCGATATTTTATTTCTTTGTTTCCTCGTCTTCCGTCTTTTTCTCCGTCAACAGTTTCTCAATTTGCGACTGTTTGGCAAGGATCGCGTTCACTTTATCGTAAAGATCCTCAATCATGATCTCGGTTTTCAGGTTGACCTTATAATCGTTTTCCGCACGACGACGGTCTTTTTCCTCCTGACGGTTCTGACTCATCATAATCAGCGGTGCCTGAATGGCTGCAACACAGGACAAGACAAGATTCAGAAGAATAAACGGATATGGGTCAAACGCTTTTGTCGCAAGAATTGCGTTGATGACCATCCACAGAACCAGCACACCTGCAAACGAAAATATAAACGCCCAGCTGCCCGCAAATTTCGCAATGGTGTCAGCTGCCCGTTGCCCGAGTGTGTATTTTTCCTTTTCCTTTTCGGGACTGACGGAAATTTTACTGTCCGACAAAAGATTCAGAACCTCCTCATCTGTCATATCTTGTCGGATCTCATTCAGTACTTCCTGTAATAACTTTCTGTTTTCCTTCATAATTTCTTCCCCTTATTTAATAAATTAGTATTCATCATCCGTTTGCGGCATTGTCCGCAAAAAGAATTCCGCACCTTCATTTTGAAACAGCAGAATTGCAACGCCAAACAACAACTCGACGTGCCGTTCCGGATCGTCCAGCGGGATAAGAAAGTCATCCCGTATTCTTTCAATACGGTACAGAACTGTGTTGCGGTGGGTAAACAATGCGTCGCAGGTCTTTTTGAGCGAGCGGCTGCAAATTAGATAAAAGTACAGCGTTTCACAGTATTGCGTTCCTTTTTTTCGGTCGTGTTCGGCGAGCGCTCTGAGCTCCGGAGAGATAAGATCATTGCGGGAATCCAGATTTTTAAGAAGCAACGGCGTCCGCAATTGCGCCACAGAACAGACATTTTCACCGTGATAATTGCTTCCCACAATCATGTCCAACGCATCGTGTGCGGCGCGGTAAAGTGAGGGAAGGTCATACAGATCGCGAATCGCCTCTGAAACAATTATCTTCAAATCGAATTCTTTTGCCAGTTCTGTGAATATATCTGCATCACTCTCTCTATGCAGAAACAGAAATACGTCACCCTTGTAGAGAAAGGGATGAGAATTCGGAAAGCGTTCACAAATTTCTTCTTTCAGGTGACACACCCCGGGATACCGACTGTGGTAAGCAGTCAGATCCATCAATGCAAAAGCGGACGGGTGAAAGTCCGCAAGATAAGTGCCCACTGCCCGTAGTCGAAAATAGGAGGCAGACGGAAATCCTCCGTCAAGCAAATGCATCAGAATATCTTCAGTCGTTTCAAATGGCTTGTCCTGACGGCTTGTTTCGATAAAAAGCTGTTTTGCGAGGATCATGTCAATTTGTTGCCAGACTGCCTCCTGAATTTTTTGAAAATGGCCATCCGTGTCCACGCAGACAAGATATCCGAGCCGGACACCGGTACAGATGAGCGGTGCAAAACGCCGGCGAAAGGGACTTTCTCCCAATTTGATCATATCGGCACATCCTTTGTTGAGCGCCGGGCTTTTACTGATGGCCGCACTTGACTCATAAGTGATTGCACCTTGTGAAACTGCGTCACGGAACAACGGGTCGGAAAACCCGGCGGGGCAGAAATGTGCCACGACACGATAAGCATCGTCGAGAACAAGCAGAGGACAGTCCAAAAAAATGCCGACATCAAGCGCAAGCTGATGTAGATCATCCTGTTCAAAAAATTCTGTGATCAGAGCTGTTATATCTCCGGATTGCCATTGCGGTTGAGACAAGTTTTCACCTTCTTTCAATGATTATTGTGCTACAAGCACAACTATATCTGCATTTATTATATCACTAAAACATTGTTTTTTCAAGAGAAAACGAATACAATATAGGTGTAAAAGAAAAAAGGAAACGGAGTGGTTCCGATGGGTGCTTTGACAATGTAGCCCGAAGGGCGAAGCGAAAACAGTGCGTTAACGCGGGCTGACCGCGGAACGCTGAAAATAAAAATAGTTTATATAAATGGAGGGATTTATTATGGTACCGAGCATTTTTGGTGAGAATATGTTAGATGATTTCTTTGATGAGAGCTTCTTTGGCGCACACAATCCGCTTTACGGAAAGAACGCAAGAAATCTGTTGAAGACCGATATTCGTGAGATGGATGA
>URUL01000087.1 GCA_900551005.1 uncultured Ruminococcus sp. | reverse complement strand
GTCGTATAGTCTTGTCGGGAAATGTGTAAACACATATTCCATAGGTGGAATCGGTACTAGGTGTACCGCAAGTACAAACGCGAGAACCCGTTTTAGGAACCGGAACGCATTTGGAACATACCCATTTGAAACGAAGGGAGCGATTCTCACCGTCGCTTTTTCCGAGGAACTGAAATTTCTCTCCGCTCTGCGGACAGCTCGGCTCGGTTATATCTTCAAGGAGAGAAACCAATTCGCTCTTTTTACTCTCCATTGATTCGCACACCCCGATGTAGATGTCTTCCAATGACATTTATACACTCTTATTTCGCATGATTTTTTTCTTCCGTTTTTGTTGGTATGGTTTTGGGCGGTACTTTAATCATGCCGCAAAATCGGAGAAAAATCAGTAGTATATTTGTTAAAAAAGCATTTTGCCGATTGGCTTTTTTAACTTTTACAATCGGCGAAATATTTTTTATAAAACAAGGAGAAAAATCTATGTTTAACAGAAAACAAATCAAAGCAAACGCAAAAGCAGCAATGAAAGGTCATCTCGGTTTAGCGATTCTCGTAATACTTGTAATCGGACTTCTGGTATGTGTTGCGTCTGCTACACTGATCGGTGCCATTCTTTTGGCAGGTCCTCTCACAGCCGGAGTAGCATTTTTCTTTATGAAGTTGTACCGCCAAGAAAACGTGAGTCTTAATGACGGCTTCGGCGGATTTTCTAATTTCTCAAATAATATGGTAGCCGGAATCCTTGTGCCCATTTTCACATTTTTGTGGTCTTTGCTTTTCTTCATCCCGGGTATCGTAAAAAGCTTTTCATACGCTATGACGTTCTACATTTTGAATGACCATCCTGAGTATTCTGCAACGCAAGCAATTACCGAAAGCCGCAAAATGATGCATGGACACAAGGGAGAGCTTTTTGTTCTTTATCTGAGTTTCCTCGGCTGGGATCTGCTGTCCTTGCTGACCCTCGGTATCCTTGAAATCGTTTATGTCGCACCGTATAAAGCCGCTGCCGTTGCCGGCTTCTATGATGCAATCAAAGGCGAATAATCATCTGATAGGCTTCAAATAACTGCATATACAAAAAGCAGTTAACCGTTACACTGGATGCATAGCGGTTGACTGCTTTCTTTTATCACGCTCTACCATTTGTTTTTGAACCGAAGAAACATATTCTCAGTCTGTTTGTCAATGCCGTCAAGGTGAGCGTTCCATATTCCAAACGAACATATTCAGCGTAAAACAAGGAACTGACACCACTCGAAAAGTGATGACGATTCCTTGCTTAATTTTTAATATTTTCACCTAAAGACTCTTTTTTATGCTGTCCGTATATTTTGGGGCAGTTCACTTTTTCGACAGGCTGATTATTTTTACTTTTCTGCTTCCGTGTTGCACTTTTGTTGCACTCCTCTCTGTATAATACTGTGTGATAAATAGTCGGAGTAAAATTAACAGCACTTGGAGGTAGTTTGTATGGAAAAGTTCGTAAAGCACAGATTTCTAAACAGCGTGTTGTTTACTGCGCTGTTTGTTCCGCTGGGCTTTTTTCTTCTACGCGATACCATTGCCGCAATAACCGGAATCATGTTTGAGTCCATTGGTGGAAAAGAGTCGTTTCTGTATCAGATCAACGAAGACATTGCAAGGCTGATCATCGCCGGTCTGTTAATACTGATCATGCCGCTCTTTTTCAGGGGAAAATGCAATTTTGGATTCAAGGGCGGGAAGCTGGCGCTGGGTATTTGTCTTGCCCTGCCGGAACTTATCGTTCCTGTATGGAACCTGTTGCAGATCAAGGTTTATGAGGCTCCTCTTGTTACCGGAGTCGCTGCCGTGGCTACCGCGATCATGCACGGAATCGGGCCGGGCGTGTCTGAGGAGGTCTTTTGCCGGGGCTTCACCGTATCCAATCTAATGCGTATTTGGAAGGATAAGCCGAACAGGATCTTTCGCTGTTTGCTGATTTCCGGGGTTTCTTTCGGTTTTCTTCATGCACTCAATGCCATCGCCACAGGCGATGTTTTTGCGGCGCTGATTCAAGTTATCTATACCGCCGCCATCGGTATGTTGAACGGTGCTATCTACCTTCGCTCACGAAACCTGTGGGGCGTGATCCTCATGCACACCCTGACTGATGTTTCCGCTTTCCTTGCCGTATTTGAAAGCAATGCCACCGGCATGGATATTATATTCTGTATCTTCGGTTCGCTACTGTTTATCGCGCTTGCCCTTTATTTGATTCGACCTGCAAAACGGGCGGAGATCGACGAGCTTTGGGCGGATAGCTGGTCATTTGGGGATGAAGACGAAAAAAAGCGCGTTGGTGCCAAGGTGGCTGCAATTCTGACCGCTGTTCTGGTTGTTATTTTTGCCGCATCTCTCAGCGTCACAATCTATCGGGTAAGAATGGGATATGATATTCCGTTTTTCCCCGCATCTGAAAAAGCACTTGATAAAGCTGTGCAGTATCAGATCAGCGAAGACGGAAAAAAACTCACCATTTTGCTTCCTTATGAAGTCGGCGGAAAATACGACTTGGAAAACTCCGATCCTGAATCATTTGTTTTGAAAGAGAGCCGGGAAAACGGAGACACCTATCTCTTTTTGTTTTCCCACGAAGGCACCAACACGGAGAAGATTAAGCTCACCTTCTCGCTGATGCTCGGCGATGCGGTTATTTCAATCAAAGATTATTCGGTAACGGTCAGTTTTAAGGAGGATGGCAGGATTTCTGCCGTTGGAGGGTAAACTATGAAGAAATTATCCGCTGCGTTCGGTTCCCTCCCCATGACATGGCCTGTCGTGTGCGTTTCTGCGGCAATCATCGGGGTTTATGTAGGCGTTATCAATCAAATTCCGATACTGTATGATACTTCTTTTCGGGATATTGCCGTTTCATATGAATGGTGGGTGCTGTTTGCTGTTTTGATCGTGTCAAACTGCAAGAGCGCCCGGGAGGCAGGTATGAAATGCCTTGTGTTCTTTCTCATCAGTCAACCGATCATTTACCTCGTGGAGCTGCCCATGCTTGGATGGGACAAGGCGCTGTACTATTACTCGCGCATTTGGCTGCCAATTTCTTTACTCACACTCCCGGGCGGAGCAGTCGCTTTCTTTGCCAAAAAACAGAATGTGACGGGTGCGGTAATTCTCGGTATCGGCAACACCATTGTTGCCCTGATGGGAGTAAGCTATTTTCTGAAACTGTACAGTGCGTTCCCTCGGCACTTGCTGACAGTCATTTCGTGTGCGTCAATCATCGTCGTTCTTCTTTTGGGAATGCAGAAGAGGTGGAAAACAAGGATTCTGTCGGCGGCAACGACTGTACTGCTGACGGCAGGAGTCATTATTTGGGCGGTGCTTAACGAAAGAGTGATCTGACTATATGTATCGGTGTAGTTCTTATGAGCATAAAGAGATGATACATTATTTTATATCAACCACCAAAATATTCCTTCGAGAAAGATGATTATCATATAGGCTCTTTGAAAAAAGAGAAAAATAAAAGATGTTTTTATATTCAAAAGGAGACCAAAATGACCATACTTGCAGTCAGCAACAACTCTACTATGCTGGAGAGATTGTGCAACGGATTATCGAGTATACTTCCGAATGCCAACATTATTCGTGAGACCGACTCGCTTATGGCGGGCAAATATTCGTTTAATCATAACTTTGACATACTATTTGCAGATGTTAATATGAAAAGAATGGGCGGAGTGGAGTTGATCCGGTTTGTCAGACAGGAACATCCGGGAGTATTGTCCTATCTTATCGTGCCGAGTGGAGAGATAAACGATTTTCCATTTTTGACTCCTGACGAGGTTACCGGGATCATAGAAGAACCGTTAACAAAAGCGTCATTGGAAAAGGCACTGGCACAAGGAGCATAATAAAAATCAAATCATTTATAAAGGAGCCAAGATATGAACGATAAAATCTTCCGAAAAAAAAGCATTGACAGAATGTCGTCGCCTGAACAGTTGAACGATTACATAAAGGTCACCAATCCCGGCGTGTGGATGGCACTCGCGGCAATCGTGATCCTGCTCATCGGCGTTTGCGTTTGGGGCGTTTTCGGAAAACTCGAAACGAAATTGCCTGTTGCGGCGGTTAGTCAGGACGGACAGACGGTACTGTATGTAAAAGAGAATGATTTATCCGCTGTCAAAGAAAATATGAGTGTATACATAGGGGACGAGACTTATAAAGTCACATCGGTGAGCTCGCAACCTGTGTCGGTTACCGAAGAAATCAGTGAATACGCAAGACACACAGGGGAGCTGAGTATTGGAGAATGGGTATACATCGTGCAAATAGACGGAAATATGCCGGACGGAGCGTATAAGGCACAGATCGTCACTGACAGTGTGTCACCGTTGTATTTTGTATTTAACTGAGGCGACGTATGGAAAATAATAAAAAGGTTAAAATCAAACGTCCGCTCACGAAAGGCGTAGCCAAAGTTCCCGTCGTCATGCAGATGGAAGCGCTGGAGTGCGGCGCGGCGTCCCTTGCGATGATTTGCGCGTATTACAACAAATGGATACCGCTTGAACAGATCCGTGTCGATTGCGGCGTGTCGCGCGACGGTGCGAATGCGAAAAATCTTCTCGTTGCCGCCAGAAGCTACGGTTTTACCGCAAAGGGGTACCGGTATGAGCCGGATGACCTGAAAAAAAACGGAAAGTTTCCTTGCATCATTCATTGGAATTTCAATCACTTTGTCGTGCTTGACGGATTCAAGGGAAAAAAGGCTGTCATCAACGACCCCGCCAAGGGCAATTATACCGTGTCCATGGAGACCTTCGACAAGTCGTTTACAGGCATCTGCTTGATGTTTGAACCGAACGAAAACTTTGTTCCCTCCGGAAAGAGGAAAAGCGTCCTCTCTTTTGCCGTAAAACGGTTGAACGGAGCTAAGGTGGCGGTTGCGTTTGTCGTGTTTACGACCCTCATTTCTGCGCTGATCGGGGTGATCACGCCGGCGTTTTCCCGAATTTTTATGGACCGCCTCCTGACGCATGAAAGTCCCGATTGGTTCTATCCTTTTCTTATCGCACTGTCGGCAATGTCGGCACTTCAACTCGTCATTTCTGCTCTTGAAACCTATTACAGCAACAGAATCAATGGCAAACTTGCTACTGTGGGCAGTTCCACGTTCCTGTGGAAGGTACTGCACCTGCCGATGGAATTCTTCTCCCAAAGACTTGCGGGCGATATTCAGGGCAGGCAGGGGTCCAACGCCGGCATTGCCAACAGCGTGGTCAATACCTTCGCGCCTCTCGCGCTGAACGCGATCATGATGGTGTTTTATCTCGTCGTTATGATACGGTACAGCTGGGTTCTCACGCTCGTAGGTCTCTCGTCGCTCGTGATCAATGCGTGGATGTCAAGTATCATATCCAAAAAGCGCGTCAATATCACCCGCGTTTCCATGCGTGATGCAGGCAAGTTGGCAGGAGCAACCGTCGCCGGAGTGGAAATGATAGAGACCATCAAGGCAAGCGGTGCGGAAAACGGATTTTTCGAAAGATGGGCAGGCTATCAGGCGAGTGTCAATGCGCAGAAGGTCAAGTACGCAAAGATAAATCAGTATCTCGGAATGATACCTTCCGTCGTTTCAACAATAACGGGAATTGTTGTCCTGACACTCGGCGTATGGTTTGCAATGGAGGGGACTTTTACCGTCGGTATGATCATGGCGTTTCAGGGAGTACTTTCTTCCTTCAGCGCACCGGCTACCACCTTTATATCCGCAGGTCAGACAATACAGGAAATGCGCACGCAGATGGAGCGCGTCGAGGACGTCATGGAGTACCGTGAGGACGATTGCTACAAGACGGAAGTCAAAGAAGAGAATTTCAGCAAACTCAAGGGTACGATTGAACTGAAGAATGTAACGTTTGGTTATTCACGCCTTTCCGAGCCTGTCATCAGGGATTTCAGCCTAACCGTAAAACCGGGGCAAAGAGTCGCGCTTGTCGGCACTTCGGGTTGCGGAAAATCAACCATATCAAAGTTGGTTTCGGGGCTTTATCAGCCTTGGAGCGGAGAAATTCTATACGACGGCAAACACCTCTCGGAAATAGACCGAGATGTATTTACCGGCTCGCTCGCCGTTGTCGACCAGGAGATCGCTCTTTTTGAAGGCACGATTGCCGAAAATATAAAAATGTGGGACAACTCTATCGAGGACTTTGAAATGATCATGGCGGCACGCGACTCACAGCTGCACGAGGAGATCATGCGCCGTGACGGCGGTTACAATTATCGCATCGCAGAGGGCGGCAAGGATTTTTCGGGCGGTCAGCGTCAAAGACTCGAAATCGCAAGAGTTCTTGCACAAGACCCGTCGATCATCATTCTGGACGAAGCGACGAGCGCGCTTGACGCCAAGACCGAATACGACCTTGTCAAAGCCGTGAAAGACAGAGGAATCACCTGCATCGTTGTAGCGCACAGACTCTCCACCATACGAGATTGTGATGAGATCATCGTGCTTGACCACGGTGTGACTGTGGAGCGAGGTACGCACGAGGAATTATACGCCAAGGGCGGCAAATATACACAGCTGGTATCCAACGATTAAAGGAGTATCGCATGGGATGGTTTGAAGAACAGATAAAGATGCGGCGCGACAGCGACAACGAGGCACTTGACGATTCGCTGAAGAACATATCTGCAATTATAAAAGGAAAGAAAGGTTTTTCCTTCGGGGACGACAGGGAAAAGATCAAAGGTGTGCTCGATGGGATACTTGCTTTCTTCCATATTAAATCGCGGGAAATTCCTCCCGAGATCAAAGATCTGAATGATCAGATGGAGTACCTTTTCCGCCCACACGGAATCATGTACCGTCCGGTAAAGTTGGAGAAAAATTGGTATAAGAACGCCTCGGGCGCAATGCTCGGAAAATTAAAGACGGGAGAGGCGGTGGCGCTTCTGCCCGATAAGTTGGGGCTATACGGATTTTTCGACCCGACTACGCAAAAAAGGGTAAGGCTGGGTCGCAAAACGCAGGAGCTTTTGGAAGAGGACGCGTACTGTTTCTATAAGCCTTTTCCGCTCAGAAAAATCGGCATACGCGATTTAATGCTGTACATATCAGGCAGCACTTCGCTGTCCACAAAAGTCTCCATTGTATTTCTTACGCTTAGCACAACCTTTGTCGGAATGATCACGCCGAAAATCACAAAAATTCTCTTCTCGGACGTACTTGAAAGCGGAAGCGCGAGACTGTTATTATCCATCGCCGTGCTTTACGTCTGTACAAGCCTGAGTTTACTTATGATAGGCGGGATCAAGTCCCTGCTGATGAATCGGATCAATACCGAGATGAATGTATCGGTTCAGGCGGCAACCATGGCGAGAATACTCTCGCTTCCCGCAGATTTTTTCAAGAATTACAGCTCGGGCGAGATCACTTCAAGGGCGCAATATATCGGCTCACTCTGCCAGACGCTGGTGCAGACCTTCCTTTCTACCGGATTGACTTCGATTTTCTCTCTTGTATATATCACGCAGATTTTTGTATATGCCAAAGAGCTTGTGATTCCCGCGCTGTGCATCACGCTTGTCACGCTGGCATTTTCCATCGTCAGTTCGCTTGCGCAGATGAAGATCAGCAAAAAGCAGATGGAGCTTTCGGGCAAGATGAGCGGTATGACCTATCAGATCATAACGGGCGTACAGAAGATCAAGCTATCGGGCAGTGAAAAAAGAATGTTCGCACGGTGGATGAACGAATACGCGGAAGAATCGAAGTACACTTACGGAACACCTCCGTTTATTATGTTCAACGGCGTGATATCGACCGCCATCTCGCTTGCAGGCACGATAGTGATGTACTTTTTTGCCGTGCAAAGTGGCGTTTCGGTTGCCGACTACACGGCGAGCGATGCGGAGATGGGTAAGCTCTGAGGGGGGCTGATGGGCGTTGGGGGCTTTGGGCGTGGC
>URUL01000086.1 GCA_900551005.1 uncultured Ruminococcus sp. | reverse complement strand
TATGCGGAAGGAGTTCAAAAGAGGAAAGCCTTCCTCTTTTTGTCCTTTTCGTACTTTTCGGACAGGCGAAAAGTACCTTGTGCTTTTTGGTACTTTTCATATAAAGTGATCATTACACAATTTATCATAATACTTAAAAAATAAGAATAAAAGGATGCTACCTTGCAGCAGCATCCTTTTATTTGTCTTTATCGGAAATTATTTTGCATATTCGATAGCGCGACTCTCGCGAATCACGTTTACCTTGATCTGACCGGGATATTCAAGCTCTTCTTCTATTTTCTTTACGATATCGCGAGCTACGATGATCATCTGATCGTCGTTTATCTGCTCGGGTTTGACCATTATGCGGATCTCTCTTCCTGCCTGAACGGCATAGGATTTCTCGACGCCGGGGAAGCTGTTTGAAATCTCTTCCAGACGCTGGAGACGCTTGATATAGCTCTCAAGATCCTCGCGGCGTGCGCCGGGACGGGCAGCTGAAATGGCATCTGCAGCCTGGACGATAACGGCAACGATCGTCTGCGGTTCAACATCGCCGTGATGCGCTTCGATCGCATGCAAAATGGCTTTGTTTTCCTTATATTTCTTTGCGATTTCAACACCGAGCTGGATGTGCGAGCCTTCGACCTCCTGTGTGAGTGCCTTGCCGATATCATGGAGCAAACCGGCACGTTTTGCGAGAACGGTATCAACGCCGAGCTCGCTTGCAATCATGCCGCAGAGGTGAGCAACTTCAATGGAATGATTAAGAACATTCTGACCGTAGCTTGTACGGAATTTGAGTCTGCCGAGGAAGCGGACGAGATCGGGATGAAGTCCGTTTACACCGACTTCAAAGGTAGCTCTTTCGCCGGCCTGCTTTATCATCGCTTCAACTTCATTGCGTGATTTTTCGACTGTCTCTTCGATTCTGGACGGATGAATACGTCCGTCTGCAATAAGCTTTTCGAGAGTTAATCTGGCGACCTCACGGCGGATCGGGTCAAAGCATGAGAGAGTAATGGCTTCAGGAGTGTCATCTATGATCAGATCGACTCCCGTGAGTGTTTCAATCTTATGAATGTTTCTGCCTTCTCTGCCTATAATTCTGCCTTTCATTTCATCGCTGGGAAGAGGAACGACGGAAACAGTCGTTTCCGATACCGTATCGGAAGAAAGACGCTGTATGGCAAGAGAAATAATATTTTTTGCTTTTGTATCGGCTTCATCCTTGAGCCGACTTTCAATTTGCGTTATACGAACCGCAGCTTCACGCTTTGCATCGGATTCTATTCTGGAAACAAGCTCTTCTTTTGCCGCTTCCACCGTATATCCTGCAATTTCTTCGAGCTTGGCAAGCTGGTCTGCCTTGAGCTGCTCGGCAGCCTCGGCGGATTTCTCCGCATCCTTGAGCTTTTTATCAAGGGCTTCCGAACGTCTTTCGTAATTTTCCAGCTTTCTGTCCAGCGTTTCTTCTTTGGAAAGAGCACGGTTTTCGAGACGGATAAGCTCCTGTCTGCGCTCTTTGTTTTCACGTTCAGCTTCGGTTTTCGCCTTAAGTATATCTTCTTTGGCTTCCACGAGGATTTCCTTTTTACGGGCTTCTGCTGTTTTCACAGCATCATCAACGATTCGTTTAGCCTCAGCCTCTGCGCTCTTTATCTTTGATTCGGCAACGCTTTTTCGTATCAGAATACCGAAAAGGATACCGAGAGCCAGAGCTGCTACACCTACGACGACATACCAAATATACTGCAAATTGTACACCTCCTTTTTCTGTGTGATAAATTTGTATCTTTAAGCAATGATTGCCCATTGTCATTATAATACAAATACTATTATAATAAAAATGAATCAATATGTCAAGATGTCAGGAAAAAAAGCTCAAAGTTTATTTTATATCGCAAAAAAGACAAAAGCCCTCGGCCATAAAAAGCAGAGAGCTTGTGTCTTTTCGGCTGTTAACCGAAAATATAAATCTTTTTTGGAAAGATGGCAATTTTAAAATACAACCGTCAGCATCATTTTGAAGCGTTCCTTGCCGCGTACGGCATGCGGATGATGCGCCGGCATCACGATACCTTCGCCTTCCCGCAGCTCGTAGTCTTTTCCGTCGATCGTGATAAGCCCTATCCCGTCAAGACATGTCACAAAAGCATCGCCGCCGGATTCATGCGTGCTTATCTCCTCATCCTTGTCAAAAGAGAAAAGCGTTATGCTCACGGCGCTGTTTTGCACGAGAGTTTTGCTTATTATCTGACCGTCACTGTACGGAAGCTCGTTTTTCAGGCGGAGGACCTTTGCCTTTTCGATGTTTTTAAGCCGTGTCTTTTTTGTTATTACAACTCTTTTCTTTTCTTCCATCTGTTATTCTCCTTTAGTGAACGGATTATATGGCAAGATCAATATTTTATATCCATCTATAGTTTGTGTGGTAGCGGTCGGATGCTCAAGAATAAGATTAAATTGCAAAAGCGAATATTCATAATCCGAAAGAAGGATGAAATATTTTTCCGTATCAGGCTGGTCGTCAAACCACGTATATTCCGACTGATAGGTGTATTTGGAGATTTTGCCGTCACTTATCCGGATGTTTCGTACTTTTACCTTTGAATCCGAAAGCACCGTCACCGCCTGTGCTTTCCAGAAATCCGCATAACCGTATGTCAGCCCCCTTTTCTCGAGCTCGTCGGCAATTCTGTGCAGGTCATTGTCTCTGCCGTAGTTTGCGGGCATCTTGGCTATCTGCAGGGCAGAAACCGTAGGTGCAAGACAGAGCAGACATAGCGAAAGCGCGGCAAAGCGCTTCGATACGAGCGAGAAGCCCTGCGGCTTGATCAATTCGCATGCGCAGACGACAGATGCGATCACTGCCGAGCCGAGCATGGGAGTGAGTCTCCAGTTTGCGGAATTGAGCCTGCCGCAAATATATGCGAAAAGAATCAGCGCACTCTGAACGAAATGCGCGAGAAGCACGAGCCTTGCGCCGCGCGATTCCAGTTTTTTATAGAGGCATGCGCCTATCACGGGAAATACGAGTATGAAAAGCCCTGTAAATATCCGTATCAGATTGCCTATCGAGCTGATACTCATAAGCGTATCGCCGTCCGCAACCTTTACGCCGATAAGCGAAAGCCAATCCCCGCCGAATTTGAGCAGATTGTCTTTCCATGAGGACATGGCAGAATAACCGGAATAAGCGTTTGCATAGCCGGCTTCCACGCCGCCGGATATGAGCTTCAGTATGAGAAGCCCGACTATCGTAGACGAGAGAAAAACGGCGATGAGGATAAAGCTGTTGGTAAGCCTTATCTGCATGAGAGATTTTTCCTCTGCCGTCGCGAAGATTCGCTCCAGAATAAGTGCGCCGACAACAGGCAGTATATATGTCACTATCGACTGCATGCCGTTTGTCGCCGTTGCGGCGGAAAAGACGAAAAGCCCCGCTATGAGAATGATATCCTTTGCACGGCGGCTTTTTTCCGAGAAAAGCCCGCTGTCCTGCGGGATCTTGTTGACAAGAGAAAGCCCGAAGGCAAGGAAAAGAAGCCCGAGACTGTAATATATGATATGACCCCACATTATTTCGCGGAGCTTGTCGCTACCCGAGAGAACGAGAGTCACGGTAAATATCAGTACGGAGGTTTTTGCGAGATCATAGCCGAGCGAGCGCGCAAGCGCATAAAGCGAGAGAAAGAAAAGCAGGGCAAAAAGCACCATGGCTATATTATGCGTCGTCATCGATACGCCGAATATCGGAATAAACGGGAGCATCAGCAGATTTCCGCCGAAGGGAAGCAATGCCGCATAATGGAAATTGTCGCTTATGAGCTTTCCCGAATCATATGTTGCCTGTGCCCATAAGATGGTATCGGTGCAGTCGGAATGAAAATATCCCTCGGCAGGTCCGAGAATATAATAGATCACGAGTGCAAACGAAAGGAAAATGAGAAGCAACGGAAATACTATCGCGGAAATTTTGCGCAGCTTTTCTCTGTCGAGAGAAAAATGAGCTTTTTCTTCTCTTATTTCGATATCATTTTCCATTTCCAGATTTCTCCTCATGATATTCTTTTTCCGTGTTTACGCCCCAGACATCTGCCTTGGAGCTTTTTCCCGAGGCAACGGCACGGACGGCTTCTATCGCCGTCATTATGGAGTGATCCATATTGTTATAGCGGTGCTGACCGTTTCTGCCGAGGCACCAGAGGTTTTCTATGCCGTCCAGATATGTGCGGACCTTGTCAAATTGATTGTATGTGCCGAAATATGCGGGATAAGCCTTCTTTACCTTTATGCGGACGCTGTCGAGCACATCTTCTTTGTCGATAACGCCGATCTTTGCAAGCTCATCCGTGGCGAAGGCAATAAAATCGCCGTCACTCATATTCCAGTATTCGTCGCCCTCGTTGCAGAAATATTCCAGACCGATCCATACGGTGTTTTCAAAATCCTGCACCATATAGGGCGACCAGTTATTGAATATCTGGAGTCTGCCGAGCTTGACCTCGCGCTCCTGAATATATATCCAGCAGTCGGGAACGATATCGCCCACGGTTCTGAATTTTGTTTTGTTTTTTATTTTCAGTTTGTTGACGAGGAGTCCCACCGTCATGAAATCGCGATAGGGAAGATTTACGGCGATATCGCGGACATCCTCGGGCACAACGCTTCCCATGCCGCAAACAAGATCCTTTATCGGCATGGTAGAGAAGAAAACATCACCGCCGTAAGATTTTTCGCCGTCTTTTTCCTCGGCGGTAACGCTTTTTATTTCATGTCCGTCTGTCTCGATTTTCATCACGCGGGAATTTAGTATGATCTCTCCTCCGAGCGCACGGATCTCGTCTGCCATCGCTTCATAGAGCTGCCCCGGTCCTTTTTTCGTATAGGATATTTCCTCGATGTGAGACGTCTACACCTTGCCGTCCTTCTTTTTGAAGGGCTTTGTCAGCGCCGACAAAACGGCTTTCATGAGCGAAAGCCCCTTTACCCGCTGTGCACCCCAGTCAGCGGGTATCTCCGAGGGATTGACTCCCCAGAGCTTCTCGGTATAATCCTCGAAGAACATTTCATAGAGCGGCTTGCCGAAGCGGTTGATATAGAAATTACGCAGGGAATCCTCTTTTTTCTTGAAGATGCTCGACCATACATAACCGACGCCCGCCTTGACCGTTCTGCCGAAGCCCATGTTTTTAAAGGTCTCGGCCTTCATGGAAATGGGATAGTCGAAAAACTTATGCAGGTAATATATGCGGGAAACTCTGCGGCGGGAAAGCATGACCTTGTCTGTTTTTTCCGGGTCAGGGCCGCCCTCCGAGAGCGTCTTTTCATTGCCGAGAATTATGTCATCCTTTGACGGCGCTCCCTGCATCGGCATGAAATGCTCCCACAGCTCATTGACTTCGTCTATCTTCGTGAAGAAGCGGTGACCGCCTATATCCATGCGGTTTCCGCCGTACTGCGCCGTGCGCGAAATGCCGCCGATATATTCCGATTCTTCCAGGATGATCGGTTTTATATCGGTTTCCGTGAGCAATTTGTATGCTGCGGTAAGTCCGGCAGGACCCGCACCGATGATAATGGCTGTTTTCTTTTCCATGTTTTCTTCTTCCTTTCGGTTTTATTATATGGCATGAGGCAAATTTCATTCAGATACAGAGCGAATCTTCTTTTTCTCGGGGGAAAAACTCTCATTTGCCTCTGTAAACGAGGATCTTTCTTCCCACATAGTTCCAGATGAGGACGATTCCTTTCACCACGCAGTTGACAAGCAGATACCAGAAACCGGCTCTGCCCGTTATGTTTGTGCCGACCCACATGAGCAGTACGGTCAGCCCATAGCCTATGGCACCGACAAGAGCATAGAGCAGGAAGCCCTTCCAGCCCTTGTCCTTGCTGTGCTGTTCCTCAGAAGTAAAGACAAAAATGCGCGACAGGATAAAGTTTACGGCAAGGCCCGCAAAAAATCCCGCTGTAGTAGAGAGAATAATAACGGAAACCTTTTCGCTTCCGCCGAAAACAACCTCTTTGAAAAGTGCAAGCACGCCCATATCGATCAGTGCCGCAACACCGCCGACAATGGCATACCTCAGAAATTCAAAAAGATTTTTACTTGATTTTTTACTCATTTTCATAAAACCTCAAAGCTGCGCCATCCGGCGGATCTATTGATCTCAGTATACCATATTTTCTCTTTGATTTCAATAGCAGACAAAAATAATTGAGCTTTTACTTATAAAAGAGGAAAAGTCAGGTAAAAATATTAGCATCATCCGCATGAAGCGGAAAATTTCTGAAAGGAAGATTTAAAGAATGAAGAAAATCAACATTTTACTGACGGTTTTCCTACTGGTCATGCTAATGTGCCTTTCCCTATCTGCCGCCGATCTGCTTTCTCCTGCAATATCGGTCATGCAGAATGAAACAAGACTGATAAAAACCTGTATCGGTGAGAATGCCGCGCATTTCACCGCATATGATTTTGACAGTGTGCTCGGCGTGCAGGCAGGCTCCGCCGTCATAACGGAATTGCCGTCATCCGAGGCGGGTACGCTCAAGCTCGGAGAAGCTGATGTTCTGCCCGGACAGATCATCACAAGAGAGGAATTCGAGGAGCTTGTCTTTGTGCCGAGTGGAGGAGAGGAAGCGACCTTCCGCTTCCGTCTCATCGAAAGCGGCTATGAAAGCTCCTTTGAATGTGCCGTAATTCCCATGGAAAAGCTGAATTTTGCTCCTGTGGCAAAGGCAGATGAGCTTGCCGCAAAGGAAAATATCGCCGTTTTCGCCTCCCTTGCCGCAAGCGATCCCGATGAGGACGAGGTGACGTTTCATATCACGAAAAACGCACGTCACGGCAATGTGACCTTGCTTGACAGAAGTGCAGGCGAGATCAAATATACGCCGGATGAAAATTTCCGCGGCAAGGATAAATTCACGTTTGTTGCCGTAGACAAATATGGGAATGAATCCGCGCCTGCCACCGTAAAAATTCAGGTGGAAAGGAACAGACTCGATATAGAGTATTCCGATATGCAGAACGACAGCGCACATATGGCGGCTGTCATTCTCGCGGAGAATGATATTCTCACGGGTGAAAAGCTCGGAGATATGAGGACCTTCTCTCCCGAAAAGGAGATAAGCCGAGCCGATTTTTTGATAATGGCGATGCGGGCTTCCGATATCGATCAGGGCGATGCTTCTGCTGCCAGCCTTTTCACGGATGACGCTTCATTTACGGGATATCAGCGCAGATATATCGCCAAGGCGCAGGAAATGAAGCTGGTCTATGGCTTTGATACCGATGACGGTGCCGTATTCAGACCGAACGAGAGCATAACTCTCGCTCATGCGGCAACGATTGTCGGCAGGATAGCGGGAATCGAAAAATATTCCGTAGATGATGCTGTTTGCGTTTTTGCCGATGAAAAGACGGAGATAACGCAGGAGGGGATAGATGTTCTTGCCTCGCTCGGCGTTTTTGCCGATACGTCGGCGGAAAAAGCCCTTAGCCGTGCGGAAGCCGCAAAGCTGCTCCTCTATATGCTCGAAAGCAGATGACAAACAGAAAGCCCCCTTTTTTTCACGGTTTTTTATTGCGTTCTCTGCTCTCTGTAATTATTTTATAGAAAAAACAGCACTTTTCGCAGAAAAATATCCGGCTTTTTTAAAAAGAAAAAGAGCCTCGGCGCATCGTGCGCCGAGGCTCTCAGACTGTCGAAAAGCAAGCGAAAAGTACAGGTGCTTCATGTACTTTTGTATGACCAAAAGTACCAAAAGTCATCTAAGAGGTTCCCTCTTAGAAATCTCCCTGTCATTTCCCACCTGCCAAAGCGCGCTCAGCGCCTCGGCTCTGTCAGCGCACAGACTTCATGCACGCCCGCCGTTTCTTTTATACGGAAGGAGTTCAAAAGAGGAAAGCCTTCCTCTTTTTGTCCTTTTCGTACTTTTCGGACAAGCGAAAAGTACCTTATACTTCATGTACTTTTGCGTGACCAAAAGTACCAAAAGTCATCTAAGAGGTTCCCTCTTAGAAAT
>URUL01000085.1 GCA_900551005.1 uncultured Ruminococcus sp. | reverse complement strand
GTTTTATGATCTGTTTTTTACCAACCTTTTGGTACGTCATGTCATTCCCTTTTATTTCCTGCGGCTTTACTTTTGACCTTTTTGCCTTCTTGGTAAAAATTTTTTGGGGGGGGGCCGGGTTGGCTCTTTGCCGTAAAAACTTCTTCTTGGCGGCTACTGCCGCCTCGCCGAACGGATCCGGAGCGCCGGGTCCCGCGTCCCTTTGATTTGAACGCCTACGGATTTAACCCCAAAACCGAATACCGGGATGTAGGGTAACGGTTACCCACCAGTTTTGGGAGCGTGCAGGCGGTTTCCTGCCCTGAGTTTTCAAAAAGTCCGAAACCCCCTGTAAATACTGACTTTTTCGGGCGTTTGCCTTTTCAAAAAAACACCGACAAAATGTTTTGACCACAGATTTGACCACTTACGGAAATTGACTAAAAATCGAATATTTTTCACACATCGGGGTGTGGCGCAGTTGGTAGCGCGCGACGTTTGGGACGTCGATGCCGCAGGTTCGAATCCTGTCACTCCGACCACATACGAATAATCCGAACACTTTCCGAATAGGAGAGGCGTTCGGATTTTTTGTCTCTATTGAATATCCGAATTTCAATGCGAAGAAATAGAAGAAGCCCTTGCGGGCGGTGGAATGTCCACTGTCCGCAAGGGCTTTGGTTATGCCGACTGTTCGGCAGGTGTTTTCTTTTCCTTTCGTTCTTCCCGTTTAGCCTTCCACTCCTTGTACTCCCGCTTGCCTTCTTCCGATTCAAAGAAAGCCGCAATCGCCGGATAAAAGGTATGAACGATTGCTTCTATCTCGTGCCGTGGAACACTTGACCTTGGCTTATACTCTCCACTCCGGTCATGTTGCAACCAGATATACAGCAGAAGAACCTCTTTCAAAAAATATTTGACTTTGTATTTGAGTATTTTCCAAACTGTCAATCGCATCACCTCGCATCGTCTCTTGATCTATGGAGTATTTTCTGCCGTTGGCGTTCTCTTTCCGCTTCCTCCAGCATCCGCAGAATGGCGGTTTCCATCTGTTTCGGTGTATAATCCGGAAAGAAGCGACGGAGCGTGTCAGCATCCAGTTTGACGGTTTCTCTTTGATTCGCTTTCGGTTTCTCCATGACCTCATACATCGTATCGGGATCCAGCCGATGTGATGCACTGAGGTCTTTTAACTTGACGGCTTGCGACAGGGACGGTGTTACTTCAAGGTCTTCCATGATGTCCACAAGCGCCAGTTGTTCTTCCTCGGTCAGATAGGATAACCGCTCGGCAGGCATCAATGCTATTTTGCCTTCATCCACCATATCAAGAAGCGGTGGGACAAGATTTGTCAGCCGGATATAGCGGAATACCATATCCCGGCTTTCCCCCATTGCCGCACCGACTTCTGCTGCGGAATCTGACTTTGTCGCAACTTGCGACAAACTTTTTCCTCTGTGCTTGATCGCATCCAGTTTCATTTTGTAGGCAAACGCTTTCTCGGACGGCAACAACCGTTCGCGGTGCAGATTGCTGTCCACCATCTTCAGCACTGCTTCCTCTTGTGTCATCGGTTGTACAATAGCAGGGACATCTTTAAGTCCCAGCCTGCGGCAAGCAAATACCCGCCTGTGACCGGAAACAATTTCATATTCCCCGTCCTCTGTCGGTCGAACAAGAATGGGCGACAAAACCCCGTGCGTGCAGATACTCTCACAAAGTTCTGCCATTTCATCGTTATCCTCCACCTTGTAGGGATGCTCATGGAATGGGTGCAGTTTTGCAAGTGCAATTGCGTGCGGCGTTTGCGCTTCATTTTCCTGCAAATTATTCTCTCCGAGCAGGATTTTCAGATCATTTTCGTTTTTATCCTTTGTTGGTATCGTCATTTATCTTTCTCCTCTATCTCTGTTTTTGCTTCGCGTATTTGTAATCTCCTCGTATATTTCATCCGGGATGCGGTCCAAAAGCTCGCGGTAGCGGTCGTTTTGCCGAATCAGACGACCGATCTCATATTCCTGTTCTTCAATCGTCGAATTGGCTGCCTTGTTGTAATCAGACATCTGCTCTACCATACGGCGCTCGGAATTATACTTGGATTGCCACTTGTTCACTTCCGCATTCAAACCGTCGATATGCCCGGTCACCTCTTTGATCTTGGAGGAAAAATACTCGCCCTCCTTCGACCATTGACGAAGAAGATCCAATGCCTCTTTGGACTTTCCCTTGGCATTCAGTATCCCGATATTGTCCAATATCTCTTTGACTTGTCCATACATCCGATCAAGATGTTCTCCCTTCTTGTAAAGCCAAACCGGAATGTGCTTTCGTTTGGTTTCTGCGGCAGGCTCTCCGCGTTCCAGTTGCGAATACTGCTCGTGCATATATTCAAAGAACCCATCCTGCCAGTATTTTGACAGATGGGTCCTGTTGCCGAGAATTTCTTTCGCGCACAGACGATGATCCTTTGTCAATGGGACAAAGCACAGATGCATATGCGGCGTCTTTTCGTCGAGATGAATGACAGCGGATACAATGTTATCCTCTCTGACTCTCTCGGCAACAAAGGTGTATGCTCTTTTCATGAAATCCATCATTTCTTCCCGTGCCAACCGTTCCCGTTGGATCCCCTTTTCGGTAGTCCACAGGACTACCGACGGCAAAGAATCCTCGCCGCATTCGTATCCGTTTGCGAATGCAGACTCCCATTCTCTGCCGCTTGTCCGCACTCGTCGCGCGGACAGGATTGCCGTGCTTTTTGTTTTTCACACGGCATAGCCGCTCTTTCGGTTTCGGCGGCTAATAATGATGCAATCTTGGCATATTGCTCCTCCTTGTTGTTGGTATAGAAAGATAGGCTTCGCCTTTCCAACTATTAATCGCAATGAACAAGGCATTTTTATCCTGCAAAAAGAAAAAATCCTCAAAATTTTTGAGGACAGAAAAAAGCCGCTCCCGCACATTTGCGAAAACGGCTCAAAAGCGTTATAGTATAGGTGATAAAACAAGCAGGAGGAACGATTATGAAACAAATTCAATTAACCTATCACGAAGAAAGCGGGTACCTCTATCCGGACCTTACCTTGCCGGAACAGACACATCATCCCATCGGAAAGTATGGTGACCTGTACCTTGCTTTCATTAAAGCGCACCGCAAAGGGACATACACGACGCTTTTAACAACCGGAAAGCTGAATGAACATCTGTACTTGGTTGACGCGGAAGCAAAAGAAACAGTCAGGCGGCTGACTGCCGAATTTGCCAAGGCAAGAGGCATTGACGAAAAGCTAAAAGCCACTGATTCTCTTCGCTGGGTGCAGGAGATGAACAACTGTAAAGCGTGTGCGGAAGAGGTTGTGATTGCGTCTATTTACGGTTAAATATCTTGAGAAAACAAAAGCCATCGGGGAAAAATTCCCGATGGTTTTGTTGCTGTTTTCAAAGTGGCATCATGACACCTTGTTCCTCTTATCTTGTAAAATCATTTGATATTCTTTGAGGAGCAAATCGGATTTTTGTAGATGTCCCTATTTGGTCACAAGATCAAGCAAACTCTGATAGCTGTCCACCACATCATAAACTACATTTCCGTTGCTGATTGCTTTGAAATGTTCCCGCGCACAATGTATTTTGGATTCCTCAATGAGCCGGAGCTGCATGGAGGACATAGAGCCTTTCGTTTCGGCAACGAAATAGATGTGCTTGACAGAGCCTTCATAGAAGGCAATCGCCCAGTCCGGATTATAGTGTCCTACTGGCGTTGCGATATAGAAGCTGTCCGGCAGCTTCACATAAACCGCAACATCTGTGTTGGTGTCCAAATCGGCAGCAAAATCACGCTCGTTTGTGGAATCATACACGATATGATCGTATAGATGCCGCTGTGCTTTCATCGCGTTCGTTCCAAGCTTACCCTTGATGGTCGGTTCGGTAAAGATGTCTGTATCATAATGCTCGTCCAAAACATTGTAGGTGATATGCTGAATGATGGCGGTTGCCTTTTCGTCATTGATCAAGGCGGCTGCTTTGATAATGAATTCTTCCGGATTGAATTTGAACTGCTCAAAAACGGATTTCTCAATGCCGGTCAGGATTGCAACAATTGCTTTGCGCGTCAAACCGGTCTCTCCGACCAGCTTGCCGATCAGATCATACTTCACGCTGCTGCCCACGCGGATTTGCTTGCTGCTGTCATAAGTAGAAGACTTTGACTTCGAGAATGCACTTCCGTCAAGAAGCGAGTCCTTTGACTTGATCTCATCCATCGCGCCGGTTTCAACTTTGAAGAAGATTTTCGGCACATGGAGATTTCGGTTGATGGACGCAATCGCCTTATTTACAAGCTCATCGGTATCAAAATCAACCACATATACGGATTTCGGGCTTATGCGCTTCCAGAGCGCTTTGAACTCCGGCATGGCGAGCTTCTCGGGATCAACTTGCAGCTCGACATTCTTGTCGCGAGCATTCTCCGGCTGCATAGTGCGGCTGTCATAGACGGAATCAAGAATATTGATCACAGAATCGCGGCTGTCCGCCACTTCCTCCGCAACCTGAATCGCACCGTTTGCTTTGTCGGTGTAATATTTATCGGTCAGTGCACCTTTCTTGTCAATATAGCCATTGACAATCAAATCAAAATAAATTGCCTGCGCCGTATCGCCGTCCACAACCTGTTCGTTGCCTCTGGCATCCACAATGACCTTGCCCTTGAAGAGGTCGGCAGTAACCGCCACAGGGCGTCCTGCAACCGCATCGGCAAGCTCACTTTGCAAGCCTTTTGCAAAGCTGTCATAGCTCTCACTGGCAATAACGGTCAGCACATTGATAGAATGCACATCATTGCCGAGAACATTGGTATCCATACGCTCGCCGTCCTGATTGACGCACAGACGCAGACCGCGACCGACTTCCTGCCGCTTGCGCACCTCAGCGTTGCTTTGTTTCAGCGTACAGATCTGGAACACATTCGGATTGTCCCAACCTTCACGCAGTGCGGAGTGTGAGAAAATGAAACGCACCGGGGACTTTTTCGGATCACGATCCAGAAGCAGCTCCTTGTTCTTCATGATCAGGTCATAGGCGTCAATATCGTTGGAGGTTTGTTCCTTTTTATCGTCTCCTGCCACCTGATCGACATAGTGCCCTTTCTTATCCACGGAAAAATATCCGGCGTGCGTTTCATGGGCAGAAATCGCGCCAAGATACCGTATGTAGTCCTCGTCTCCGATTTCCCGCTGCATGGAGCTGAGAATGTCGTTGTACTCTTCCTCGAACATATTGGCATAAATGCCGTTGAATGCTTGTCCCGCTTCATCATACTGCTTGTACTTCGCCACCTCGTCGATGAAAAACAGTGACAAAACCTTGATACCCTTATGAAAAAGCTGGCGCTCCCTCTCGATATGCGAAAGAATCGTTTCGCGGATCTGAATGCGGCGGAGCTGGTCTTCGCTGACCTTACCGATCACATCTCCGGCAAAGATTTTGATACCGTTCAGGAACTCTACGGAGTTGTCGCGTCCGTCGATAGACTTGACCACAAAGCCGACCTTGTACTCATCCAAACTGCCGGAATTATCATAGAGGTTGTAACCAATACCGACTGTAGCAGTTTTCTTGCGAATGCCGGATACACCCTTGAAGTCAAACTGAATGGTTGCTGTGGGGTCTGCTTTGGAAAGGTTGATGCTTTCCAGATAGACAAAGCCATCGGTCGCCGTACTGCCGGACTCCGTGATGCCCTTGACGGCGATCTTCTTGACCAGCCGTTTGTTGTACGCCTCCATTGCATCAAGACGATAGACCATGTTATAAATACTGTCCGACTTATGGGTTGCGGAGTAGCGGAGTGTCAACAGCGGGCAAAACTCTTTCAACCGCTCCTTTGTCTGCTTGCCCTCGACCGACTGCGGCTCGTCAATAATCAGAATCGGGTTTGTCTTTGCAATAATGTCGATTGGGCGGCGAGAACGGAACTCATCCAGCTTCATGTAAATGCGCCGCGCGTCCTTACCCTTGGCATTGAACGCCTGAGAGTTGATGATCATGACATTGATGGCACTGTCCGACGCAAAGCGGTCGATTTCCGTGAGCCGGGCAGAATTATAGATGAAGAACCGGATTTTCTTGCCGTATTCCTCCGCAAAATGCTCCTGCGTCACCTGAAAGGACTTATAAACGCCCTCGCGGATGGCAATGCTCGGCACGACCACGATGAACTTGCTCCAGCCGTAGTGCTTGTTCAGCTCATACATGGTCTTGATGTAGGTATAGGTCTTGCCGACGCCGGTTTCCATTTCAATCGTCAGATTATAACGACCTTCCAGCTTATCCGACGGCTTGATCTGATTGGTACGCTGCACCTTTTGCAGATGTTCCAAAATCGAATTGTCGGAAAGCTCCGGTACAATGCGCTCATTGCGCCAACCGGTGAAATCCGCGTCGTCGGTGACCGTTTGCTGACCATAACCTCTGTCCATCATGTAAGTCGGCGTGAGGTACGGCTGTCCGGCAAAGACGTCAACAACTGCTTTTGCTGCATCCGCTTGGAACTTCTGATGTTTGAATTGTAACTTCATCGTGAAGCTCCTTTCTTAAATGACCTTTACACGCTTGGAAATGTCGCCCGCGTCCTCCGGCATATAGAGCTTGAAAATCTCGAACACGTTGATCTTCTCCGGGCTGGACGCAAAACCGGAATCGCGGAAGACGGCGCGGAGCGGCTTGCGTTTGGCGATCTCTTTGACCACGCTTTCGGGAATATTCGCGTCAAAGCAGGCGATCAGGTCGCCGTCATTGTAGGTATGGACAGTGCAGCCGTCGATTTTCTCGGATTTGTAGGGCAGGGACAGCGGCAGACCCCAGTCAATCAGGCAGCCGAACAGCAGGTCGAGGTCGGTGCGGTCATCCTTGATGTTGGATTCCAGCCCCGCGAGCATCCCCTGATCGTAATCATCCGGCGCATAGTAGACGTCCTTCATGTTGGTATCGTCCAGCTTGAGAACACGGAAACCGATGTCGAGAATGTTTTTGATAGCAAAGGCACGTTCTTCGGGAGTAACTGGCATTCCACATCCCCAGCCCTCGCCTTTTGAGTTTCCTCTGCCAGAGGTCACATCCTGCAATAGCTTTTCCCCGGCACGACGAATGCGCTCCTTGCCGATTTCGCAGATGTTTTTGTAGCCTGCTTTATAGGCTTCGCTTGCTTCATCACACTTTTCGGGGAGTTGCACCATGATGAACTTACGGTGTCCACCATCATCAGCATTGAGCTGCATGACAGCATGAGCGGTGGTGGCGGAGCCGGAGAAGAAGTCGAGAATAATAGAATCTTCTTTTGTGTTTGCTATTTGCAAAATAGTAGAAAGCAATCTAACAGGC
Organism: uncultured Ruminococcus sp.; assembly: GCA_900551005.1. GTDB lineage: Bacteria > Bacillota > Clostridia > Oscillospirales > CAG-272 > Apopatosoma. The sequence goes on along the minus strand of URUL01000085.1, from coordinate 797 downwards.
TTCGGCCCATCAAAAACCCCGATGCCATCGAACAATGCTTTTGTTTCCTGCTTTGCCTCCTGGTTATTCCCAACTTCATTCTGAAAAAGAATTGTGTTGGGGCGTAAACCTTGTTGAACCTCTGATAAAAATGTTTTTTTACGCGGCGTACCGTTTCCGTCTGCCCCAAACCATATTCTATTATCAGCCTTCCAGTTCTCGAATGTTTCCTTACTGCAACTCCAATATCTCCCGCTCGGTGGAGTAACTTTCCTTCCACTTGGAGTCTCAATCTCATAAAGGAGACTGGGAGAACCAGACTTCGCTGATAGTATGACAGATGTCCACACTCCTCGGGGGTCATTATCTGGATTGCTGTATCCATTAGGTATTTCATCTCCGCGAGGAAGAAGTCCAATTTCCCACCCTTTTTCGTTGCTCAGTACATTTGCCTTGCAATAGCACAAAATATGATCATGCATTGTTGAAAAATAGGTTGCATCATTTGCACGCGAGAATTTTTTCTGCCAAATCAAATCTGCAATGAAATTTGCTTCACCAAAGATTTCATTACAGAGCTCCGAAAGATTTGATACTTCACCATCATCAATGCTGATAAAGATAACGCCATCATCTGTTAGCAAATTTCTTGCCAGCAATAACCGGGAATAAATCATGCTGCACCAGTCGGAATGAAACCGCCCGTTGGTGTCGGTATTCTTGAACAGGCGATTTTCGTCCTCGTCGTACATACCCATCTGCTCGTTTTCTTCTTCCTGCGAGCGCATGAAATCGTCGGCATAGATGAAGTCGTTGCC
>URUL01000084.1 GCA_900551005.1 uncultured Ruminococcus sp. | reverse complement strand
AAGCCGTGGTCTGGATCATCCATTTGAATCCGTCGATATCCACGATTATCTCATAGTGCACGCCCTTGAATGTCACCGACGTGACAGTTCCGCAGAGCATTCCCTTTTCGGGTGCCACTATATCCACATCTTCGGGGCGGACAACGATATCAACACTCTCACCGGCTTCGAAGCCGGCATCGAGACACTTGAATTCATGTCCTGCAAATTTTGCGAGATAGTCTGCCGGCATAGTGCCGTCGAGAATATTGGATTCGCTGATAATATCGGCTACGAAAGCATTTACGGGCTCATTGTAGATATCGGTAGGCGTGCCTATCTGCTGAATCTCTCCGTTTGCCATGACCACTATGGTATCCGACATGGAGAGCGCTTCCTCCTGATCGTGCGTTACGTAGATAAAAGTAATGCCGGTCTGCTTCTGAATATTTTTAAGCTCGTTCTGCATATCCTTGCGGAGCTTGAGATCGAGAGCGGCAAGCGGCTCGTCGAGCAGAAGCACGCGGGGATTATTGATGAGCGCGCGGGCAATGGCAACTCTTTGCTGCTGTCCGCCGGAGAGAGTCGATACCTTGCGTCGCTCAAAGCCGCGCAGGTTCACAAGCGCGAGCATGTCCTCTACACGCTCCACGATTTCTTTTTCCTTCACTTTTCCGACGCGCAGACCGAAAGCGATATTCTCGAATACATCGAGATGCGGGAAAAGCGCATATTTCTGAAAAACCGTATTTACCGACCGTTTATATGGCGGCACATCGTTCACCTTTTTATCCATAAATACGACATCGCCTTCATCAGGGGATTCAAATCCGCCGATGATGCGGAGCGTGGTTGTCTTTCCGCAGCCGGAAGGACCGAGCAGCGTCACAAATTCCTTATCATGGATATCGAGGTCAATACTTTTCAGTACCTGTTCGTCGTCGAAGCTTTTTGAAATGTTCTTTAAGCTGATAATAACCTTGGTTTCGTCCATTTCTTCTTTCACTTTCACCTTTTTAATAAATTTTTGCGCGCCCACCGGCTTTCGCCCGCCTACGCGCAGGACGGGAAAACAAAATTCAAAGATAACCGACAGTTTTCGCCGCCAAGCTTCAAAAAAAGCACGAAAAAATGATTTTCCGTGCAAAAAAAGCGCCGTGAACAATATCAAAAAATATTTTGAACGCGAGAGTGCGAACACAAGGGAATCCCTCGGAAAAAACGGCGAGTGGAAACCTTTTTCTCCCAATCGGACCCCCCCATTTTTGCCGCATCTCATAATTCACGAGTGCATTATAGCAGATATACCTGTAAAATGCAATAGGTTTTATTAAAAAAGTTGAAAAAAATCGGAATTAGCCGTAATTATTCATGATTAACCCGAAAAAAGCCGCTTCTAACCTTGCCAAATCTTGATTTTCTTCCGAAATTCTCCGAAATCCTCTGAAATTCTCCGTTTTTCAAGCAACCGTACGGGCTGTCTTATCGAGTGCTTTTTTAGTATTTTGCATGATGCTTTTCACGCGGACCAGCTCTACTGTCATATCGTCGCTTCGCTGCTCATGAAGCTTTGCGGCATCGGCAATTTCAGAGGCGAGGGATTCGAGATCGCTCTTGTCGGCATGCTCAAGAAGCTCCGAGAGCCAAAGTCCGCCGTCGCCGTCGGGCGTGTCATTTGCCGCGATACCGTCTGAGGAGAGCACGATGATATCTCCGTCACGAAGATCAAACTCCGTCATCTCGGCGACGAGCCGCGGCATGATGCCTATCGGTGCCGTCGAGCTTGCTATCTTGAAGATGCTCTCTCCGCGTATCACATATGATGGCGTAGCACCGCTCTTGATAAATGAAGCTGTGCCGAGCATGAGATCTATCTCAAGCAGATCCACGGTGGCAAAACATTCTACTCCCTTCCCCGCTATTATCATATTCAGCATTTCGAGAGTTGTGGATTTCTTATTTCCGCAGGCAAGCATTTTCTCGAGAAAAACTCGACATATGCGCGCAGTTAGCGCCGCCTCCCGTCCGCTTCCCATTCCGTCGCAGATGAAGCAATACGAATATCCCTCGTCGCTCTCGGCAAAGGATACGCTGTCTCCGCAGAAATCCTCGTTTTCCTTTGTCATCTGCCTGCCCGCATATTCCACCTCATACAGCGGAAGCGAGGAAAGCGTCATCGCCGTTTCCCCATTCTCGATGATAAATTCGGGTGCAGACAAACGTCCCCCGCAGATACGCTCGCATATATCATGGATATCCTCCACACCGACGGACGAACGCGAAAGCTCGCCTCCGCATGCTACGATATATTTCTTTCGCGTGCCGCATACGACGACATTCTCAGGAGCAAGACCTGCAGACAGGAAAGCGCGCCTCAGCTTTTCCGTCAGTACTCTGTCGGGCACACAGATCCCCTCGGAATATGCCGCCGTATCCGCAAGTATGCGCGCCGCCATATCGTAATCAAAAGCAAATATCCCCGTCTTGTCATTTGTAAGTGCCGCTCCTATCATCTTGGCGGCGCATGCGTTTATATCTTCGAGGATATAATCGAGCCTTTTGCAGCTGCATCCGACAAGCCCCGATACCTTTTCGGGCGTCATCCTGCCGCCCTTCATCAGCTTTGCGATAAACTTTTCAAAGAAAGTTCCGTCCCCTCCGCAAAGCTCGAGCGGAGAGCACCCTCCGTCGCACATGGAGCAGTGGCTTCTCCATATATCGCGGCACATCTTTTCCACGGAAGCCCTGTCGGGCACGCGGAGCTTGTCCGAGAGGTCGCGGAGAACATCGGAAAGCGAACCCATCGTTTCGGAGATGCCCTCTATGCGCCGCGTATTGTCCGCCTCTCTCTTCTGCGCGATGATATCACGGCAGCTCAGCCGTTCCCCCTCCTTCCGATAGAGGCAGATATCCGGCAAAGCACCTATCGCGGCAGGGATTCCTATTATGACGCTTCCTATCACTATCTCATATATGTATGAGGAAATATCCGTATTTCCTCCGAGAATCGCGCCTATCGCAAATACTCCCGCAGGCACGGCTATTCCCACCAAAACGCTCGCCGAAAAGAATATTCCGGCGGCAAGTCCCGCCACGGCAAAAAGAGGAATGTATATCCCACCGCAGGCAATGCCTATCAAAAGTCCCGTAACACAGCCTCTTGCCGCCTGACCGAAATATCCGATATAGAGCGTGGCGGCAAAGCCGACGATAAGGGCGACGGAAAGTCCGAATATATGTATTTCGCGCAGGGAAAGCACGATGGCAAAGAGGAGCGCCGCTGTCCCCGTATCGTAAAGCGATGTGAACTTATAGTTTTTTTCGAAAACAAGACTGAAAAGCAACGTGAATACAACGGCGGAGACTGCCGAGAAGAAGAGTGAAAGAAAATCGTAGCTCTCAAACGTACTGCCGACATATATAAGTGATGCTATGCCGCCTCCGAGAGCAGTCACCGCAGAGAGAAGCAACCGTACCGAAAGGGAATCGCAGAGCGTCAGCGCATGACCTCCCTCCTTTCTTATCGCGTCCGCTCCTTTTACCGCGAAGCTGAAAGCATACCTGACGGCACACGCCGCAATACAGGCGATTGCTGGAACAAGCATCGCTTCATCCTGCGAATAGAAATACTCCGTAAAAGCCCGCGCCGCAATACCGAAGGTGACTCCGAGCGCGCCTCTCGAGACACCGCATATCATGGCGATCCCGAGAACGCGGGCACCGAAAGGAAGTTCTGCTGCGCAAAAGAAAAAACCTGACGCCATATACAGGATAATACGGACAAAACTGCGTATGAAGCGCCATGCTTCCCTGCCATAGCGTAGTTTTCTCCCCTTGTTTCCCCTGTAAGATTTTGCGATCTGACTGCTGTTTGTCATTTTTACCATCCTTTCTCACGTAAAGACGAATCTGTGACATTTTTGTCCCGAAAATACCCGACTTCGGGCATTTTCATTGATATAAAGTTTACCATAAAAATGCCGCGGTACGCGTCGATAACGGTAAGGCGGTTTCTGTAACCTTTTCTTGATTTTTACCGTATCGGCACGCACCGACGGGAGAATTTTTGACTTTTGTATCTTTTGGCGTCTTTTCGCGATGAAATGATGGCTTACGCCGCCATGCCCGCCGCACTGTACAGATCGGCAAGCATATTTTCAATGAAAATTCCGTAGCCGGATTTCGGATCGCCTATCAGCACATGCGTAACGGCTCCGACCAGTTTTCCGTCCTGAATAATGGGACTGCCGCTCATGCCCTGAACGATACCGCCCGTAGCTGCGATGAGTGACTCATCTGTAACGGTGACCGTAAAATTCTTGCTGTCCGCCGACGAATTGATAGCCGATATCTCTATCTCATATGACTTCCGCCCGCTTGTATCGATCGTACAGATGACATATGCCTTTCCCTCATGTACGTCGTTACGCGAACCTACGGGATAGAGAGAATCCTTTATTTCCTGCGGTACGGCACTGTATGCACCGTAAACACCGCTTGACGTATTCTTTATCAGCTTGCCCGTCTTTTCCCCTGTGAAATATCCTTTCAGCTCTCCCGGGACTCCTGCTTTTCCGATATTTATTCCCGAGAGCACCACGTCTTCCACCGTACCGTATGATATGGGAAGAAGACCGCCGGACGAGGATTCGCATATTCCGTGTCCGAGACCTCCGAACATATACGTCTGCGGGTCTACAAACGTCACCGTTCCTATACCCGCGGCGCTGTCCTTTATCCACATTCCGAGCTTGTATTCTCCGTCCGCATTTTTCTCGGGTGCCACGGTGAGCGTTTTGCTCTTACCCGCCCGCATCACCGTGATCTTCATCGGTTCGCCGCCGCTTTCCTCGCATAGCCTGCAGACCTGCGCGCCTGACTGTATCTTTTCGCCGTTTATCAATACTATCATATCGCCTTTTTTAATGCCGGCATCCATCGCAGGACGTTTTCCTGCCGTGCTGCTTCGCACATCGCATACGTTCACCACGAGTACACCGTCTGTATGCAGCTTCACACCGAAAGGGATACCTCCTGCAATCATCATGTCGCCGGTTTTTGCCGCGGGCATCTCCGAATATGCCCGCAAACTTCCTTGATTTTCATTTATAAAAGTTCCCGTCATAAGAAAAAATAATATTGTCAGCGCAAGCGCAAAAAACGAATCTGCCTTTCTGCCTTTTGTTTTTGCCATATTTCGCTTTTCCTTATTTCTGCCTTGAATTTCGCACATTTCTGTGCTGTATTTAATTTGCGACGCCGTCGTTTTTTTATGTGTAACAATTTTTTTGCAAGTATCCATTTATTTTTATAAAAGCGTTGAAAAGTCATTTTTTATCTGATATAATTATTTTGACAGAAAACAGATTTGCCCGAAAAGGAGGGATTTGCCTTGCGAATAGCCGTAGTCGGTTCGCGTAGCATAGAATATGATAAAATTCATGATATGGCAATGGCTTTTCTTGAGCGGTATATACCCGTCAACTGCACAGAGCTGATAAGCGGCGGCGCGCTCGGTGCCGATAAGCTCGCCGAGGACTATGCCGAGCGTTATCACCTGAAAATGACGGTGCTTGAACCTGATTACGAAAGACACGGGAAAAGAGCACCGCTTATACGAGACGAAGAGATCGTGCGCGGCTCGCAATATGTGATCGCCTTCTGGGACTGCCGCTCGCGCGGTACCTCCTATACCATTTCATACGCGATCAAAGAAGGCATTCCCGTCAGGATCATCCGCATATAAAAATAAAATCCCCGTAAAAATACGGGAAAATAAAAAATTGACGTGCATCAAATTGTGAGAGTGACACAACGCCGCACGCTTTTTTTATATATTTTTGAGAAAAATTCGGTTTGTATGTTAATTTTGACATATCTTTTGTGTGTATAGGGGTGAAGGATATCCGAAAAAAGACCCACGGAGGTAAAAAATGGAAGACAAAGCTATAGTAGACCTGTATTTTTTGCGCTCGGAATCCGCGATAGAAGAAACGCAGAAAAAATACGGCAGATACTGCCATGCCATCGCATATAATATCCTCTCATGCGAGGAGGATGCAAAGGAATGTGTTTCCGACGCATATGTCGACGCATGGAACAGCATCCCGCCGCAAAAGCCCGAGAACCTCGCTACCTATCTCGGAAAACTGACGAGAAATGTATCGCTCAACCGTCTGCGTGATGCCAAAGCAAAAAAACGCGGAGAAAATGTCTTACCGCTATCTCTCGATGAGCTCAGCGAATGTATTCCCTGCGAGGAAGGCGATATCGTCGACAATACGGCTCTGCGCAATGCGGTTAACGCCTTTCTGCGTTTGCTGCCGAAGAAAACGAGAATCATATTCATGCAAAGATACTGGTATTTCTGTCCCGTAAAGGAAATTGCACGGGAAACAGGGATCACCTCGGCGGGCGTTTCCATGACACTTTCGCGAACCAGGAAAAGACTGAAAGAATATCTGGAGAAAGAAGGAATCAGCATATGAAAAAAGAAATAAAATTGGCAGAAGCCATCGGCGAAGCGGATGACGACATCATAGCGGAAGCCGCACCGAAAAAAAAGCAGAGCCACCGCGGCTTTATCACCAAAATTTGTGCCGTTGCCGCTTGCCTTGCGCTCGTAATCTGCACTCTACCCATGATCGTAGGAAATCAGCCTGATCATTCGGAGGTGACAAAAGGCATATCGGAAATAAAAGACATCATCGGCATATATAATGATGAAATCGCGCTTGTAAGCGCATGGCGCTTTGATATTCAAGACTCGCCGTATTCGTCATATAAAAGCGGAAAGGTCATAGATGAAGCTTTCGTGGGAGATGAAATATGCGAGGTCACCGTAAAGCAGTATAACCATCTTTTCATGGAACACCGTGATGAGGATATCTCTTACAAAAAAGCCGTGCTCTATGAAATAAAAGGCATCTCACCCGAGGTTTCCGTCTGCCTGCGGTATCTTGAAGCAAGCGAGGTAAGCTCCATGGACTTTTATTACCGATATACTGCCGATATCGATGCGGCTACGCTCACGGAATATTTCGATAAAACCGTAGCAAAGACCCATGCAGGCATCAGCGGCTTCTCTCTCTACAGCGAGAAAAAGGGCTACACCTATTATGATAAGGATGCGGAGCATTCCGCGGTGCTTTTCGATATGCTTCTCTCTCTCGAAGGAACGAGAGCGCTCTCCGATGCCGATTCCATATCAAAAGCGATATCCGGAGCAAAGAATTATGCGAGAATAGATATCGAAAGCGATGTCACCGCAAGAAGTCGCTTTGTCGTTTTTGATAACGGCTACGTCCTCATTTATACCTACGCCGCCGGGTATAGCGAAGAAGGAAGTATCTCGTTCTTCCGAGCCGAAAAATCAAAAAACCTCATCGATTATATCCGTCAAAACTGCACCGAGCATGAGCCTGTCGAAAGCACGGTAACATGGTCATCGATGTCCGAATGACACAGGCGGCAAAATAAACAGCAACGCAGCCTCCCGGTTTCCAAGAGGAATCGGGAGGCTGTTTTTGTCGGTAAAGGATATGATGCTCACTTTGATAAAAAGTAACAATAAGTCAACGTACTTTGCGCCTGCCCGAAAAGTACGAAAAGGGCAAAAAGAGATACTGAGCGTATATTTGCGGGAGATGTCTAAGAGGGAATCTCTCAGATGACTTTCGGCCACGCTAAGCCGGCTCTATTCTCGCTCCAAAATATCCGCGATCCGTCGGCACGCATGCCCGTCGCCATACGGGTTGCTTGCGTGCGCCATCGCAGAATAGGCGTCTTTATTTTCAAGCAGTTCCCTGAAATTCCGATAAATGTTCTCCTCGTCCGTACCGACGATCCTGAGCGTGCCCGCCTCGATTCCCTCGGGGCGCTCGGTAGTATCCCGCATGACGAGAACAGGCTTTCCGAGACTCGGCGCTTCCTCCTGAATGCCGCCGCTGTCGGTCAGTATCAGATAACTGCGCGCAAGGAAGTTATGAAAATCAAGCACATCGAGCGGTTCGATGAGGTGTATGCGGTCACAGCCCGAAAGCTCCTCATCCGCCGCCCGTCTGACGGCAGGGTTCATATGAATCGGATAGATTGCCTTGATGTCGGAATACTGCTCTATGATACGGCGGATCGCGCGAAACATGCGGTGCATCGGCTCGCCGAGATTCTCACGCCGATGTGCCGTGATGATGATCAGGCGGCTTCCCTTTGCCCACTCCAGCTCGGGATGGGTATAATCCTCACTTACGGTCGTTTTCAAGGCGTCAATGGCGGTA
>URUL01000083.1 GCA_900551005.1 uncultured Ruminococcus sp. | reverse complement strand
ACGCTGCAGTATCATCCGTCAGGCGCGGCTTATCCTCAGGAGATCTTCGGCGCACTCGTAACGGTGAAGGTACGCTCTCTCGGCGCAAAACTCGTGAACCGTGACGGCAAGGTATTTATGCATCCTCTGGAGACACGCGATGTTGCGGCGGCTTCCATTATCCGCGAATGTTCGGACCGCGGCGAAGGTGTCGATACAGGAAGCGGCGAGGCAGTATGGCTTGATACGCCGATGATAGAAGAAATCGGCGGTGAGGGCACGATTGAGCGCCGTATCCCCGCAATGATGCGTATGTTTGCAAGTTACGGCATAGATATACGCAAGGAGCCGATCCTCGTGTATCCTACGCTTCATTATCAGAACGGTGGTCTTGATATAAACGTAAACGGCATGACGACAAACGTTGAAAACCTGTATGTAGCGGGCGAAGCTGTCGGCGGAATCCACGGACGCAACCGTCTGATGGGCAATTCGCTTCTCGATATCATCGTTTTCGGCAGAAGCGCAGGTAAAAATGCGGCAGAACAGGCAAAGAGTGTCGAGGTCGGCAAGCTCACTCTCGAGCATATAGCAAAATTTGATGCGGAACGCGAAGCCGCAGGCATAAAGACAGCGGCTGTTTCTCCGAAGCTGCTTCCTGATTACACACGCAAAGTTGACGGTTAAAGGAGTTTACACTATGAGTTTATTCGGTGGTGTTATTTCGATCAGTAATCTTTCTACCTTGCTGTTTGTTGTATTCACAGTTCTTATGCTGGGCTATGCACTCGGCAGAATCACGATCAAGGGTATCTCGCTCGGAGATGCGGGTGTCTTTATCATTGCACTGCTTGCAGGCGCGCTCTTCTTCAAGGTGAACGACATCGGTCAGCTTGTATTTTCCGCTTCGCCAAAGCCATATGATTTCTCCGCCGGATTTTCGCTTATCGAAAGTCTCGGACTCGTTCTCTTTGTTACCTCGGTCGGCTTTATTGCAGGACCTAAATTCTTCGGTAACCTCAGGAGAAACTTCAAATCCTATGTGCTTCTCGGAGTTGTCATTATCCTCGCGGGCGGTCTTGCTGCTGTAGGCTGTATAGGTCTTGGCGAGGTTATCGGATACGGCTCCTCGATCAAGGATCAGGACGGATTTGTGGCGATGATCGTCGGACTCCTTTCGGGTGCGCTCACGTCCACTCCCGCCTTCTCGGCAGCGAAGGCTACCGTGGCGGCAGAGTATATGTCTCTCGTGTCCGTCGGTCATGGAATCGCTTATATCTTCGGTGTTGTGGGCGTTGTTCTCTTTGTTCAGATCATTCCCAAGATCACAAAGGCAAATATGGAAGAGGAGAGAGCAAAGCTTGTCATCAAGGAAGAGGAAACAAAGAAGCCTTTTGCAGGCAAGCTATTTTATATCGACCATATGGGCATTGCGGCATTTTCTCTCGCGGCTATCCTCGGCACTGTGATCGGTCAGGTAAAGATCCCGCTCTCCTCTGCAGGACTCAGCGAAACATGCTTCTCGCTCACCACGACGGGCGGGTGCCTGATGGTAAGCTTGGTGCTTGGTCACTTTAGCCGTATCGGTCGCGTCAATATCATGCCTTCTGACAGCACTCTCAAGCTTTTCAGAGAGTTCGGACTTGTCCTTTTCCTTGTCGGTGCGGGTGTCCCCGGCGGTGCAGAGTTTGTTGAGAATTTCGACCCGATGTACTTCGTATACGGAATCATCATGACGCTCGTTCCGCTCATAGTCGGATTCCTTGTTGCAAAGTTCGTGCTCAAGCTCAGTCTGCTCAACAGCCTCGGCTCGATTACGGGCGGTATGACCTCTACTCCTGCGCTCGGAACGCTTATTGGCGTTTCGGGAACAGAGGACGTTGCTGCAGCATATGCGGCTACGTATCCGATCGCACTGATTGCAGTTGTGCTCGTATCGCAGTTCTTGATTATTTTGTTCTAAGCTAAATAAAAAACGGTTGCCTATGAAAAATAGGCAGCCGTTTTTTTATTGGTTGTATTCAAGCATCATTTTTTCAAGTTCTCTTGCGGGTAAGGATAGCGCAGAGGATCGCTTTTTCACAAGCGAGACCGAACGCTCGGGCAAAGGCGTGTCAAGCGCAATGCGGTGGACCGGCTTCATTTGAGGTTCTTCCAAAAACTCCTCGGGTACAAAGCCTATACCGAGATTGTGCACCACAAGCGGCAGTATCTGATCGGCAGTTGCCGCCTCAATATCTACTGCAAAGTCAATGCCTTGCTTCTGAAAATATTTCAGATAGAATTCATAGGTGGAGGTCTTGGCTCCCAAAGATACCAGCGGATATTCCGAAAGCTCCTTCAGGCTTATCTCGCCGTCGGCACATAACTCTCTGAAGGCGTCACCGCATATCGGTACTTCATAAAAGCTTTTGAGCTTTTTCTCGGCAAGATCCTCACCGGTATCCATCGGAGTCGTGATCACCGCAAGGTCCACAAGACCACTCCTCAGTCTCGAGAGTGCCTGCGGCGTTGAATGATTGGATATCTTTATCCGAATACCGGGATATTTTCTACGGTATTCATTGAGAATAGGCAAAAGGAAGCAACGCAGTGCTATCTCACTCGCACCTATCGATACGATTCCGTTTTCCAGGCTTTTGTTCATGGAAAGCTCTTCCTCGCCTGCGTTTATATGTTCGAAGGCGATGGAAACATGCTCATAAAGCCGCTCGCCGTCAGGGGTGAGCTTTACTCCTTTGTTTGAACGCACGAAAAGGGTACAGCCCAGGCTGTTTTCAAGGCTTTTGATTGCTCTCGTCAGGTTCGGTTGATTATGATAAAGCGCTTCTGCCGCCTGCGTGAAACTGCCGTATTTGGCAACATAGTAGAAAAATCTGTAATAATCGTAGCTGATATACATAGAAATCTCCATATCAATATGACATATACATGATATAAACTATATATTTTACATATAGCAACAAAGGTATTATAATATAAATGTAAACAGATGTCAACAGATTTTTATCATAAGGAGCAAAAAAATGGATATACCAATGTTCACAAACTTATTTGAGGTTTTAACAATATTCTGCTTTGGGCTTTCATGGCCTATATCGATCAGAAAATCCTTTGTTTCCCGCACGGCAAAAGGAAAGAGCCTTTTCTTTGAGGTCTTTCTTCTCATAGGCTATGCTTTCGGTATTGTGAGAAAGGCCATACAGACCGTGGATGGCAGCTCCGGTTTTCTCTTTTATCTCAGCTTTTTCTTCTATGTGCTCAATTTCGTGGAGATCGCCATAGACGTGGCACTTTATTTCAGAAATAAGAAGCTTGACGAAGAGGCTGACCGTATGGTGACGGCAAACTAAAAAGAAAGTGCAAAAGCGGCAGACATGGGCTTCATGTCTGCCGCTTTCTTTATGAAAAAGTGTATTTTTGTGATTTTGAGGTTCTTTTTTGTCCTCGGAGCTTTTATTTTCTTATAGTGATGCCGAGCTTATGCTCTATGGTGCTCAGAATCTTCTTTGCCGCTTTATCTGCCTCTTCAACTGTGAGTGTACGGTCGGGAGCACGAAGCGATACGGAGAATGAAACACTCTTCTTTCCTTCGGGAAGCTGAGTGCCCTTATATATATCGAAGAGCTTTATTTCTTCGATGAGCTTCACGCCGCTTGAACGCATGACATCTTCTATCGTGCCGACTTCTATATCATTATCGCATACGAATGAGAAGTCTCTCGTTGTAGCGGGGAATTTCGGTATCGGACGGTACTTATATTCCTTCTTGGCATGGCTGAATATTTCGGCAAGGTCAAGCTCCGCGAGCATGACGGGAGCATCAAAACCGTAATTTTCTCTTGCTATGACGGGATGGAGCTCACCGAATGTTCCGAGGCAAACACCATCAGAGGTATAAATATCGGCGCATCTGCCGGAGTGGAAGGTAGGCTCATTTGCATTTGACTTGAAGGAAACTTTTTCTATGCCGGCAAACTTGAGTATGCCTTCGCAGATGCCTTTGATCTTATAAAAGCTGCCGGAGTTATAAAGTCCTATGCTTATCTTTACTCTCTCGTCGGGAAGAACGCCCTCAAGCCCATGAATGTTTGTCACAACGTTTTCACGCGGGACGAATACCTTTGCAAGCTCATATAGAGCTACATGCTCTGCGCTCTTGTTTTTGCAGTTCAGCTCGAGTATGGAGAGCATGGAGGGCAGTGCCATGGTGCGCATCGTCTTTGTATCTTCACCGAAAGGATTCATGATCTCAACAGATTTTCTGCGCGGATCGTCGGCGGCAAGCCCTATCTTATCATAGAGCTTTGCGGACATGAAGGAATATGTGCATATTTCCCAAAGACCGAAACCGCAGAGAAGCGCATGGAGATCCTTTTTGAATTTCTGCTCGGCTGTGAGTCCGCCTACGAGCATGGGAACGGTCATCGCGCCGGATTCTATTTCATTGTAGCCGTAGATACGCACGATTTCTTCTGCGATATCGTTCATCATGCGCACATCGTCCCGATAGGAGGGAACAGTGATAACATCGCCTTCCACCTTGAAATCGAGCTTTTCGAGTATCTTTACCATTTCTTCTCTTGTGATATTGATACCGAGAAAGCGGTTCATTCTTTCCGGCTCGAATTTGACGGTGGCGATTTCCTTCTTATGCGGATAAACGTCTATCATGCCGTTTACGACTTCGCCTGCACCGAGCATATTGACAAGCTCACATGCACGCTCCAGCGCGGTTACCGTCTGCTCGCAGTCGAGCCCTTTTTCAAAGCGGGCAGAGCTTTCCGTGCGCATATTGAGCTTCTTTGCCGTAGTACGAACGGAGCTTCCGAGGAAAGCGGCAGATTCGAAAACGACGGTAGTCGTCGTATCTTCGATCTCGCTATTCGCACCGCCCATGACACCTGCTATGGCGACGGGACGCACGCTGTCCGCTATGACGAGCATATCAGAGGTAAGCTCGTGCTTTGCATCATCCAGCGTAACAAATTCCTCTTTATTGCCTGCCGTGCGGACATCTATCTTCTTGCCCGTGAGGCAGGAATAATCGAAGGCGTGCATCGGCTGGCCGTATTCGAGCATGACATAGTTTGTGATATCGACGATATTATTGATAGGGCGAATACCGCTTGCGCGCAAACGCATTCTCAGCCACAGCGGTGAGGGAGCGATCTTGACATTCTTGATCACGCGTGCGCTGTAACGCATGCATTTTTCTGTATCGGAGACAGAAACATCAAGATAATTCTTTATATCATCGCCTGATTCCTTTACAGTAGGTGTACTCAGCTTGAGAGGCAGATCGAAGCTTGCCGCGCTTTCTCTTGCAAGGCCTATGACGGAAAGGCAATCGGGGCGGTTGGGTGTTATTTCAAACTCAACAGCCGTATCGCGCATGCCGAGAACATCACAGATATCATCACCCGGGGCATAGCTTCTGCCGTCGAGATCTTCATCATTGAGGATAAGTATACCGTCTGTGGCGGCAAAAGGCATATCGTGAGGTGTGAGCCCCAGCTCATCTATGGAGCAGAACATACCTTCGGAAACGGCACCGCGGAGCTTGCTTGTTGTTATTTCAACGCCATGTGCGAGCTTTGCCACCATTTTTTCTCCCTTGGGAGACATTGCCACGGGCACATAAGCTCCCTCAAAAACATTTTTTGCGGCTGTTATTATCTGGAGCATGCGCGAGCCCATGTCCACTTGACAGATGACAAGGCGTTCCGCATCAGGATGCTGCTCTATCTTCTTGATAAGACCGACGCGGACGTTTTCTATTTCATCTCCGATGTGCTCATAGCCCTCGACCTTGGAGCCCGTGTCCGTCATTCTGTCGCAATATTTCTTGATATCTATATTTGAGCAATCCACAAAATCGGAAAGCCATTTCATTGATAAGATCATATCTTTTTACCTACCTTTCTTTCAGAACTGGCTGAGGAAGCGCATATCGTTTTCATAGAGCAGGCGGAGGTCATCCATGCCGTAGCGGCACATGGTGATTCTCTCTATGCCCATACCGAATGCGAAGCCGGAATAAACCTCCGGGTCGATGCCGCAGTTTGAAAGTACGAAGGGATGTACCATGCCGGCACCGAGTATCTCGATCCAGCCTTCTCCCTTACATACGCGGCATCCCTCTCCTCCGCAGACAAAGCACGAAACATCGACCTCGGCTGAAGGCTCTGTGAAGGGGAAGTGGTGCGGACGGAAGCGAATTTTCGTCTCCGGACCGAACATTTTCTGCGCGAAAAGCTCGAGAGTAGCCTTGAGATCGCCCATGGTGATGCCCTTGTCGACTACAAGACCTTCCATCTGGTGGAAGATAGGCGAATGTGTCGCATCCGCCGGGTCGGCGCGGTAAACTCTGCCCGGGGAGATTATGCGTATCGGCGGCTTGCTCTGCTCCATGGCACGGACCTGTACAGGAGATGTCTGCGAGCGGAGCAGTATATTATCTGTGATATAGAAGGTATCCTGCGTATCGCGTGCGGGATGATTTTTCGGCAGATTGAGCGCCTCGAAATTGTAGTAGTCGTATTCGACTTCGGGGCCTTCCGCTATGGTGAAGCCCATGCCCGTAAATACATCGCGCATCAGCTCTTCCGTCTGCGAAAGCGGATGACGGCGACCAAACGCTACAGGAGTACCGGGTACTGTGACATCGAGCTTTTCCGATACGAGCTTTGACATGATTGCCGCGGATTTCACCTCTGCGGCTTTTTTTGCAATGAGATCCTCAATATAGGCGCGTACTTCGTTTGCAAGTCCGCCTATCACGGGGCGCTCTTCAGCGGAAAGCGTACCCATCTGACGGAGCACAGCCGTAAGCTCGCCTTTTTTTCCGAGATACTTGATGCGGAAGGTTTCCGCATCGGCACCGGAATCAAACTCGCTTTTTGCTCTTTTTCTTATTTCTTCAAGCAGTTTTTTCATGTTATGTTCCTCCGATTCTGATAATTTATTTTTCTTTATGCCTGATATGCGGGAAAATAAGACGGAAAAATAAAAATCTCCGCCCCTGATAAAGGGACGGAGATAGAATTCCGCGGTACCACCCGAATTCCCGCAAAGGCGGGCACTCTGCGGCTTGTAACGCAAGCCCTGCGTCTGCCGCTACTTATTTTCACGACAAAAGCTCCAAAGCGAAAGGCAATCTGCTCATATGCGGGCTTGCTTTCAGCCTGTGACAAGCCTCTCTTTTTCGCATATATATCGGCAAACGCCGCTTTTTCACAGCATTTTACTTATCTTTTTTATATCATATCACAGTTTTTTTGATTTTGCAAGAGGGAAAGCCGATATTTTTTGATATTTACCGTTATTTTCGCGTATATACTGCCGAAATATTACATTCGATACGGATATTTCCCGCTGTGTCGATGCATGACATATCGCATGCACGCATACAGCCGTAATCACTGAACTCGGAGAGCTTCAGTGAAAGCCCGAGGGCTTCTGCCTTGGAATTTGCATCTTCTATTGCGAGGCGCAGAGCCTCTTTTTCATAGCTGCTCATATCGCTTGCCGAGTAACAGATGCAATTGACAGATGTGGCGCCGTTTTCCGTGAGCTTTTCAATGATTTCTTCTGCGGAGCCAACATTGGAAGACGTGAGCAGCAAGCAACGCGAAACGGTATACTTGCGCGAGCGCGGATCGTTTTCGCTATAGTAGGATTCCTCGGCGATATCAGGAAAGGCTTCCTTTATAGCGGAGAGCGCTGCATCGTTCTTTTCCTTTGCCGTGTCTGCACTTGACGCATGCGTTTCGATACAGAAGCCGAGCGTCATCCTGTCTGCAGGTATAAGAACAGTGCCTGTTCCGGTTACGGTAACCTTTTCAACAGAATCATATGCGGCAAAAAGTGAGCATGTGCAGGCGAAAATCAGAATGAATACAAAAAGCATACTAAAGATTCGAGTAATATATTTTTTCATTTTTTGAATATCCTCCTTTGTTTTCATATTTTACCCGCCATATGAAAACTTATCCGCCGATATGCCAAAAAAGCGGAGAAGGACTGAAAGGATTGCTTTGTGATTTACGTACTTTTGCATGACCAAAAGTACCAAAAGTCATCTAAGCCGTTCCCTCTTAGAAATCTCCCTGTCATTTCCCGCTTTGCCAAAGCGCGAACAATATATACCCTCCTGTGCGAACATATCGAGTGAATCGTCCGACCGCAGGCAAAGACAGGAGTACAGGCTCAAATGCACGGGTTGTCTGCTCGACTTTGCTCCGTGCCTGCCGATACGGCAGAGGTTCCCGCCTTACCCAAGCGCGCTCAGCGCCTCGGCTCTGTCAGCGTT
>URUL01000082.1 GCA_900551005.1 uncultured Ruminococcus sp. | reverse complement strand
CAGCGTCCGCCTGTAATTTTCATATATCATCTGCTGATCAAAGGCACATCCGACCGTAACGTAATATTTGCCGTCGGTTCCCTGCTGCTCGGGAGATGCCGAGACCTTGGCAAGGTACTTGCCGTCACGCTTTTCAACGGCGCTCAGCAGACAGCGCGACATATCGCGAAGATAGGGATAGACCACGCCCTCGAGATATCTCCTGTCGCGGGTATAATCGTAATAATCCCAGAAAAGGAGTGAGGTAAAGCCGCCCGTGCCGGGACCGGAATGGTTATTTCGGTCTCCCAGACCGTGGTCGAGATGATAGAGCGAAGCGCCTGTCGCTATTATCCAGCCGTTTTCTCCGTCGGGACGAGCCTTTTCCGGCGAGATCTTCCTGATATATTCATCGGCACATGCACGCGCCTCAGCCATATATGCCGCGCTGTAGTCGCTGTAGGCGGCAAAGGTTTCGGCTATATTTGCCATGCAGGCGCACCAATAGTTCATCTGCACATTGTTATTATGATGATAATGGCTTCCCCATGGTGAGCTGTCGTATGCGTCCCAGATGCCCTGAAGATTTGCGGGATAAGCACCTTTTCTTGAAGAAGAGATAAGCAGATATCTGCCGTACTGACAGAGCAGAAGCTCAAGATACCGTTTTTCGGCAGGGGTTGCCCTGTCGCTCTTGTAATTTTCGAGAAGCTTGTCCGTCATCATGGCAGGTACACCACAGTCGAAATCCAAGCGCACTCTGCCGAAAAGGGCAGTAAAATCCGCCTCATGACGCTTTTTCAGTTCATCATAGCCGAGCGCCACGGCGGCACGCATCAGAGAGCAGAGCTTCTCATGAGGATGCGGATACGGAGCGAGCTTCTTTTTCGGGTCTTTTTCCGTGAAAACG
This sequence comes from uncultured Ruminococcus sp., assembly GCA_900551005.1. Classification (GTDB taxonomy): domain Bacteria; phylum Bacillota; class Clostridia; order Oscillospirales; family CAG-272; genus Apopatosoma. The sequence continues at coordinate 7,446 of URUL01000082.1, read as the reverse complement.
CGGCTCTCCATCTGATAATTTGTGCCGCATGTGAAGATGATCACGGCACTGTCTGCTCCCGAAACGGATATAACAGTGTTGTCGTTTTTCAGCTCTCCACCATTGTTCATGACGGCAAGCTGTGCCTCGAAGAGAATATTGTAATAGTGTGAAACGCCGCTCTCGGTAAGAGTATTGCCCTCCCCCGAGAATATGGCTGACTTGCCGCAGCCGTCGCCTTCTTTGATGCAGTAATCGCGCAGGAAGGGGTCATACAGCGAACAGTCGAAGGAAAGTGCGCCTTTACGGCTTGCGGTGAGCTTTATGGCAAGCACACGGTCGGGATACGAAGCAAAATATTCGCGCGTATATTTTACGCCGTCGCAGATATATTCGACTTTTGCAAGTGCCTCATCCAGATCAAGCTCGCGTGTGTAGTCGGTCACATTCTCATGAGCAAGATCCAGAATGATATCACAGAAGGAGCGCAAGCCCCCGCTTCCCTCTCGCCAGTGAGAACCTCTGAGCGGCGGATTGCAAAGGCTGTTTTCCGTTATCTGAATACGCTCTCTGTCCGTTCTGCCGAAAATGCTCGCTCCGAAGTAACCGTTTCCCAAGGGTAAAGACCATTTTTCCCAGCCCGCCTCGGGGCTGTCATTCTGACGCGCATAATCATAATCGCAAACGGTCGGCGCGGGCTTCGCATACCATAGTCTCAGATTCGGTTGCTTTGTCATGATGTTGTTCCTTTCGGTCAGGATTATTTATTCTCCTACAGCGGTAAGAAGCTTTTCTCCCTTCGTCTTCAGAAGATACGTTACGATTCCGCAGGCGATGAGCTGGAGCGTGAAAAATGCCGAAAATACAATCAGCGACGGGACGGAAAGCGCAAGGATGAATATGAAGCCAAGAGCCATTCCGACCATGGCGACTATCATGGATGAGAATATAGTCACCATCACGGCGGTACCTTGCTTTACTGCGACCATCTCATTTTCCCAATCGATATTATACTTTCTCAGATTCATGAGCATGCCGAATACGCCCGAAAAATACGAGAATGCAAGCGGGATAAGCACCATGAATACCGACGTTATGATATCGCACTTCAGCGCGACGGCAATCAACACCGATGCCAATGCCGTGACGGGGAAAAGAATGACGAAATGTACCTTCAGTTTCGTCCTTATGATATCGTCATAGGAGATCGGCAGGCTTTTCAGCAGGGGCATACATCTGCCCTCGAGGGATATCGAGGAACATGTGGTACAGCTCATGCCTGCCATCATGCCCAAGAAAAAGGGAGCTATCACCCCTAAAACTTCACTGAGACTTTTTGCCGTCTCGGCATCTACGGAGGACATCTTTACCAGCGCCACCACGGCGACAACGAGAAGCATGAGAACACCCGAGCAGGCATTTACAAGGATCATGCCCGAGGAAAATACTCTCGAGATCTCCTTTCTGAAAAGCGCGGAGCGTGCGTTGCCCGTGCTTGCGGAAAGCTTGTATTTTCCGCCCGTCTGCTTTTTATTGAAGAAATCATGCAGCTCGCCGTAAAATCTGCCGAAAACAAAGCATACGAGGGCAAACGAAGCAATGCTCGCTCCCACGAATATCGCAAGAGAGCCGAGGTCGAGCCCGAGAGCCGCCGTAAACATGGCGGCAAAGGGATAAAATTTCATAAGCCCCGATTTCGTGATGGAATCGAGCATTTCCGCCATTTGAGCATCGGTAATATTCGACGATGAAAAAGAGAGATAAAATATCCCCGCGATAAATGCGATATAAATGATCGTGCTGACCACGCGCGTATACTTGAAATGCGCCGAAATCCAGCTGACCAGCGCCGATATGACTGCGCCTATCATGAGCGGAAGCATCGGCACGAAAAGCATCAGGAGCGGATACATTATCCAGTAGGATACAGGCATGGAAGCATGTACTGTAAGCGGCATAAAATAAGCGGGAAGAAGAATGATGACCGTGGTCACAAGGTCAAAGATATAGACCGTCGCCGTTTTTGCCGCGACGACCGTACCCGCACTCACCGGCAGGGAAAGCGTCATATCATAGTCGCGCGAACAAAAGACGGCATTTTTCACCGATGAAGCGGAAGAAAAAAGCGTAAGCACGGAAGCGTAGAAAACGAGGATGGTAAAATATACATCAAAATTTCCCGTGAGCGTATATAAAGCCTGTGCGAAAATATATTCATAAAACGCAGCGAGCGCCAGCACAAGCGCATAAATAAATATTATGCCGGAGGCGGAAAAAGCTTTCCGCTGTTTCTTTCCGGAATTAACCTGTCTGCCCCGATTCAGAGCGGACATGAGCTGTGCTTTCAGAAGAAGCCAAAACTTACTCATCTGCATTCAACTCGAGGAAGAGCTCCTCCAAGCTGCTGTCGCCGCCGATAACGGATTCCGTATCGCCGGAAGCAACGAGCTTGCCTTCTTTTATGATAGCGATCTTATTGCAGAGCTTCTCCGCAACCTCGAGCACGTGCGTCGAAAAGAATATGGCGGTGCCGTTTTCCGTCATATCCTTGAAAATGCCTTTCAGAAGATGCGATGCCTTCGGATCAAGTCCCACAAAAGGCTCGTCGAGAAGAAGGAGCTTGGGATGATGAATCAGCGCCGAGATGATAACGAGCTTCTGCTTCATTCCGTGCGAATAGGAAGAGATGGGGGAGCCGAGCGCTTCCGTTATCTCAAAGAGAGCGGCATATTTCTCTATATCGGCATTTCTCGTTTCTCCCACGCCGTACATATCGGCTATGAAATTCAGATATTTTATGCCTGTCATGAATTCGTAAACATCGGGATTGTCGGGAATATATGCCATTATTTTTTTACATTCCACGGGATGTTCTTTGATCGACATGCCGTTTATCAGGATATCTCCCTCACCGAAGCTGAGAATGCCTGCGGCGGCTTTGAGTGAGGTAGTCTTGCCTGCGCCGTTATGCCCGATAAAGCCGTAAATATCACCTGCTTTGACTTCGAGAGAAAGGTCATCGACTGCCTTGTTCCCGCCTTTGTACGTTTTGGAAAAATTGATGAATGATAACAAGATGCTGTTCCTCCTTATATATTCAAATTATGCTCTCTTTACAGAGCTTCGTCTTGCTGAGATTCGTTTGCGGATACGATATATGGATATGTATTTATTATAGCATAGAAAAAATTAAAAAGCAATACTTTGTGAGCTATTTGGCGGTATGAATACAATCGGGGGCTTCACTTCTCAAAAGAATAAGTCCCCCGGCAGCATGTATCGGAGGGACTTATTCTTCCGTCCGGATCGACGGTCATATCATTTTTTGTGCCGTGCGGAGCTTAATCGGTGCTTTCGACTCGATCAGCTCTATGCCGCATTTATCGGCAAATCTGCGTGCCGCATCAAAATTGTCGGCAAGACCTACGGCATCGGGGCTGTGCGCATCACAGCCGAATATCGCCTTAGAACCCTCTGCCGCCGCTATGCGGAAGAAGCGCTCGCAGGGATAGAATCTGCCGTCGCGCAGACCGAGACCGTTTATTTCGAGAGGCATGCCGTATTTATTCGCTTCTCGACATAGGCGCGTCATCTGTTCTTCATAAATATCGTCACGTCCCGAAAATTTCATGACGTCGGGATGGGCAATATAGAAAAATTTTCCCGTACGGATGGCATCGCATGTCTGCGACACGTATTTTTCAAGGAGTGCCCCGTCATCTGTCCCGCAGGTACAGAAATGCGCGTCTATCTCGTTATCGAGCGCATGCTGACCAAGTATCAAATAGTCATACGGCATAGAGGAAAGCATCTCATACGTTCTGTCGAAAAAGGCAGGATAATATTCCGTCTCATAGCCGATATACAATTGTATATAATCGCGAAATTCCTCTCGCAGAGCGAGAATGGAATCCACATATCCCCTCTGCTCCTCGGGCTTCATTCGAAAGCCCGAATAGTACCCTTCGGGAAAATACTGCGGCGAATGGTCTGAAAAACCGAGCACCTCGACTCCCGCCCTGATCGCGGCGATAACGTATTCCCTGTCCTCTCCGCTCGCATGGTTGCAGCGGCGCGTGTGCGTGTGAAAATTAGAGATCATTTTTTTATTCTTCTTCTATGCAGAGATTATTTTGTTTCTTCGTAGTCAAAATAGGCGATGAGCGGACGCACATCCGGCGCTTCCAGCTCTATGCTGACATTTCTCAGCGCAAAATTCTTCGCGAAGCGAACAGTGAAGCCATGTCCCGCGCTCAGCCCGTGCCTGTCATATTCGGGATAGCGATTGTCTATCGGACGCGGGCATCCGGGAATCTCCGAAAAACCTCCCGCAAGCGCGAAATGACAATTTTCGAAGAGGATATTCTCCATGATCTGTTCCGCCGACTGACCGACAGCCATGACCTCGCGGATATTTTTCGTATAGCTGAAGGGATACGCGCGGTCAAAGCGCATATCGCGGAAGATGACGTTCTTTATCCCGCTTTTGCGCACGGGAGCGCCGCCGCGCGGCAATCTGTTTCTCGCGCCCACGGTAATGTAAACGGGGGCTCCCACATCAGTCATATCGATACGCTCGAAGATCACATCTTCGACCTCGGCACCGTCTACGGTTTCCAGCGAGATGCCGCAACGGTTTACGTTCTTGATCGCGCAGTCGGTGATATGTGCATCCTTCAGGCAATAGTAGGTGTCCGTGCCGAATTTGATACCCGATGCAAGGCTCTGTATCATCATATCCCATACGTCTATATTATAGCATCCGACGGGATCGGAGCTCTTGAAGCAGAGTCCGTCGTCTCCTGCCATGATATTGCAGGAATATATCGTCATATCGTGACAGTCCACAGGATCTATACCGTCGCGGTTCGGCGTATTCATGCAGTCGAGATTCAGATGGTGCATGATGATATTTCCCGATGAAAGAGGGACCACCGTCCAAAAAGCGCTGTTCTTGAAGTTGATGTTTTCTATCGTTATATCTTTTGAATAGGTAATATAAACGATATCCGGGCGGGCATCCTGCACGCGCCTGTCGCTCGCGGGGTCGTTCATTTTGAAGCGGTAAAGCCCGTTTCCGTCCAGCATACCGCCGCCGGTGATACGGATATTCTTTATATTCTCGCCGTAAATCAATCCTCTGCCGAGCTGACGGACGGCACAAAGGCTCGTTCCCGGCTCACGAAGCGGATACTGCGCATGATCCTGCGTACCGAGAAGCGTTGCGTCCCTGTCTACGAAAAGCGTCATATCACTTCTCATATTCAGCTGACCGGACAGGAAGGTTCCGCCGCCGATATAAACCGTGCCACCGGTATATTCCGCCGCATCGACAGCGCTCTGTATAGCCGCCGTATCGAGCGTTTTACCGTCGCCGACAGCGCCGAAATCCTTTACGTCGAATATTTTTCCCGTCGGAGCTATGCGGCAGAAGTCGGGCGCATCATAAATTCTTATGCGGTTGATATAGAGCTTGTCCGCGCCTGCGCAGCTGTATGCGAGCCGGCATGCGGAATCTATTGCAGAGATGAAGGCAAAATCCTTTGCGCGGACGGCGCCGTCTGCCATGAGCGTATATACTCCGCGGACTGTATCAAGCGTAATTTTCAGATTCATCCAGTTCGCGCAGGGGAAATACATCCAATCGTTGAGACCGCCGTAGATGCGTTCCCACTTGTCTCCGTTTGTGGCGTAGAGATTGTTTTTATAAAGTGCTATGCGAAGAGCAACATTCCCCTCCGCATCCGTTATTTCGGGAGCCAAGGCAAAGCCTTCTCCCGTGATCTTTATCTTCGTTTCAACAGAGAGAACACCCGATATGGCGGGAAAAGCATAGGCGAGAGAAGCACTCTTTCCGTCCCCGGAAGAGAGCGCCATGCTCTTGTCTGCGGCAAAAGGATAGCTCTCCGTCTTGGTATTTGCGTTTGAGGAGGGCGTAATAAATTCGCTCTTCCCGGCAAACTCCTCGTTTACGGCATAAATTTCCGTATCGTCCTCTATCAGGAGGTCATCCACTCCGAGTGCACCTATATGCGCGATAAACTTGACACCGAGTGCGTCGGTGCATGAAACGGGTATGCCGACGGCGGCACGGCGGCAACCGAGCCATACGTCAAAGGTCGATTTTTCCTTATCGAAAACAAGCTTTACGCTGTAATCGCATCCCGTCTCGAAATCGCCTATCTTAACCGATTCCTCGCGGGAAGCGGCATATATTGCTCCCATATCGAAAACGATGCAGGCAATAACGCCGCTCTTGCCGTAGACGGCGCAGGTCATATACTTGCCATTCTTCTCTGCGGGCGTTATCTTCGCGCTGATCACAACACGACTGCCGAAATCGGGAATTTCACTGACGATGCAACCCTTTGATATGGACACGTACTGATCGCGCGCGTCATCTGTACGCGCCTTGAGTGTGACGTCGCCGACTGTCTCAAAGCCTTCGAGCGCATCCTCGCCGTTGAATACCTCACTCACATAGCGGCGATATGTCCGCGCGACGTATGCAGGCGGAAAAGCGCCGCATGCGGGCGTTTCGGGCAACGCCGTTTTCTCCTCGGGAGAGGTCGGTACGGCGAGAACAAAGAAGTGGTCATATCCCTCCCCTTTAAAGCCGTCGATATGGACGAGCGCGCCTGCCTCATATTTTTTCGAGAAAAGAGCGTATACGGCACCGCTCTCGAGCGCTATCTCTCCGTCGGCACGGGCAAAATCCGCAAGGCTTTCGGGCACGGGAATGTTGTCACCGAGCGCTACGTATATCTCACAGTCACGCTCGACGCAGAAATCCACCTCCAGCTTATCGTCAAAGCCGTCGGCAGCTGAATTAAATGTTCTGATATAATCTGCGCCGATAAGCTTTTCGGGAGCAGATCTGACTATCGCATCACAATTGGAATAAATTTTCGCACCAGCACCGAAATCGGGCTGAACACTGTACCAGCCGCTCGTATCCCAAGGCGAAACGAATCTGCTTGTTATCGGCGAAGCGGGAAGATAGGCTCCGTCGCTTATTCTGTTTGCATATTCCGACATATGAAACCTCCGTAAAGTAAATATCAATTTCGATTTATTTTATCATAAGTTTACCGCCTTGTCCATAAAAAAACAAAAACTTTTTCACTCGGCGGAAAAATACAGGAATGATACTGCGGAAAAGTACAAAATCTCCCGTCTTTCAGGCTTTTCAGAAGGAAAAACGGCAGGCAAATACAAATCCGCAATCAAGCGCCGCGGATCCCGGTCTGTAAGGAAATATAAGTCGCCGGCAAACAAAAAGTTTTCGCCCGTTTTTTAAAAGGCGGCGCGGTCAACGGGCGCGTCGCTCCCGCGCGCGTCGCAGAGCGCGAGATCCCGCCTCGGCGTTTCTGTTTGCCCGACTTTTCTTTTTGGTACAATATAAGCGTAGCCCTATTCTGAGATTTCGGAGTAGAAAGCTATGCTTATTTTTGTTATAATAAGAGA
>URUL01000081.1 GCA_900551005.1 uncultured Ruminococcus sp. | reverse complement strand
GCGCAGCGTGCGGCTCTAGCATCTTTTCCTTCGCGACGGTCGCGCGGGTATGGCGCTTGGGCTTGTTGGGTCGGTAAAGGTCCTCGACGTCGGCGAGCGGCGGCGCCGCGTCGATGGCGTCGGCAAGCTCGTCGGTCAGCTTCTCCTGCTCGGCGATGCTCGCCTTAACGCTCTCCTTGCGTTCGGTGAGATTGCGCAGATAGGCAAGACGCTCCTCAAGCGTGCGCAGGGCGGTGTCGTCCATCGAGCCGTGCAGCTCCTTGCGGTAGCGGGCGATGAACGGGATGGTGTTGCCCTCGTCGAGCAGTCTGACGACATTATCAATGTGCTCGGCGGGACGGTTCAGCTCGCGTGCGAGCTGTTCGATGATGGTCATGGATATTGGCTCCTTGTCGATTCGGTTTTGGGGTGACGAAAAGAGGGATATGCTCACCCTTTTCGCAGCGTTACTTATGGTACAGCTTTTTGACCTCGTACCTCGGCTCGCAGGTCACATGGATGCCGAGCCGCTTGTAGAGCTTGATGTCCTCCTCCGAGATGATGACGGAGAAGTGCGCATCGCAGCCGCGGAGCGTGCCGAGCTGGGCTCTTGCCATGTCGGCGAGGGGGTTCGTCAGCGCCGAGATCGCCAGCGCGATGAGCACCTCGTCAGAGTGCAGGCGCGGGTTGTGGTGGCCGAGCGACTGGATCTTGAGCGCTGAGATCGGCTCAATGACCTGATTCGAGATGAGGTTCATGTCGCTGCGGATGCCCGCCATGGCCTTGAGCGCGTTGAGCAGCAGCGCCGCCGAAGCGCCGAGAAGGGAAGAGGTCTTGCCCGTGACAACGCGGCCGTCGGGCAGCACCATCGCGCCCGCGGGCGCGCCGGTCTCCTCGGCCTTCTGCTTGGCCGCGGCCACAGCGGGGCAGAGATCGGGCGTCACATCCGCCTGCTGCATGACGAGCTCGAGCTTTCTGAGCTGGCAGGCGTCAGCAATGCCGCGCGCGACGTCGACCTGCGCGGTGTAGTAGCGGCGCAGAATTTCCATGCGCGAGGCCTGACGACAGACCTCATCGTCGATGATGCAGTTGCCTGCCATGTTGACGCCCATGTCGGTGGGGGCCTGGTAGGGGCACTTGCCGGAGATGCGCTCGAAGATCGCGCGCAGGACGGGGAAGATCTCCACGTCGCGGTTATAGTTCACGGTCGTCTCGCCGTAGGCCTCGAGGTGGAACGGGTCGATCATGTTCACGTCGTCAAGGTCCGCGGTCGCGGCCTCGTAGGCGAGGTTCACGGGGTGCTTGAGCGGCAGGTTCCAGATGGGGAAGGTCTCAAACTTGGCGTAGCCTGCGGCGACGCCGTGCTTGTGCTCGTGATAGAGCTGGCTCAGGCAGGTCGCCATTTTGCCGCTGCCGGGACCCGGAGCGGTGATGACGATGAGAGAGCGGGATGTTTCTATATAATCGTTTTTGCCGTATCCCTCCGCACTGACGATGTGCTGGACATTGAAGGGGTAGCCCTCTATGATATAATGCCTGAAAACCTTAACGTTATGCGCTTCGAGCTGGGATTTCAGCATATCTGCCGCCTGCTGACCGTTATACTGAGTGATGACGACGCTGCCTACATAAAGTCCGACGCTGCGGAACATATCTATCAGACGGAGGACCTCCATATCGTATGTAATGCCGAGATCGCCCCTGCGCTTGCTGGATTCCAGCGCGCCTGCGCTTACCGCTATGACGATCTCCGCTTGGTCCTTGAGCTCAAGAAGCATTTTCAGCTTGCTGTCCGGCTCAAATCCGGGGAGTACGCGTGCGGCATGCGTATCGTCAAAGAGCTTGCCGCCGAATTCAAGATAGAGCTTACCGCCGAATTGCGAAATGCGCTTCTTGATCTGTTCCGATTGCATTTTGATGTATTTTGCATTGTCAAACCCGTTCTTTTTCATTTGTTTCTCCTTGATTGTTATATTGTGCGGCATTGTGACGTGCCATTACGGAATTTTTTCGGTCGCCATGGAAACTTGTGAGAAATTTTAACCCTTTGCCTGTGGGATATCAGAGTTTTGGTCTTTTTCCGGATTTCTTTCTTTTTTTGTGGAATCGGAAAGCATCTTCTTGACAAATGAAAGCATTGCATACGCACCGCGATATGACGGCTTGTCCCCGATGCTGTGTACGGCGGCGCTGTTTTTCAGTCCACGGGTATTCAGCAGTGCAGTCGCAGACAGAATGCCGTCTTTTACAGAAAAGGAGAAGCATTCGGAATAGCATGGTAACTGCTTGCAGAGATTGATCTCCGCGGCACACTCGGGTACAAGTTCTGATTCATCGTACATTTTATCGCTCATACCGCTTACCGCGGTGGAGAGCGTTATTCTTATTGCAGAGTAAAAGCTATCGTATTCTGCGCTGATCGACAGGAATCTGTCGGAGGTACTTCTCATCACGGCATAGAGCGCCATGAAAAAAGAAAACGAAAAATCATTCAGATCCAAAGAAATATATCTGTTTTCAAGAAATTCTTTTGTAGCTGAATAATCCATGCGATAGCCGAGCGCGGAAAAGGCGCGCGAACAGCGAAGCTTGATATTCATGAGAAAATCTGCCATATCGCAGTAGCAGATCGCAATGAAATCCTTCATTTCAAAGCAGATCCGCTCTGCTATTTCAGAATAAAGCCGTGAGGGGATATCTGCTTTGCCCGTTTTGTACTCTTCTTGCTTCACAAACTTGAGAATGCTTGTAAAATCAGAGGAATACCTTTCCGAAAGATACGAATATGCGGTTTCATAATCGTTCATCTGAAACTTCGTCAGAAATGCGAAGAGATAACATTGATACTCTTTGTCGCCGAGCGTAAAAATCAGCGCACGGTTGTAGAGAAAATCCTCCGGAAAGAGTGCAAGGCCTATTTTGCCTTTGCGCACGGCGTTTATCCCATCTTCATTTGTCATATGGGAAAAAAGATTTGAGCTTTTGCGCACGGGACGCATGTATTTTGCGGCACTGCTGTTTTTAAAGAGAACTTTTCCGTTTGTATCTGTCACGAAAACGGGAAAGCATGATAATTCGAATAATCGCAAAAATGACATATCAAAATTCATAAAATGTCCACCTTAAAGTTAATATAAAAAGTGGGGTCAGTATATCGGCAAAACCGATGTACTGACCCGATTTTGCTATGTTCAGGTTTGATTATACGGAATGGATCTTGTTTTTGCCGTCTGAATTTTTATCCAGACCGTAGAGCTTTGCCTTTCGGGATTCAAAAAATTTTACGGCCACCTGCTCAAAGAGAGCATATGAGAGGACATCCTCGTCCTGAATAGCCCACGGCTTTACTTCTTCACGAAGCTTGTCAAGCTCGGGCTCAAGCGCGTCTGCGGGACGGGAGGTGATCGGCTTTTCATCTCCGATTATTTTCTCGCGGAATTCAGGGGCGATAGCTACGGGCGTCTTGCCGTATTCGCCGCGTACGAGCCCTTTAAATTCTTTGGAAACCATTTTATAGCGTTCGCCGCTGATGACATTCAGCACAGCCTGTGTGCCGACGATCTGAGAGGAAGGCGTAACAAGCGGAGGATATCCGGCATCCTTTCTCACATTCGGAACCTCGGCGAGCACCTCGGAAAGCTGATCAAGCTTATTTGCCTGCTTGAGCTGGGAAACGAGGTTTGAAAGCATGCCGCCGGGAACCTGATAGAGAAGTGCGTTTACATCGACCTTGAGCACGTTCGGATTCAGCTGACCGCTCTCCATGAACTGCTCACGGACAGGTGTGAAGTACTTGCATATTTTATCGAGCTGCGCAAGTTCGAGACCTGTATCATATTCTGTGCCCGCAAGCGCGGCAACGAGCGATTCCGTGGGTGGCTGGCTCGTACCCATGGCGAGGGGAGAGATAGCCGTATCAACGATATCGACACCCGCTTCTATAGCCTTGAGCACGGTCATGGAAGCAAGACCGGAAGTATAGTGTGTATGGAGCTGAACGGGAATTTTTACATTCTGCTTTATGAGCGAAACGAGCTCATATGCATCATAGGGCTTGAGCAGACCTGCCATATCCTTGATACATATGGAGTTTGCACCCATCTCCTCCAGCTGCTTTGCATACTTTGCAAAGCCTTCGTTCGTATGTACGGGACTTGTGGTATAGCTGATTGCCGCCTGAACGTGACCGCCCTCTTTTATGGTGGCATTGATAGCTGTTTTCAGGTTTCTGGGGTCATTGAGCGCATCAAAGATTCTGAGTATATCGATACCGTTTGCGATAGATTTCTGAACGAAGTATTCCACGACATCATCCGCATAGTGGCGGTAGCCGAGGATATTCTGACCGCGGAAAAGCATCTGGAGCTTTGTATTTTTAACCTTATCTCTTATTTTGCGGAGTCTTTCCCACGGATCTTCATCGAGAAAGCGCATGCAGGCGTCAAATGTGGCACCGCCCCATGCTTCAAGCGCATAGTAGCCGACCTTATCCATCTCTTCGAGGATAGGGAGCATCTGCTCTGTGGTCATTCTTGTGGCAACAAGCGACTGATGGGCATCGCGCAGGACTGTTTCGCAAATTTTAACTTTAGCCATGACTGTATCCTTTCTTTATCTGAAATTCAGCGGTAGAGCGCAAGAAATACGCCTGCCGCAATAGCCGAGCCGATGACACCGGCTACGTTCGGACCCATTGCATGCATGAGCAGGAAGTTTCCGGGAACTTCTTCCTGACCGACTTTCTGCGATACACGGGCCGCCATAGGTACGGCGGAAACGCCTGCCGAGCCGATAAGCGGATTGATCTTGCCGCCTGAAAGAAGGTACATCAGCTTGCCGCCGAGAAGTCCGCCGAATGTAGAGAAGCAGAATGCAACAAGACCGAGAAGGATAATAAGGAGCGTCTGCGGAGCAAGGAATGTCTCTGCATTTGCCGTAGCACCGACGGATATTCCGAGGAATATCGTTACGATATTGATGAGCTCATTCTGCGCCGTCTTGGAGAGACGGTCTGTCGCGCCGCTGACGTTCAGCAGGTTTCCGAACATGAGAAAACCGATAAGAGGAGCGGCATCGGGAAGCATGAGGCATACTACTATTATGACAAGAATCGGGAATATCACGAGTTCCTTCTTGGAAACGGGACGGAGCGTTGTCATAACAACACTGCGCTCCTTTTTCGTTGTCATCAGCTTCATAATGGGGGGCTGGATCATGGGGATGAGCGCCATATAGGAATATGCCGCGATTGCTATCGGTCCGAGATACTGCGGAGCGAGTATCTTTGTTACGAGAATGGCGGTAGGACCGTCAGCACCGCCGATAATGCCTATCGCGCTTGCCACCTGGGGCGAAAAGCCGAAAAGCAATGCGCCGAAGAATGCCATGAATACGCCGAGCTGTGCGGCACCGCCGAGAAATATGCTTTTCGGATTTGCGATGAGCGGAGAAAAATCCGTCATGGCACCGACACCGAGGAATATGAGGGAGGGATAAATACCGAGTTTTACGCCGAGATACAGTATATCGAGAAGTCCTCCGTTTCCGATAGCGTATGAAACGACATCGGAGAGCTTCGTGGAGAGAATTTCCACGCCGTTCTCAAATACGCCTGTCGGCACGCCGTCCACAAACCATTCCATATGGAAGAGGTTTGCACCGGGCAGATTTGCCAGCAGCATACCGGTTGCTATGGGGAGCAGGAGCAGAGGCTCGAAGCCTTTGACTACGGCAAGATATACGAGTACGCCGACGATCACATACATTGCGAGCGTCTTCAACAGAAGTTCGGTGTTTTCAAACTGAGAGAGACCGGTAGTTTCCCATAAATTTTTTATAGCTTCTATCAATTTTTTTCACCACCAATATATAAATTTAAATATGCGAATTTATGCTATTGTGATGAGAAGGTCACCTGCATTGACGGAAGCACCCTTGGATACAGCTATGCTTGCTACCGTACCTGCCTCGGGAGCCATGATCTCGTTTTCCATCTTCATTGCTTCCAACAGACAGAGCACAGAGCCCTTTTCAACCTTCTGACCTACCGTGACATTGACGGAAATGATCGTTCCGGGCATGGGAGCGGAAACCTTCACCTTCGCATCGCCTGCGGAAGCGGGTGCCTGAGCAGGTGCTGCGGCAGGTGCGGGAGCGGGAGCCTGAGCGGGAGCGGGTGCTGCGACGGGAGCCTGAACGGGAGCGGCGCCGTTTACTTCTTCTACGGAAACGGTATAAACCTTTCCGTTTACTGTTACATTATAAGTTTTCATGATTCCTCCATAAAATTATATGCTTAATTGGAATATATGCGCTTAAAAGACACAACACGGAAGGAAGCGGGTGAGCTTCCGGTATAAGCGGAAATGGCGGCAACTATGGCGGCTACCGTTTCCTCATCATCTGCGGACTCTTCCTGCGCCGCGACGGTGATGGGCTCTTGTATCGGCAGAGTCACGGGCTCGGCTTTCTCTTTTTCCTTGCCGCTTTTGGCAAAAACGGCACTCATGAGCTTCAACATTATGAATAGGATGGTCAGCATGAGGAAGATCGTGGAAAGTCCGAGGAGTGCCGTGCTGAGACCTGTGGAGATGCGCTCGCCGAAAGAGAGCACGGTTTTCTCAGTCGCAGAAGCTGCGGCATCGGCGGATAAAATAACTTCGGAAAGATACATTTCTGTTCCTCCTTATGCCGTGAGCATTTCGATGGCAGCGGCTATTCTCGCGCGCAGTTCGCTCGAAGCGATGATGTCATCGATATGACCGCTCTTGGCGGCACGTATCGGAGAAGCAAATTCGCGAGCCCATTTTTCTGCCGTTTCCGTATGCTTGGATTCATCCGTTACTTCGCCGAGAAATTCCACGGCGGATTCGGGAGACATGGCGGCTATCTTGGCGCTGTCGAGTGCAAATGCCATATCCGCGCCGATCGCCTTGGAGCCGAATATCGAATAGAGAGAGCCGTATGCTCTGCCGAGAACGACGCTTATTTTGGGACAGTAGCTTGTCGCGTAAGTCTTGGCAAAGAGCGCCAGCTTATAGGCGAGCCCCTTTTCCTCGGCTTTGTCGCTCGAGGGAATACCGCAGCTGTCTGCAAGCGTGATAACGGGGATCGTGAAGCGATTGCATATATTGAGGAACTTCACGCCCTTGTCAACGGAGCCGGGGCAGAGCTTTCCGCCCTTGACGGCGGGATTGTTTGCGAGTATGCCGACGACCTTGCCGTTCATGGAAGCCAGACCGCAAACGAGCATGCCTGCGTGCTCGGCATAGAGCTCAGTGAAGGAACCGGCATCGAATACCTCACAAATAACCTCGCGGACATCGTATCCTTCGCCGGATATGATCGAGTCGATATTCACGGCGCGATTTGCATCGTCGGAGGTTGAAAATTCGCTTCCGAAATAGGACACCAGCGTGCGCACCTTCGCGAGGGCATCTGCATCGTCAGCGGCTGTGATGGCGGAAACGCCGTACTCGGCGAGCATCGCGGGAGTGCCGAGCGTTTTATCCGTCAGCACCGTGGAGGAGGCGATGCGCATTTCGCCTGTTTTGGCAGCCGTGACCGTGATATCCATCATCTGAGAGATAACGGCATTGGCACCCGTGCAGGGACCGGAGATAACGGCTATCTGAGGAATATCGGCTTCTGCCGCCTTTGCCATGATCTCACCGTAGCCTGCCAGAGCATCGACACCTTCGAGGATCTTTGCGCCGGCGCTGTCAAATATACCGACGAGAGGGGAGGCGGATTTTTCCGCCATGTCATAAAGAGCGCATATCTTTTTTGCGTGCATTTCGCCGAGCGCACCGGAGAGGCGCGAAAAATCCTGCGAAAACGCAAATACGAGAACGCCGTTTACGGCACCGTAGCCTGTGACGACAGGCTCGAGGCTGTCATCATCGCCGCTGTCAAACTCTGTTGTTTTGCGCCCGATGTACTTGCCTGTTTCAACAAATGTACCTTCGTCGAAAAGAAGCTTCATGCGCGCGCAGGCACTGAGCTTTCCGAGCTTTGCAAGCTTTGCGCCGGCTTCTGTTTCAGCGGCTTCCACCGCATGACGAAGTTCGGCGCTTGTTTCGTAACTTGCCATATTTTTTCCTTTCCAACCGCATTTGCGGCTATAAGAATATTTATTTTTTATGTTTTCGGATGAGAGAGCAGAGATATTAAACCCAATCCTCCCCCATTCTAAATTCTATGTTAATATATTATCATATAAATTGTCAAATGTCAATGATAAATGCATAAAAATAAATGCCGTCTGCAAAAAAGACGGCATTTCCATAAAAACTATGACAGCTTAAAAAAGAAGTATGCAAGCGATGCCACGGTGAGAGCGGCATGGACGGCAAAATTTATGAGGCGGTATGTACGCTTTTTGAAAGGAAAGACATCGAGATATTTCTCGAGCATGCTTGACACCACGAAAAAAAGCACCATCATCGGCATATATATTATGAAGCCGAATTTCGGTATACCGAGTACGATACCGGGCAGATACGGCATTATCCAAACGAATGAGAGGATCGTAAGATAGCTCCGAAGCACCTTCTTTTTATCAAATACCATCGGCTCGTCGTGGCGTATCTGCATCTGCGCCGCGATGTATTCCTTTTTAATGGCTTCTGAAGAGATTGATAGCAGATATACGAGGGCATAGAGAACCGCCATGGACCCGGCAAGGATGAGAAAATTCCATTTCATCGTGGCAATAACCTCGAAGCCGAACATAATCGAACTACCACCGCCTACAATAATAAAAAC
>URUL01000080.1 GCA_900551005.1 uncultured Ruminococcus sp. | reverse complement strand
GCGCAGGCTGGCATTATCGTAAAGGAGATCATCGGCGATGATTCCGGGTGTCGGGGGCTTGGAGACAATATATTCCACGGCGCACAGGGGGCGGTCGCAAAGCGTGAGAGCAGCTCGTCCGAGGGCTCTTCCTCGGAGGCGGCAGCGGTCTCGAGCGCCGTCAGCTCCTCTTCCGAAAGAGATGTCGGTACAAGCGGAGAGAAGTACGCGTTTCCGTATTTTAATATGTAGGCGATTCTGTGCACCAGCACGGTCGTTTTGCCCGTTCCCGCACCTGCCAGCACGAGAAGCGGACCTTCGGTCGTATAGACGGCTTCACGCTGTCTGTCATTGAGAAACGAATATTTTTTATCAAAAAGCGCGCGCCCGGCTTCCCTGTATCTTTCAGCTGCCGTTTTATTTTCCTGCATTTTTCTCTTCCTTCATCCGTATTGCTTTTCTTTATTTTCAGTATATCATAAATACCGCCTTGAATCAACATAAAAATGCGCTTTGCGCGGTTTTATTTTTTTGCGGTAAATAAAACCGTCGGCAGGAGAGCCGACGGCATGCGTGCATGGGATGGCGGGGAAAGCTTGATTTTGCCAACCGAATCAACTGCCCGTATCAGGCTTTCGGTGCTTTCGCTTCCGCTATTTTGGCTTCTATGTAGGCGGGCACGTCCTCACGCGCGATGCCGAGAGCATAGGCAAATTCGTCATAGAGTATTTTTTCGGCGGAATGAAGCGCCGCTTCATCCGTGATGCGCAATTTCTTTCCGCGCTCGGCAAGAGCCTTGCGGCGAAGCCACAGCGTTTTTATCATGCGGGCGATGCGGGTCCTGTCTCCCGATGTTGTGACCTCTTTTATTTTTTCGCTTCTCTCGCGGTCGTTTTCTATCCAGTCAAAGGCATCCTGCGGCATAGTCCCTATTATTTCGTCCACCTCGGCTCTCGTGAGAAGCTTGCGCATTTTATCGGAGAGGGGACTGTCCACAGGCACGAAAATCACCGACTTCCCGTCATAAACGGGATTCAGAATATAATATTTTCCGCATACGCCTCCGAATGTACATTCTTTTATCTCCGATATTCTGCAAACACCGCTTATTTTATAGATGACCAGATCGTTCACGGCAAATTTCATACCTCGAGCCTCCTTTGATAAACGAAAAATAGGCGACGGGATATCCGCCGCCTATTTTATTTTACCATATTTTTTAAAAAAATGTCATGGACAAATTTCACAAAAATACAGTTTTCACCCTGCGCAGTTTGCTCAAAATCAAAGAACGAGCATGAGCTTGTTGAAGTTATGCTCTTTTGTTTTCTTGGATACCGTGAACCAGTCGATGATGGTGAGAATACCGCATACACCGCAGGTAAGAAGCTTGAGCACACCCATTCCCGTTTCGCCGAGCATGAATCTGTCTATTCCCAAGCTGCCGAGGAAGATGGAAACGATGAGCAGAGTGGTAGGATCCTTGAAAGCGGTGCACTGGACGAGCGTGAGCTTGTCATCGCTTGCTTCCAGCATCTTCTGCTTTACGAAAGGAATTTTGTCTTCGGGAAGATATTTTGCATTTGCCATGATAAATTGATTTACGATCTGAGCGTCCATATTCAGTTCCTCCAAAAAAAATTTATAATTTATCCTATAGCGGAATAAATCCATTGATGATACCGCAGTTTCTCGCTACGGCGAAGAGCACGAGCAGGGCTGTATATACGATCAGAAAGATATCGGTCGGGCGACGGAATCTCCGCATGAAACCACAGCTTCTGTGCGCAAAAGCAAACACGTAAAAAGGTATCGTGAAAAAGAACGGATTATAACGGAATGCGACGGAAAATTCTCCATGCAGAGCATGGATATAGGCCCTTGTCAGTCCACAGCCGGGACATGTCAGACCCGTCAGACGGAAAAAGGGACAGCCGAAAGCCGCCAAAGCCGTAAGTGCCAATGCCACAACCAAATGAGAAAGGATGATTCTTGTTTTCACGTTTTCCTTTTATACATTCACAAGTAAAAATATTTTTTATTACAATATATCACAGCTTTTTTCGTCTGTCAACAGTAATATCGCGTTATATATGCAACTATCTCCCAAAAAACGTCATAAAATCGCTTGATGCGACGGCAGACCGCGACAAAAAGCGCGCCTTTCGCCAAGAAGAGACAAAAGGCGCGAAAATAGGCGTCTTTCCTTTGTTTTGCTGAGCCATTTCCGCTTGCGGCGGTTTCTTGACGAAGACGAGGAGCGCGGATAAGTGCGAGAACATCGCCGCTGATGCCGAATACCGTGTATGCGCGCACCTGTTTTTCGATCTTTTTGAGGAATAAAAAAAGAAACACAAGCATAAATTCAAATAAATCTTGACAAATCCCCCATTTATTTGTATAATAGGTATTATGTAAAGTAGGAAAAATTTTTCTGAAAGGAAGTATGCATTTTGAAAACACGAGGCGCGGACCATATTGTATACGACTTTGCGAATTTATATGACGGCGTTAGAAAGCAGGCAGAAAGATACGGCGACAAAGCCCGATACATTTACAAAGTAAATAAGGAAGAAAAGATATTCACCTTCAACGACATGAAGCGTCATGTCGATTACATCGGAGCTGCGCTCGAAAAGCTTGGACTGGCAGGCAAGTTTGCCGGCGTAACGGGTGACACTCATCCGGACTATGTCGCATCCTACTTGGCGGTGGCGAGCTGCGGCGGCGTTATCGTTCCGCTGGATAAGGATATTTTAAATGAGCAGTTCATCGGCTTCTGCGACATGTGCGATATAGAGATCATCTTCTATACCCATTCGCTCCATGCCAAGATGCTCGCCGTAGAGAGCGAGCTTCCGAAGGTAAAATATTTCGTGGCATTTGACTGCACGGAAGAGGAGCTTCCCGAGCGCTTCATGCGCTTTGAGGATTTCTATGAGATAGGCAGAGCCGCCTATGAAGAGGAGAACATCCGTCCGGCGGAAAATTATGATCCGGATATGGATAAGCTGTGCGCGGTGCTCTTCACGTCCGGCACTACGGGAACGAGCAAGGGCGTTATGCTCAGCCAGCGCAATCTCGTGGTGAGCGCGCTTGATTCCTGCCGCATTATGGCGGCAAACGAGAGTGACTTCTTCGTTTCCGTTCTTCCCATTCACCATGCGTATGAATTTACGTGTGAGCAGCTCGCCCTGCCGAACTGCGGTCCCTCTACTTATATCAATGATTCGATAAAGAATACCATGCGCAATTTTGCAAAGGCAAAACCGCGTTCGCTCGTGCTTGTTCCGCTCTATATAGAGACGATACACAAGCGCATCTGGGCAGAGATCGAGAAAAAGGGCAAAACCAAGCAGGTACGCGCCGCCATGAAGATAAGCAATGCGCTCCGCAAGGTCGGCATAGACATCCGCCGTAAGCTTTTTGCCGAGATACTGGATGCACTCGGCGGCGAGGTGGAATATATCGTTTGCGGCGGTGCTTCGCTCCGTCCCGAGCTTATCGATGAATTTGACGCTTTCGGCATCATGATATGCGAGGGCTACGGCATTACGGAATGCTCACCGCTTGTCTCCGCAAACCCCATGCATAAGCGCAAGCATCATTCCGTGGGTCTCACGGTCGAGCATATGGAGAGCCGCATAGCAAAGTCCGATCCCGATGACGAAACGGGTGAGATCGAGGTTCGCGGTCCCGCAGTCATGCTCGGTTACTACAAGAATCCCGAGGCTACCGCCGCTGTTTTCACGGAGGACGGCTGGTTCAAGACGGGTGATATCGGCTATATAGACGACGAAAACTACATATATATTACCGGCAGAAAGAAAAACATCATTCTTCTTTCAAACGGCAAGAACGTATTCCCCGAGGAGCTTGAGGAATATCTCGGAGAATGTGAGCTTGTCTGCGAAAATGTCGTTATCGGCAGAAAGAATGAGGAGACGGGCGAGGTCGTTATTACGGCGCTCGTATATCCCGATCAGGAAAAGATAAAGGACATGACAAAGGACGAGGTTTATGCTAAGATCAAGGAAGAGATAAACGAGATCAACAAGAAGCTTCCGACCTTCAAGCATATAAGCGACCTTGAAATCAGAGACGAGGAATTTGAAAAGACCACGTCCAGAAAAATCATTCGTTATAAGCTCAAGTAATTCAGCTTATATTATATAAAAGGATACCTAAGACGAATACGTGCTTTATTTGGAAAAGGAGACAATATCATGTTTGAAGAAATCAAAACACTTCTTGTAGATGAGTTGAGTATACCGGCAGATGAAATCAAGCCGGAATCCGAGCTTATCGGCGACCTTGGCATCAACTCCCTCGAGCTTGCTGATCTCGTTATGCTCTGCGAAGATAAATTCGATGTTGAGATAGACGAAGAAGAGCTTCGCAAGTTCATCACCGTAGGCGATGTTGCCGAATATTTCGCAAATCTGAAATAAAGAGATAAAATATCGGGGCTGTTCCGATACGGCAAAAACAAAAAAGGTCTGCTTGGCATAAAGCCGGGCAGACCTTTTCTTATTTTCAAGCGGGAAAGACTTTTTTCTTTAAAAACAGATTTATTTCTTATATTTCTCGCACAGCTCGCGGATATAAGCCACCGTGCGGTTCAGCTTCTCTGTATCGGCGGTGCCGTCGGGATTCAGCACGGGCGATTCTATTGTTATCGCAGGCGGATAGCTCGGCATTTCGGCGAACAGAGAATCAAAATCGATGGCACCCTCCCCGGGATGAAGGATGGGATGGATCATTTCTTTGCCGGAGTCGCTTATATGCATATGGCATACGTTTTTCCAATGCGGAGAAGCGAATATCTTCTTATAATCATGATGAAAAGCATCCAGACGTGAATCGAAAATGAATCTCGCCTCGGGATAATATGCGGCGATCCTGTTCCATGCGAAGAGCGATGTGCCGTATACGCAGGGAATATTTTCTATAGTCAGCAGGATGCCGCTTTCCGACGCGATCTCATAAAAAAGCGGGAGGAGAGGCAGATTCTTATCGAGATGATAATCCGAGCGCCTGCCGCCCCAGAAATGGAGCACGGCAAGATGCGCGCCGAGCTTTGCCGACACTTCTATATCTTTTCGGAATATTTCAACTGCCTCCTGCGCTCTTTTTTCGGAGCCGTCGGACAGAAGCACGCCGATGCTCTTTTCCAGATGGACCGTTTCGGGGCGAAAGCCCGATGCCGAAAGAAAATCGCAGACGGCGGGAAGCCGCTCATGCCAGTCCTCGAGGAGCATCAGCTCAAATCCGTCGCAGACGGTTTTTTCTGCCGTCGAGGGAATAAGGCGTTCGTTTCTGCCGTTTGCCCTGCCGATGAAAGTACCGGTGGAAACAAGTATTTTCGGAGACCGTGTGTTATTCATAATATCTTACGTTTGCGATGACCTTTCCGAGAATATGTACGTTTTTGACGATGATCGGCTTCATACGGCTGTTTTCCGGCTGGAGACGGAAAATGCCGTTCTCACGGTAAAAGGTTTTTACCGTAGCCTCATCATCGATCAGGACGACGGCGATATCGCCGTTTTCAACGTAGCTCGTTCTGCTCACGATCACGCAGTCGCCGTTCATGATGCCTGCTTCTATCATGCTCTCGCCTTTGATCCTCAGGGCGAAAAGCTCATCGCCTATACCGACTTTTCTCGAGGGGCAGAAATCGATATATCCTTCGCAGTTTTCAACGGCAAGAATCGGCATGCCCGCCGCGACCTGTCCGAGGATCGGTATTTTTTTTGCTGCCGGCTCTTCCTGCTTTTCACGCGTACGGATCGTGCGGCTCTTTCCCTGTTCTTTTATGATGTAGCCCTTCTTCTCGAGCTTTTCGAGATAGGAATGAACCGTGGAGGTGCTTTTTACGCCGATGGCATCTTTTATATCGCGTACCGACGGAGCATATCCGGACTTTTCTATGGTACTGCTGATATAATCATATACGGCTTTTTCTTGCGGAGTAAGGACTTCCATAAACCTTTTCCTTTCGTTTTTGCATAATTATCCGCATATATTTTATCACACTTTCCCGAAAAAGTCAAACCTTTGTTCGAATTTTTCTAAAATTTTTTGTCAAAACCGAAAATTTGTTCATAAAATAAAAAAGATGAATCCTATATTCGGAGGTTTTTATGGATTATTGCGGAGAAATAGGTTACGCAGAGGCTCTGGAGGAGACGTATGCGCTGAAAAAGGAGCTCGGAGCAGAGGTCTTTCTCATCGGGAGAAGCCTCAGGTCGAGAGAGATACCGTGTATTGCTATCGGGAGAGGGGACAAGAGCGTCCTCTTTGTCGGTGTGCATCATGGCATGGAGAGAATAACGGCGGCGCTCGCGCTGAAATTCGCACGCGATGTGGCAGAGGGCACGATATGGGGACGAAAGGAAACGGAAAGAATTCTTTCCCGGCGGCGCCTCTGTATCATACCGATGCTCAATCCCGACGGGGCGGAAATAGCGCTCGGCAATATCGGTGATGACGAGCGCCGTATGCTTTCCCGCATGCGCGGCGGAGACTCGCTGCGCTCCTGGCAGGCAAATGCCCACGGAGTTGATCTCAATCACAATTACGATGCGGGATTTGAGCTTTGCCAAGAGGAGGAGCGGCGCATGGGAATATTCACGGCGGGAAGTACGCGCTACGGCGGCAAATATGCCGAGAGCGAGCCTGAGACGCATGCACTCTGCGATTTTACGCGAAGTATCGCTGCGTCGCTTCGCGTCGCCGTCGCTCTGCATACGCAGGGGGAGGAGATATATTATGATTACTGCGGCAAGGCACCGCAGGGGGCGAGAGAGCTGGCGCGGCATATCGCCGAAAAGAGCGGGTACGCTTTGTCCGATCCGGATGCCATCGCCTCGCATGGCGGATATAAGGATTGGGTAATCGATAAATTCGGTATCCCCGCCTTTACCATCGAGTGCGGACTCGGCAAAAATCCGCTTCCGCCTGCGGATTTTCCCGCGATATACAAAAAGCTCTCCTCGGTTTTTGCCGATATTGTAACTTTTTAGAAAAAACGCTTGAAATAAATGCGGATTGCCGCTATAATAGAAAAGTAAAACATATATTTGCAATACTTTTCGGGAAAATAAAAACGGCGGGCATAAGCCGCCGCTTCGGAGATTTTTTCTCTGTGGTCAAATGATGCCGAGGTATTGCTTTACCATGCTGTTGAGCAGCTCATCCCTGTCTATTTTGCAGATGAGACTGCGGGCATTTTTATAATTTGTGATATAAGTCGGGTCTTCCGAGAGAAGGTAACCCACGATCTGATTTATCGGATTATATCCTTTTTCGCTGAGAGCATCGTATACAGCCTGCAAAATATAGCGGTTTTCCAGCTCCCCTTCGATCTCGGGAGTAAAGGTTACGGTCTTGTCATTTTCTCTGTCCATATCGCTGTATGCTCCTTTTCTGAAAGATTTTTCCGACACGCAAAAAGGCGTGCAATATATTAATTCTATTTTACATTAAAAAACCGCATTTTTCAATAACTTTGAGAAAAATAATAAAAAATTTACATAACTTTTTTCGGAGGATATTTTCATGGAAACAAAACTGAGCAAGATGGCAAAAGAAGAGATCTTTGAGAGAGAAGCCGCACTTCGCGACAAGATAAAAGAGATCTGCGGCGAATATGACGAAAAGTTCCGCGAGCTCGGATACGGCGTGTCGTGTGAATTTGAGCGTTGCACCGAAGATACGGATTATGCTCCCGACAGCCTTGCGTTTCCCGCGGATTATTCCTACGGCTTCAACTGTCGCGTTTGCGTCATCGTAAAGCGCCCGAAGACGGAAGAGGAGAAGGAAGCCGATAATGATAAGGCGCGCGAGATGTCCGAAGTTGTCGAAAAGATAGGCGAGGGCGAAGCCTGCACCATGGATGAGCTACGCGAAGATCCCGCCTTTGATGCGGACAGCAAGGCTGTTGCCATCACACAGCTCATGCTTACGCGCATTTACAAGTCTTTCTGGATAGATAAGCTCATCATATGCGATGATATATCCGCGCTCTCCGAGGACCTTGATGAGTTCCTTGTGAGAATTTCGGAAGAGAAAATATCGGAATAAGTTTACAGAGGAAAATTTAAATTGATTAAGAACGATCTGAAGCCGACAGAGCTGAAAACGTCAGATTTCCATTACGATCTGCCGGAGGAGCTGATAGCACAGCATCCGAGCGAAAAGCGCGACGAGGCGCGCCTGATGGTGCTGAACAGGGAAAAGAGAACGACGGAGCACCGTATATTCCGCGATATCACGGAATATCTGCATCCGGGCGACGTGCTCGTCATCAACGATTCCAAGGTCATTCCCGCACGCATCTACGGAGAGAAGATAAACGAGAGCGGAGAAGAGGGAGCAAAGGCGGAGTTTGTGCTTCTGCGCCAGAAAAATCTGGATACGTGGGAGACGCTCGTGCGTCCCGGCAGACGTTTGCGCGAGGGAATGCGTGTCTCCTTCGGCGGGGGCAAGCTCATAGCGCATATAGACGAGATAACCGAGGGCGGAAACCGCATAGTCACCTTTGAATATGACAAGAGCGGAGGGCAGAATCTGTACTCCATTCTCGATGAAATAGGCAAAATGCCTCTTCCGCCCTATATCAAGGAGGCTCTGCGCGACAAGAGCCGTTATCAGACGGTATACGCGAGAGAAGAGGGGAGCGCGGCGGCACCTACGGCGGGCCTGCATTTCACAAAAGAGCTGCTCGAAAAGATACAGGCTATGGGCGTGGAGATAGCGCCCGTCATGCTGCATATAGGTCTCGGTACTTTCCGCCCCGTCAAGGTCGAGAACATCACCGCCCATCCAATACAAACGGAAATTATCAGCATCACGGAGGAACGCGCCAAACACAACAACCACGCCCCGCGACCAC
>URUL01000079.1 GCA_900551005.1 uncultured Ruminococcus sp. | reverse complement strand
GAAAACGCATTTGAAAATACCCGTTATCATAACTCATCTCGGCTGCCCTATTATGTGCGTTTTCTGCAATCAGCGCCGCATCTCCGGCACGGTGGCATACAGCCGCGACGACGTTGTGAAAACGATAGAGGATGCGCTTGCCACGGTCATGCCCGAGCAGGAGGCTCAGATAGCCTTCTACGGTGAGAACATAACGGGAAATAACCGCGCAGAGATGCTCTATCTGCTCGAGGTGGGATATGGCTATGTGAAGAGCGGGCGCGTCCGTTCGATACGTCTCTCTACAAGACCCGATTATATCGATGAGGAGATACTCGGTATTCTTTCGCAATACGGCGTGAAAACGATAGAGCTCGGTCTGCAGAGCATGAGCGACAGGGTGCTTGCCGCATGCAGACGCGGGCATACCGCAGAGACGGCAAGAGAAGCATGCAGAATGATAAAAGAGCGCGGCTTCGAGCTTATCGGGCAAATGATGATAGGCTTGCCCGATTCTACGGAAGCCGACGAAATATATACGGCAAGAGAGATATGCTCTCTCGGGGCAGACGGTGCAAGGATATATCCCACGGTCGTTTTTCTTGATACAGAGCTTGCCGATATGACGGCTCGCGGGGAATATGCACCGCTTTCGGTAGAGGAAGCCGTGCGCCGCAGTGCCTCGGCATTGGAGGTCTTTGTCCGTGACAGTGTTCGCGTGATACGCATAGGTTTGCAGGCGAGCGAGGCTCTCGTCGAGGGTAGCGGCGTATATGAAGGCAGTGAATACCACGAGGCTATAGGCGAGCTCTGTTACGGCGAGCTTTTCCGCAGAAGAATAGATGCGGCTATGGCAGACGGAGATTTCCTCGGAAAAAGAGTCAGAGTATCCGTGGCACCTCGGAGCATTTCGAGAGCGGCGGGGCTCAGGGCGGCAAATAAAGAATATTTTATAAAAAAATACGGCCTGCGCGATATGAGAATATCGGCAGATCCGAAAAAAACGGAATTTGACTTCGGGATATCGCTCGAAGAGGGAGAAAAAATATGCGTTTGAAGAAGCTGGAGCTACAGGGCTTCAAGTCGTTTCCGGAAAAGACAACGATCAGCTTTGATAAGGGGCTGACGGTCATCGTAGGTCCGAACGGAAGCGGAAAATCGAATATATCCGATGCGATGCGATGGGTTCTCGGAGAGATGTCGTCAAAGAATATACGCGGCACGAAAATGGAGGATGTCATCTTTGCCGGGTCGCAGAAGCGAAGCCCGATGAGTTTTGCGGAGGTTTCGGTCACCTTTGATAATTCCGCAGAGGAGGGCAGGATAATAACTTCCGAAGATTATGATGAGATAACCGTTACCCGAAGATATTACCGCGCGGGAGAGAGCGAATATTTCATAAACCGCAAGCCCGTGCGCCTGCGCGATATTCACGAGCTTTTTCTCAATACAGGGCTCGGAAAGGGCGGATACTCCATCATAGGTCAGGGAAAAATAGCGGAGATAATTTCACGCAAAAACGATGAAAGGCGTGCGGTTTTCGAGGAAGCCGCAGGTATAGCAAAATACAAATATCAGAAGCAGGAGGCCATGCGCAATCTCGATCAGACAAATGAAAATCTGACCAGACTCGAGGATATTACGGGAGAGCTGAGTGCGCGCATAGGACCGCTCGAGAGAGAATCCGCAAAGGCAAAAAAATATCTTGAAATTTATGAAAGAAAAAAGGGAATAGACATAGCACTTTCTCTTTATGATATAGATGCGGCAAAAAAACGCTCATCGGAGATATCGGAG
Source organism: uncultured Ruminococcus sp. (assembly GCA_900551005.1). GTDB lineage: Bacteria > Bacillota > Clostridia > Oscillospirales > CAG-272 > Apopatosoma. The sequence continues at coordinate 7,153 of URUL01000079.1, read as the reverse complement.
AAGCTCTCCATAGCCAAGCGCAATCTTGAGGCGGCTGAGGAAAAGCTCTCGGATTCCGAGGCGAGAGAAAGCACTCTTTCCGAAAAGCAGAGCGGGAACAGAATAGAAGCAGAGAGGCTCGCGCAGGAGATAACTGCGCAGACGGAAAGGTTGCATGAAAAGGAATCCGCGATACTCGTCTGCGAGAGTGAAAATGCGCACTTCGCCGAGGCGGAGAAGAATGCGCGTGCAAAGCTTGCCGAGAGCGAAGCGGAGCGCAAAAATACGGAAGAGGAGCTTGTCGCCAAGCGCGAAGCTCTGGAAGAAGCCCATCGCAAAAAAACCGAAAAGCAGGAGGCTGCCGACAAGGTTGATGCGGAGATAGCCGAATATCGCGAGGCGCTTTCCCGTGCGCAGGATGATGTAAACGATGCGGCAAAGAGGAAAGCCGAGCTTGATGAGCGCGCCGTGGAAGCCAAGCTGAGAGCTTCAGAGCTGGAGGCAAGAGCGGAGAGCGATGAAAAGAAATATGCTCTCCTCAAGGAAAGCGCCGAGAAGCACGAGGCGGACATAGCGCTCTATGCGGGCCGCATGAAAATGGCGGAGAGCAAAATAGCCGCCTATGCCGAAAAGGAAGCGCTGGAGAAGGTGCAGCTTGATGATGCCGAGAAGAAGAAGGCAGAGGTAAGCATCAAGCGCACCGAACTGGAAAAAAAGAAAAACGAATATTTTCTCGAGGCTTCACAGAGAAAGCACAAGGTACAGAATCTCGTGCGCATGGAGGAGCTTCTGGAGGGATTTTCCCGCGCGGTACGTTTCATCGTCACGGAATATTCGCAGGGGAAAATAACGGGCAGAGACGGCGGCAGGATCACGCTGTACGGTCCGCTCTCTCAGCTCATATCGACGGATGAAAAATATTCCGTTGCGCTCGAGACGGCTTTCGGTCAGAGCCTGCAGAATATAGTCGCCAAGGATGAATACAGCGCCAAGGTGGCGATAGAATATCTCAAGCGAAAGAATGCGGGCAGAGCGACCTTCTATCCGATGGACACGATGAAGGGCACGGAAGCGGATGCTGAGGCGCTCGGACTCTCGACGCGCGAAGGCTTTATTGCCGTCGCGAGCACGCTCGTAAAATGCGGAGATGAGCTGCGCGGTATCGTGAAGAGCATTGTCGGCAGGATCATCATAGCGGACAATATGGATAATGCCGCGAGAATGGCAAAAAAGCTCGCCTATCGCTACAGGATAGTGACGCTGGACGGTCAGGTCATCAATGCGGGCGGCAGCTTCACGGGCGGTTCTTCCGCTACGGAAAGTCAGCTTCTCTCGCGCCGTTCGCAGATAGATAAGCTGAATGAGGAGATAGCCGCGATAGAAAAGACGGCAAGGATTGTCGATGCAGAGCTGGAAGCCCTTGCAAAATCTGCCGCAGATGTCGAAGCGGAAGTCAGTGCCGCTTCGGGAAGGCTTACTGCCGTGCGCAAGATGAGTGAGGCCGAAGAGGTTCAGCTCGAGGTGCTCCGTTCGGGAAAAGAAATGCTTGTCAGCGCTTTGGACGGCATACATGCCGAGATGAAAGCACTTGACGAGAGTATGAACGAATATCGCCGCGATATCGGCGGGTTGGCTGAGCGAAAGGGCGAATTTGATACAGAGGCGGCGCTCCTTGCTTTCAAGGAAAATGAGATAAGCAGTCAGCGCGCATCTCTCGAGGAAAAGCTCGAAGAGCTGGAGGACAAGCGTTCTGATCTGCTCATAGAGCTGGCGCGCGAGGAGACGAATACGGAGCTTCTTGCCTCGCTGCTCGAGGCTGTTGAGGCAAAGGCTGAGCTCTATCGCTCTACTGCCTCGTCCCTTGAAGAGACGATAGCGGAGGCCATCAGAAAAACGGCTGAAAACAAGGAAAAGATCGGAAGCCTGAAAAAGTCCGCAGGCGCTCTTTCCGAGAAGCTCGAAGAATACGAGCGTATGCGTGCGGAGCTTCTGGCAGAGGGCTCCGATATCGAGCTCGCGCTGAATACCGTGCGCACCCTGCAGAAGAATGCCATGTCGGAAAAGGAGCTTGTTTTCCGCGATTATACCAAGCTGGAAAGCGACCTTGAAAACGCCGATACACGGGCGGACGGGCTTCTGGCATTCCTCTGGGATGACTATGAGCTTACATACGACGAGGCGAAAAAGCAGTGTGCCGAGCCGATCACTTCCTCGGTGAGAGCGGAGGCAGCGGCGGAGCAGACGAAGCTGAAAAATTCGCTGCGTTCCCTCGGAAATGTAAATCTTAACGCCATAGAGGAATACAAAGAGGTCAGCGAGCGTTATGGGAAAATGCACGAGCAGATGCAGGATCTGTCGGCTTCGAGAGAAGCCCTGATGAAAAACATCTCCGAGCTCGAGGAATGCATGTGCAATGACTTTGTCGCCACGATGGAGCAGATCAACACCAATTTTGCAAAGACATTTTCCGAGCTTTTCGGAGGCGGTCGCGCAGAGGTGAAGCTCAGCGATCCCACGAATGTTCTCGAGAGCGGAATCGATATCAATGTCGCTCCCCCGGGAAAGGTCATCAAGAGTCTTTCACTGCTTTCGGGCGGTGAACAGGCATTTGTAGCGATAGCCTTGTATTTTGCAATACTTGAGGTCAATCCCTCCCCCTTCTGCATCATGGACGAGATAGAGGCGGCACTCGATGAGGTCAATGTGGATAAATTTGCGGACTACGTGAAGCATTATTCCGAGAAAACGCAGTTTGTGCTGATAACACACAGGCGCGGTACGATGGAGGTAGCGGAACGTCTCTACGGTGTTACCATGCACGAGAAGGGAATCTCGGATATCATATCCGTGGACGTTTCCGAGATAGAGCGGCGCGCGGGCAAGCTACTCGAATAAAGAGGCGCGATAGAAATAACGAAAGGGCAAAACAATATGGGATTTTTTGAAAAGCTGAAAGCGGGATTGACAAAAACAAAAAACTCGTTTTTCGGAAAGATAAACAATATTTTCAAGAGCTTTCGCAGAGTCGATGAAGATCTGATGGACGAGCTGGAGGAAGCTCTGATCACGGGCGACGTCGGCGTCGAAACCACAGAAGAGGTGCTCGATGAGCTTCGTCTCCGCATAAAAGACAAAAAGCTCACCAAGCCCGAAGAGGTAAAAGCCGAGCTTTTTGATATACTGCGCTCTCTTATCGGCGACGGCGAGCCGATTGCTTATGAAAAGGACAGACTTACCGTTGTTCTCGTCGTCGGTGTAAACGGTGTCGGCAAGACAACATCCATTGCCAAGATGGCAAATGTTTTCAAGAATGAGGGCAAGAAAGTCCTGCTTTGCGCGGCGGATACCTTCCGCGCGGCGGCGATAGATCAGATAGGCGTCTGGGCGGACAGGATAGGTGTTGACCTGATAAAGCAGAGCGAAGGCTCTGATCCTGCCGCAGTCGTTTTCGATGCCGTTCATGCGGCAAAGAAAAGAGGTGCTGACGTTCTGATCATAGATACCGCAGGCAGACTGCATAATAAAAAGAATCTGATGTCGGAGCTTGAAAAGATAAACCGCGTAGTGGACAAGGAGCTTCCGGACTGTTTGCGCGAGACGATTCTCGTTCTCGATGCCACGACGGGGCAGAACGCCGTTATTCAGGCGCGTGAATTCAAGGAGGCGGCGAACATCACGGGACTTGCGCTCACAAAGCTGGACGGAAGCGCCAAGGGCGGTATTGTATTTTCCGTCAAGCGCGAGCTCGGCATACCGATGAAGTTCATTGGCGTGGGAGAAAAGGCGGACGACCTTCAGCCCTTCCATGCAGACGAGTTTATAGAAGCACTCTTTTCGGAGGAGGGCTGATATGAAGAAGATAGCCGTAGCTTCCAATAATAAGCATAAAATTGAGGAAATAAGAGCGATGCTCGCTGAAATTTACGGCGGCGCTCTGGAGGTGAAAAGCCTTAGCGAGATAGGTTTTTCAGGCGATATTATCGAGGATGGCGAAACCTTCGAAGAGAATGCCGCGATAAAGGCAAGAGCGGCAGCGGCGCTCGGATATATCGCGATAGCCGATGATTCGGGACTCTGTGTGGACGCATTGAACGGCGCACCGGGAGTATATTCCGCGAGATTTGCGGGAGAGCCCTGCGATGATCGGAAAAACAATGACAAGCTGCTCGAGTTGCTTTCGGATGTTCCCGAGAGCGGACGCGGCGCGAAATTCGTTTCGGTCATATGCTGTGTCACTCCGGACGGTCAGACCGTGACGGCGCGCGGCGAATGTCCGGGCAGGATCCTTTTCTCTCGGCGCGGCACGGGCGGCTTCGGTTATGATCCGCTTTTCTTCTGCGAGCTCGGAAAGACCTTTGCGGAGCTGACGCCCGCGGAGAAAAACCGCATCAGCCATCGTGCGAGAGCCATGGCGAATTTCGCCGAGGCGGTAAAGAAAACAAAAATTTTTGATTAAGAACATTCGTTTAAGGAGATTTATGATTACAAGCAAGCAGAGAGCGTATTTACGCGGACTTTCCAATAATTACGATACGATATTTCAGGTGGGCAAGGGCGGCATTACGGACAATATGACCGAGCAGATAGGCAATGCCCTCGAGGCTCGCGAGCTGATAAAGCTCCGCGTGCTCGATAACAGCGAGTACGGTCCGCGTGAGGCGGCTGAGATCATCGCGGAGAGGCTCGGTGCCGATGTCGTCAGCGTCGTGGGAACGAGATTCGTTCTCTACCGTGAATCCGAGAAGCACAAGAAAATAGATCTCTCTTTAATATGAGAGCGGCTTGACAGGCATTTTGCAGGCAGCGGACGAAAGGGGTTTTAAAAATTATGACGGAGACGGAACTGGCCGGGCTGAGAGATGCGGCTCATGCGCACATGAGCGAAAAGCGGTATAATCACACTCTCGGCGTTTATGACGAATGTGCATATCTTGCCGATAAATGCGGGCTCTCGGGAGAGGAAAAGGATGATCTTCTCACAGCGGCACTGCTGCACGATATAGCGAAGCAGCTGAGTCGTGAGGAGCAGGAGGATATCTGCCGCAGAAACGCCATCGATACAAGCGGTGCGACAGCGGCAACGCTGCATCAGCTTTCGGGTGCCGCATATGCAAGAGAGCTTCTCGGTGCCGCCGTAAACGCCCGCGTATTTTCCGCAATCAGCAAGCACACGACGGGAGCTGCCGCGATGAGCCTTACGGATAAGATCCTTTTCATCGCGGATTACACGGAGGCAGGACGCACGCAGGAAGCGTGTCGCAAAATGCGGGAATATTTACATGCGAAATGTGAAAAGATAGAAAAAGCCGAAGAAGCGCGGCAGATCATAAATGAGGTCGCGCTTACGATCATCAAAAACACCATTGCATACCTTGCGCAAACGGGCGATATTCTGGACCCGCGCATAAACGAAGCAAGGGCGACTCTTGAAGCGTAAGAAAAAAGGCAAAGGAGAGTTGAATTTTGGAAAATAACAGTTATGACGGATATCTCAAGCGAAAGCTTAAAAAGCAGAGAACGGGAACGGTGCTCATATGCGCTCTTCTGATAGTGGTCTTCTCGGCACTGACCTTCGTCGCGGCTTATTTCATATTTTTCAGACCGAATGTTTCACCCGACGTTCCTTTTATAAATAATGAAACGACAGGCACGGACGAGGCGGGGCAGGTCATCGTCGATACGAGCGGACCTTATGCCCGCAAGAGCGGATATTATACTTTCCTCATAGCGGGACTTGACGATGCTTCGCTTAATACCGACGTTATGATGCTGGCATCGCTTGATACGGAAAATCATAAGATCAATATCCTGCAGATACCGCGTGATACTTTCGTGAATAAGTATGTCGGCGGATACAGCTATGTAAATTCCGTAAATGCCATGTACAGCTCTGCATATCATTCGTATAAGGTGCCGACGCAGGGAAGTGTTTCCGATGAAACATATGCCTCCATGGCGAAAACGGCAAGGCTGGAAGCCATGCGCGATGTATGTGCGCGGCTGGAAAAGAGTCTTTGTGTGAAGATAGACAGATTCGTACTGCTCGACACATCGGCTTTCCGCGAAATAGTGGATTCCGTAGGCGGTGTCGAATTTGACGTTCCTTTTGATATGGATTATGACGATCCCGTGCAGGATCTGCACATCCATCTGAAGGCGGGCAAGCAGATACTCGACGGCGATAAGGCGGAGCAGTTCATACGTTTCCGCAAGGGAGAAAAGTACAGCTATCCGGCAGGCGATATAGACAGAGTCGATGCGCGCGCGGACTTCATGCGCGCGATGATCTCGCAGGTGAAGAGCAATATAAGCCTTTCGCTCATATCACAGATCATAACAACGGTATCGACAAAGCTGGATACAGATATAAAAATAGAAGAAGCAATCTATTTTGCCAAGGAGGCATATAAGGTTTCCGACGGCAATATTACCATAAAGACGATAGGCGGTGCCGTTCTCCAGAACCCTGCGACGGGTGTATGGAAATATTACTGTCTGAACCGCGACGCGGCGATATTCGATATCAATAAATATATGAACGCGTTTACACGCGCGATCGATGCGGAAATTTTTGATACGGCGGGATTTTTTACAAATTCAAAGGACGCCGAATACAGCTATATCAACGACTATTATAATTCATAGGAGGCATTATGGAAAATAAAGAGATAACGATGCTGACGGGAGCCGATTCCGAAACTCTGGCAAGAGAGATCGTAAAGATCCTCGACGACAGAAAGGCAAAGGATATAAAGTTGCTGAAGGTGAGCGACAAAACCGTCATGACGGATTATTTTGTCATATGCACGGGCAATTCCAATACGCAGATAAAAGGTATCGCGGGAGAGCTTGAATACAAGCTCTCCGAACGCGGTGTTACGCCCATCCATACAGACGGATACGATTCTGGAAAATGGATAGTCCTCGATTATGCACATGTCATAGTGCACGTTTTCTACGGAGAGGACAGAGATTTTTATAAGCTGGAGAAGCTATGGGGCGACGCTACCGAAATACCTACGCAAACAGATAAATAAAACATACACTTCTTTGAAAGGGGACTTATATTAAAGATGAAATACGACTATACCGCCATAGAGAAGAAATGGCAGAAAATCTGGGATGACAAGAAGGCTTTCCATGCCGAGATCGACAAGAGCAAGCCGAAGTATTA
>URUL01000078.1 GCA_900551005.1 uncultured Ruminococcus sp. | reverse complement strand
TGCATATCTTTCCGCGGCACAGATAGATAAGGTACTTCTCGTAGGCGGTTCCACGAGAATCCCCGCAGTTCAGGAAGCAATCCGCTCGTTCATCGGCAAGGAACCCTTCAAGGGTATCAATCCCGATGAGTGCGTTGCCATCGGTGCTGCCGTTCAGGCAGGTGTCCTCGGCGGCGATGTAAAAGATCTGCTTCTTCTCGACGTTACTCCGCTTTCACTCGGTATCGAGACGCTTGGCGGTATCTGCACTAAGATCATAGACAGAAATACAACCATTCCTGTTAAGAAATCTCAGATATTCTCAACAGCGGCTGACGGACAGACGTCCGATGAACTCCATGTACTCCAGGGCGAGCGCGAGATGGCTGCCGCCAATACAACGCTCGGCAGATTTTCTCTTGACGGTATTCCTGCCGCACCCCGCGGTGTTCCGCAGATCGAAGTTACATTCGATATCGATGCAAACGGTATCGTAAATGTTTCGGCAACCGACAAGGGTACGGGCAAGGAACAGCATATCACCATCACTTCTTCTTCCAATATGAGCAAGGAAGATATCGACCGTGCCGTTAAGGATGCGGAGAAGTATGCCGAAGAGGATAAGAAGCTCAAAGATGCCGTAGAGACAAAGAATCAGGCAGAAGCGCTCATCTTCCAGAGCGAAAAGACTCTCGCAGAGCTTGGCGACAAGGTAAGCGAGGACGAAAAGGCTGAGATAAATGCCGAGATCGCTACCCTTAAGGAAGCTGTCAAGGGCAACGATACGGAAGCTATCAAGAAGGCTATGGATTCCTTCCGCGAGAAGTTCTACAAGCTTTCCGAAAAGCTTTACAAGGCTCAGGCTGAGGCACAAGGCGAGGCAGGCACTCAGAATGATGACGGCAGCTTCAATGCCGAATACAAAGAGAAATAATACAGAGGCTGCACCATAAGGGGATAGGAAAAAAGCTCAGAAGCGCCGATGTCCGTCTTTGCCGTTTCCTTGTACTGCAGAGATGGGTCTCGGTGTACGGAAAAGAGGAAAGGTTTATTTCATTTTTCTCTTTTTCGGTCTGTCATTTTTCAGATCCCCTTATCGAGGTTTTTAAACAGAGGTACACAAATGAGAGATTATTATGAGGTTCTCGGAGTTGAAAAGACTGCGAGCGATGACGAAATAAAAAAGGCTTACCGCTCACTTGCAAAAAAATATCATCCCGATATGAACCCGGGAGACAAGGAAGCGGAGGCAAAGTTTAAGGAGATCAATCAGGCGTACGCTGTCCTTTCGGATGCCGATAAACGCGCAAAATATGACAGATACGGCGCAGAAGCGGCAGAAGGCGGCTACAGCGGCGGAGCAGGCTTTGGCGGCTTCGAGGGCTTTGATATCTCCGATATATTCTCCGATATGTTCGGCGGCTTCGGCGGCGGATCACGTAAGACGCGGACGGGACCGGAGCGCGGAGACGACCTTCTCTCGAGAATATATATATCCTTTGAAGAGGCGGCTTTCGGCTGCAAGAAGGATGTCAAATATCAGCGCGTCGAGCGTTGTACAGAATGCGGCGGCACAGGCGCGGCAAAGGGAACAACGCCCAAGGTATGCTCCAAATGCGGCGGTACAGGTCAGGTAAAGACACAGCAGAAAACACCGTTCGGGGTTTTTCAGACCTCGCACATATGCGATGAATGCGGCGGCAAGGGAACCGTCATATCCGATCCCTGCAAGTCATGCAAGGGCGCAGGGCTTAAGACCGTATCAAAGACACTGGAGGTTTCCATTCCCGCAGGTATAGACAATGGTCAGAAGATCGCTCTGCGCGGCATGGGCAACTGCGGACGCAACAACGGACCTACGGGCGATCTTTATATATCCGTTCAGGTAAGGCCGCATCCGATATTTGAGCGCAACGGTTTCAATATCTACTGCGAAATACCGATCACCTTCCCGGAGGCGGCGCTCGGCGCTGAGCTGAGAGTACCGACGCTCGAGGGCGAGACCGCTTATACCATTCCGGAGGGAACGCAGACCGGCAAATCCTTTACCATAAAAGGAAAAGGAATCCCCTACAGCAACGGCAAGGGCAGAGGCGATCTTGTATTCAAGGTTACCGTCGAGGTTCCGAAGGATATGAACGATGAGCAGAAAGATGCACTGCGCAAATTTGCCTCGGCATGCGGAAACGGAAACTATAAAAAGAAAGAGAGTTTTTTCTCTAAAATATTCGGGAAGGACAGTAAAAAGTGATTTGGACACAGATTAAAGTTAAGTGCAATGTAAGCGACCTTGAAACGGTTAGCGCCGTCATGTCGATGCTTGATAATTTCATCATGACGGAGGACTACCGCGATATCGATACGGAGCTGAAAAGCGTATACGGCGATCTCATAGACGAGAGCATACTGAAGGCGGATAAGTCCAAGGGCTCATGCAGTATATTTGTGCCGGAAGAAAAAAATGTTTCCGAATATATTTCCTATATCAATGAGCGCTTGCCTCTCCTCGGCATACCGTATGAAACGGAAATCATCAATACAGCCGATGAAGAATGGTCAACGGCTTGGAAAAAATATTACAAGCCGACACCGATAGGCGAGAGAATAGTGATAGTGCCGAGCTGGGAGCATTACGATAAGAAGGACGGGGAGATAATAATAGATATGGACCCGGGAATGGCTTTCGGAACGGGCACGCATGAGACCACGCGCCTCTGTGCCTCTCTTCTCGAAAAGTATATAAAGCAGGGCGATAAAATGCTCGATATCGGCAGCGGAAGCGGAATCCTTGCGATATGCGGAGCAAAGCTCGGTGCTTCCTCTTGCTTTGCCTGCGATATAGACCCTGTGGCAGTCAGAACGGAAAAGGAAAATTGCGAGCGCAACGGCTGTGACAATATCACATGCGCCGTTTCCGACCTGCTCGCGGGCGTTTCCGATGAAAAATATGATATCGTAACGGCAAATATTGTCGCCGATATCATTATCCGCCTTTCCTCCGACGTCGGAAGATATATGAAGGACGGCGCCCATATCGTTGTTTCGGGAATCATAAGCGAACGCGAGCCGGAGGTTGACCGTGCCATGCTGGAAAGCGGATTTACCAAGGTCGAGGCGCTTTATGACGGCGGTTGGTGCGCCGAGGTTTTTCGCAAATAACGCGTTTTTTCCTACTTATCGGCGAAATTTATAAAAATATACGGTAATATTTATAAATATTGAGGAAAAATTTTCATAAATACTTTGACAAACGGCTTATTTTGTTGTATAATACTGGAAGAATTGCAATAAAGCCGATGCTTTTTATACATGCTGCTTTTTGTCGGAGGCAGAGTGGCTTTTATGCGAAGGTTTTGATCTTCGCATATTTTGCGTAAAAAAGCAAAAAATCACTTCTGAGAGGAGGAATGCTCCGTGCCGAGATTTTTTGTGCCGCCGAGCCAGATCTATGACGAAGAAATAGTCATTCTCGGTGATGATGCAAAGCATATCATTTCGTCGCTTCGTATGCGCGAGGGAGAAGAGATAACGGTCTGCGATATGAACAGACACGATTATTTCTGTCGCATTTCGACGGCTTTTGACGGAATCGTGCGTGCGACGATATTGGGAACGGCTCCTTCAAAAACGGAATTCCCGATGAAGATACGGCTTTTTCAGTCTGTTCCCAAGGGTGATAAATTTGAATATATCGTTCAGAAATCCGTTGAGATGGGCGTATGTGAGATCATTCCCGTATTTTCATCAAGATGCGTCGTGAAGCCCGAGCTTTCGAGAGAAACGAAAAAGCTGGAGCGCTACAGGCGAATAGCATACGAAGCGGCAAAGCAATGCGGAAGAGGCATCATACCATCCGTTTGTGCGCCGATAAGCTATGCTACGGCAATCGATATCGCCTGCACGGACGGAACGGCGCTTATCTGCTATGAGGAAGAGGATGAGTTTTCATTAAGACAGGCGCTTTTTGAGAGAGGCGATGATCGATCCTCTCCGATCTCGTTTTTCATCGGACCGGAGGGCGGCTATTCCGAAGAGGAAATAGAGCAGGCAGAAAAATTCGGAGTCAAACCCGTTACGCTCGGAAACAGAATCCTCAGATGCGAGACGGCATCCGGCTTTGCTCTCGCATGCGCTTCTTTTGCTTTTGAACTTTAAAGCTTGCCGTGCGGCGAACGGCAGCAAAATAAAAACATTAAAATATGATCGCCGAGAAATGGAAAACCGATATGAACACCAACAAAAATAAGAAGAAATATGATGCAAAGGCGGAGGAAACTGTCATTTTCAGAGTCATCGCGCTGATCTTTGTCGCCATGGCAGGATTCGGAGCGCTGACCGTGCTCGAAAATTATCAGGCCAAGCTTTTTTCATATGTCATGAAGAACGGCGAGCCTGTTTTCACGGTAATTACGCTTACGATCATTATTTCTGCCGTGCTCGCTTGTCTTTCCGTGGCTTATTATATATATACGAAGAAGAAGGGAACGGATGAATCACGCAGAGTTGTCACATCCTTCGGGATCATGAGTGCTTTTGTTATCGTGTTTATATCTCTCTTGCTGATACGCTTCCTTACAAACGCAATGATAAAGGTTCAGGTGCTTTTCTTTGCCTCTGTTCTGCTTGCGTTCCTCTATAATATCTGCGCAAGAAGCTTTTTTGAGTTTTCGCTTTTCTCGTTTGTATCGGGCGCCGCACTCTACTATGTCGGCAGCACTGCCAACTACGGACTCGATAAGGTCCTCGAAATAATCGCAAAGATATATGTATTTGCCGCTCCCGTGGCGATCATCGCTTTTACGATCCTTTTCTCCAAAAAGGGCGGACTGAAGCTTTTCGGAAAAACGGTCGAAAAAAGAGAGGATGCGAAGTTCTATCATATATTCTGGCTCATCATGGCGGCGCTTCTCCTTGTGTTTGCGGTCATCTGCATGGCGGTCAATTTCATGGCGGTGTATCTGATAATAGCATTTTTTGTGATATATCTTGCTCTTGGTATATTCTGCACTATAAAAATGATGTAAATTTAGATATTTTTCCGAAAAAACTATTGAAATTTCACAAAAAATGAGTTAATATATGTATATATAGTGAAAAGCAGTGCCAAATGACGAATTTAGTCGGCACGAGAGGAGAAAACAAATATGTCAAGCAGATTGTTTCAGGGCGTTATCCATCAGATGAAGGACGCCATAGGCAGAACAATAGGCGTCATTGATGATAACGCTGTGATAGTTGCTTGCAGCGATCTCATGAAGATCGGGGAAACAAAGCAGAATATAAAAGAAGAGCTGAGCTATGTTTCCGATGTTGTGACATACGGCGGATTTACCTATAGACCCATGTCGCAGGATGCCAATTCGGAATATATCGTATTTATCCAGGGCGAGGATGAGATGGCTGCTCAGATGTCCTGCGTGCTTGCCGTCGCTCTGAACAATATCAAGAATTATCATGACGACAAGTATGACAAGACATCCTTTATCAAGAACGTGCTTCTTGACAATGTTCTTCCCGGCGATATGTATATCAGGAGCAAGGAGCTCAACTTCGCAACAGATGTATGGCGCGTTGTCTTTCTGATCAAATTCGGCTCGAACACGGAGACATCGCCTTTTGATATCATTCAGAATATGTTCCCGAATTCAAACCAGGATTATGTGATCAGCACGGGAGAGCGCGATATCGTTCTCGTCCGTGAGCTGAAGCCTGAGACAGAGCTTGCCGAGCTGGAAAAGACGGCTACGGAGATAGTGGATACGCTTGCTTCAGAATTTTATGCGAAGATATCCATAGGGATAGGCAGTCCCGCCGAGAATATCAAGGATATCTCCCGTTCCTACAGAGAGGCGCAGACGGCACTCGAGGTGGGGCATATATTTGATTCTGACAAGCATATAGTAAGCTATGAGAATCTCGGCATAGGCAGACTTATCTATCAGCTTCCGGTGACGCTCTGCGAAATATTCCTCAATGAGGTCTTTCAGAAGGATTCCATAGACGCACTTGACCGCGAGACGCTCTCTACGATACAGTGCTTTTTTGAGAACAATCTGAATGTTTCCGAAACCTCGAGAAAAATGTTTGTTCACAGAAACACGCTTGTGTACAGACTGGATAAGATAAAGAAGATAACGGGTCTTGACCTGCGCGAATTTGAAAATGCGATAACCTTCAAGGTAGCTCTCATGGTAAGAAGCTATCTCAATTCAAAGAGTAACAGATATTGATATAGACTCCGGAGCGAACCGTTTGTATATAAAGGTTCGCTCTTTTGCAGAATAATCGGACAGAATTTTCTTTCGGGAAAAATTCAGAATACGCAACATTTTCTTACGGAGATTTTTATGGGTAATACAGATAATATGGAAAATATGGAGAATATGGAAGAACGTGAAAAAATAACGGGCGGGCAGAACGATCGGGAGATACTGCCCGAGGAAAAAGCACCTGTGTATGCCAATATAAGCGGCAATGCGAAGCAACCGAAGAAGATATCACTGATTCTCTCGATATTTCTGATCGTTCTTGCCGTACTGATCACCTTTCAGACGACATTTATTGTGATGAGCGTGAATCAGAGCGCCAAAATAAACGAAGAGCGCGGAGAGCTTGCAAAATACAGCGCGCTTTTCGATATGATAGACATTTTCAATAAAAATTACATTTATGAGGTGGATCAGGAAGCCATAAATGATGCCCTGCTCCATTCCTATGCCTATTACTCGGGAGACGATTATGCCGTTTATTACAATGCCGAGGAATGGGCTGATTACTCTGCGAAGATGAGCGGAAATTCCGTTGGCATCGGTGTTTATATTGTACAGGCGGAGGAAGGAATCGAGATAGTTCATGTAATGGAATCGAGTCCCGCTCTGGCGGCAGGATTGCAAAAAGGAGATATCATCGTTGCCGTCAGCGGTCAGCGCATCACTGATATAGGCTATAACGAAGCCGTAAGTCTCGTTGCCGGAGAGCCGGGAACACAAGTGGTTCTGACGATAAAACGCGATGGCGTGGAGACAGATATTCCCGTGACAAGAAATTATTATGAGGCACAGACGGTAATATCGTATATTTATGAGCGCGAAGGCAAGAAGATAGGATATATTTATATAACAAATTTCTATTCCGTCACGCCGAAGCAGTTCAAAGCCGCTGTGAACGCGGCACTTGACGAGGGCTGTGAGAGCCTCATATTCGATGTACGAGACAATCCCGGCGGAGAGCTGACGGCGGTATGCACCATGCTTGACTATCTGCTTCCCGAAGGTCCTATAGTCCGTATCTTCCGCAGAGAAGGCGACGAGATGGTTCTCGAGGAGACTTATCGCTCAGATGCAAGTGAAACAGACGTTCCGATGGTCATTCTCACCAATGAAAATTCGGCTTCCGCTTCCGAGCTTTTCACCTCGGCCCTGCGCGATTACGGCAAAGTGACGATCATTGGCGGGAATACCTACGGCAAGGGCTGTGGGCAGACAGGCTATGTTGTGGGCGGCGGATGTCTCATGGTCACCTCCTTCCTCTATGCGCCTCCGTTCTCCGAAAATTATGACGGAGAAGGAATAGCGCCGGATATAGAGGTAAAGCTTGCCGACGAATACAGCAATACAAACATCATGAAACTCACATTGGAAGAGGACGCTCAGCTGAAAGCGGCTTTGGACGAAGCCTTTTCAATGATCAAATAAATGATTCAAATAATTAACAAAAGGGAGATATTCTAATGGCTAAACAGATTGTAATGACGGAAAGCGGGCTTGAAAAACTGCAGCAGGAGCTTGATTTTCTGAAAAGCGTAAAACGTAAGGAGGCTGCTGAAAATGTAGGCATAGCCCGTTCTTTCGGCGACCTCAGTGAAAACAGCGAATATGACGAAGCAAAGAACGAACAGGCAAAGGTAGAGGCGCAGATAGCCGAGCTTGAGGAAACTCTCAAGCATGTCACCGTCATATCCGACAGCGAAATACAGACGGATTCGGTAAGACCCGGCGTGACCGTCAGCGTACTGGATATGGAATATGACGAAGAGGATGAATTTATTATTGTAAATTCTCACGAGGTCGACCCCGCGGCGAGAAAGATCTCGGACCAGTCTCCGATAGGCAAGGCGCTCATCGGCACAAGAATAGGCGATACCGTTACCATTGAGATCCCGGACGGAACGGTAAAATATAAGGTATTGAAGATAACTAAGAACTAAACATTTATCGAGGAGAAACCGACATGGCAGAATTTGATAATCAGAATCAGGCGGCAGAGGAGCTTACCGAGGAAAAGGTAAACGAGATTTTGCAGATAAGACGCGATAAGCTTGCCGCGTTAAGAGAAGAAGGCCAGGATCCTTTTACCATTGTAAAATATGATATAAACGCGCATGCGCTCGAGATAAAGAACGATTTCGAAGGCTTTGAGGGAAAGAGCGTTTCCGTTGCCGGCAGAATGATGAGCCGCCGCATTATGGGCAAGGCTTCCTTCATGGATCTGCGTGACGGCACCGACAGAATACAGGTATATGTTAAGCGTGATGATGTAGGCGAGGAGGATTATGCCGCCTTCAAAAAATGGGATATCGGCGACATTCTCGGCGTTGACGGAAGAGTATTCCGCACGCAGACAGGCGAGATATCGATCCATGCGACAAAGGTTACTCTCCTTTCAAAGTCACTGCTTCCTCTTCCCGAGAAGTATCATGGACTCAAGGATACAGACCTGCGTTACCGTCAGAGATATGTAGATCTCATCGTTAATCCCGAGGTGCGCGAAACATTTGCAAAGCGTTCTGCCATCATCAGAGAGATACGCAGATTTCTTGATGACAAGGGCTTCTGTGAGGTAGAGACCCCCGTGCTTCATAATATCGCGGGCGGTGCTTCCGCGCGTCCCTTCATCACGCATCACAATGCGCTCGATATCCCCATGTATATGAGAATCGCTCTCGAGCTTCATCTGAAGAGACTCATCGTGGGCGGCTTTGAGAAGGTTTATGAGATAGGCAGAGTTTTCCGCAATGAGGGCATGGATACGAGACATAATCCCGAATTTACGCTTCTCGAGCTCTATCAGGCGTATACGGATTTCGAGGGGATCATGAATCTGACAGAGGAGCTTGTCCGCACGGTGGCAAAGAACGTTCTCGGAACGGAAAAAATAACGTATGCCGGCATTGATATCGATCTC
>URUL01000077.1 GCA_900551005.1 uncultured Ruminococcus sp. | reverse complement strand
TATGAAGAAGAAAAAAGAGCTTATCCGGGTGCCAAGTACGATTTTACTTTTGAAAAGCGATTCCTTGTGTATCATGCTAATATGCTCAATCAGATTATTTATTATGCCATCGATATGAAAACGGGACTTTCCTCCGAGGTCATGCGGAGAAAATCGGGTAGCCCGGTCAAAAAAGCCGAATACGCCTCTGTCCTTATGGACAGGCTGATGGATTCCATCAAATATGTCGGCGACAGACGAACCTACTTATACCACACTCATGAAGGCAACGATTGCCGAAGCCATCGGCTTCGACGGAAGCGATGACGAAAAAGAGCTTCTGGAACGACAGGTCAACGGGCTGAATGATAAAATGATCGCCATCGTCAACGAGAGCATCGCAAGCGGTGAGGACATAGAATCAAGAGAAGGTGAGATCAAAGAAATTGCAGATACCATCGAGGACCTCAAGCGCAGGATTCAGATCATCACGGAAAACAGCATGAAAAATGCGGAATACGCAGATCGGATCGCCGAGATCGAAAGGATCATTACAGAAAGAGCATCCCACCAAAATGAATACGATGACAGCATCGTCCGTCAGATGGTGGAATGCATCAAGGTGTACGCCGACAAGCACATCGAGGTCATCTTCGGCGGCGGGTATGCGGTGGAAGAAACGGTGGAATAAATAAGCACTGTATCACGAATAAAATGGCTGAATCCACAAATGGATGCTTGAAGATTTTATCGATTTATGGTATAATGAATTGAGAGATTCTTTTTAGGAGGCATTATGTCCTTGGAAGGAAAGAACAGATATTTGTTTAGCTATTCAAACAAGCAAATTGAAGGCAAGAGGTTCCAATATAAAGATTTCGAAAAAACAAAATCATATAATAGCACATTTAGGGATACTGATTTTATTGGCACATCATTTCGGGCAGCACAATTCAAATATTGCACATTCATAAATTGCGATTTCGTAGAGTCGGATTTTGTCGGAACCAATTTTAGAGGAACGAAATTTATCAATTGTTCGTTTGACAAATGCCTATTTCAATCAACAAATTGCGAAAGAACAGGGTTTAAGAATTGCAAATATAATTGTTGCTACCTTAACGGTAATAGCGTTGATTGTTTCAAGTGTTTGAGTGGGATAACCGTTATAAATTTGAAGGAAACGCAATTGAATGTCCTTCCCGAATTAGTGAAGAAAATAGAGAGTCTCAGGACTAATGACTTTGTGTGCCGTTCTAATACCTTACACCTCAAGCAAAGTAAAATCAATATGGTCACGCTTTTTGTTCTGTTACAGGACTATTCTCAAGAAGATTTAATCAATCTTATTCCTCGCATTCCTGCATACATAGACAGAGATTTTTATACCATAAGTTATTTAAAAAGGCTCTTGAAAATAGCCATGAAAGGTGATATAATATAAGTGTCCCTGCACACCTTCCTGAAAAATCTGATGTCATTAGTATATGGGTCTACGGACTGAATGGGGGACAATTATACTAAAAATGACAGAGGTGATGTGTATAGTGGAAGATATATTAGCTGTAAGCTCTTTTCTGGTATTCTGCATTAATAAGGCTCTACCTTTTATTTTTCAGGGAACATGGTGTGTCACGGTATGAACAAACTCAACTTTCTGACCACCATAATACAGGGGTTTTGCAAATTGCCTTTAAAAAAGAGTGATATCTTTTTTGGCTGACAG
This sequence comes from uncultured Ruminococcus sp., assembly GCA_900551005.1. Taxonomy (GTDB): domain Bacteria; phylum Bacillota; class Clostridia; order Oscillospirales; family CAG-272; genus Apopatosoma. The sequence goes on along the minus strand of URUL01000077.1, from coordinate 7,574 downwards.
AAGAATTCCTGTGGTTTTGTTTAAATCGCGCAGAAGCAGCGAAAAATGCATTAAAAAACGCCGAAATCCCTTATGCCATAAGGATTTTTGGGTGATATCTTTTTCGGCGGCGCGATACAAAAACTCCCGCGCCTCGGTGCGGGAGTTTTACTTATCTCCTCCTTCCTTTTCACTTACGGCGGGAGGTTTGGCAAAGTAATAAGGAATAGTGAAGAAGTTCTGCAATTTTGAGGTATTTACGGAAAAAACTTTGACCGATGTTTTTCTTGAAAAGATGAAAACGAGCATTCTGTTAAGAGTACTGGTTGTGGTTGTCGGTGTTGGCGTCGGTTTGTTTGCGTTTATCTTGCCGATCCGGAATTATGTTCCGGTTGCCCGCGAGGACGCAGAGGTTTATGTCGGCTATTTTGAGAAATTGGAATCGCTAAGGAATTTCCGAACAGTTTGTTTCCAGGACGGAGCCGAATACGAGCTTTACCCCCACACCATACCGAAGGAGCTTCTCAAATCTTTTGAAACTATGGAGAAGGGCACAAAGCTGTTTTTGCTTGTCAATCCGAACAGTCACTGTATTGCGGAAATCCGAACCGAAACGGAAGAGCTTCTGAATTTTGAAATTTCACAGCAAACCACTTATAATTACTACAAGGGATACGTCTGGATCGGCGCATTTATGTGCATTGCTCCCATCATCATTACATTGCTTTTGGGGTTTGAAAAGAAAGCAGAGAAAAAAGAAACTGCCCGTCAAAAAAGCAAAAAAGCTAAGATCAAGGACGGGGCACACCACGTTGATACGCCGCCCCTGCGGAATGCAGACAAAGTAAGAAAAGAAAAAATCTTATTGAGTGCAAATGTTAAAGATTATTGCGTCATGTATCGTCGTATCAGATCCGTCAACGAATTAGTCGTCAATGGAAAAGTATATGACGAAATGAAAGCCGTGATTGAATTTCCCCATAATCTGTTTGCAAACATCGGCGGTCATACCATTGAAGCCGGTTATTCGGATTCCTCCAACAGTTATATTCGTTTCGACGGTCAAACAATTGCCGAGAAGAAACGCTTACTTTGAACCAATCTCCGCCCCAAAACGACTTGCCGTAGAACCTTATCCTTGTAGCTGCCCGTTTTTGATGACAGAAAGCGTGATGATTTAACGCCCCTTCTGCCTGTTCAAAAGATATCATGGCTTCGAACCCCCGAAATCCAACGATTTCGGGGTTTTTTCTCGCGTTTTTATAGCAACTTCCAAAATAGCAGTCACCCTTGACAACTACAGCAAAAAGTGGTACAATATGTCACAGGGAGATGAGAAAAATAGGCAAAATGCTGCACAATGCGTGGCAGAAAGCAGCTGCTGAACGACGAGGACGAACAACACATATCACGCCGCAGGCATAGAGCTGCGGTATCTGCCGCCGTACAGCCCCGATATGAATCCGATTGGGATGCTGTGGTCGAAGGTAAAGGCGCTTTTGCGCAAATGGAAGTGCCGGACTGCTGAACTCTTGCCTAAAACCGTCTTCTGCGCGCTTTTGTGCGTCAGTCAACGGGATTGCGTCGGCTGGTTTAAGGCCGATGGATATTGCCTGTAATTTTGGGGATTGCTATAAATCTGTTGTTGTGAAGTGGGATGGTGTAAGCTGATGATTAATATTGACTATATATTGAGTTTGCTCGATTGGAATAATTCCGATGAAGAACAAGAAAAAGGAGTAAAGCTGGCGAAAGATATTAAATATATCAGTGCTTTTATACAACCGGGACATCCATATGGGAAAAATATTTGGGATAACTGTGCCAAAGAATGAACAGCGATTTGAATCTTGAGGATGTGCTAATTGCAAAGAGCAAAGCAATGTTTAATCTGGAAGGTGCCATTTCACAGATTGAATTTGACAGACGATATGCCTTAAGTCATTCAAAAACACAGTATTTGTCCATAGAAAAGCAGCTACAAGACAAAATAACATCCAACGATTACCAGCTTATAGATGGTCATCTGTGCGTTGAACTATAGTAACCCCCAAATACCCCCGCGCCTTCAAGAATCTTTCTGAATGTGGTACAATGAAGTACAACAAATTTCAACGAACTGTAACGAAGTACAGATGAAGGAAAAATTGCTTCGCAGCTCGGTCATCCACGCAGACGAGACGGTGGTGCAGGTTCTCCGCGAGCCGAACAGGAAAGCGCAGACCGATTCGAGGATGTGGGTATACTGCGCGGGCAAATACGAAAAGCACAGCAACATTCTCTTTGAATATTCTCCCACGAGAAACGGAGAGAATGCCCGAAACTTCCTCGGAGCGTATTCGGGATACGTTGTCTGCGACGGTTACGACGGCTACAACAAGCTGACCGAGGCTATACGTTGCGGATGCTGGGCTCATGCGCGCAGAAAATTCGTTGAGGCTCTGCCAACGGACAGATCCTTGCTCGCCAACAGCGTCGCCGCCAAGGGTGTGGAGCTTTGCAATGAGATCTTCCTGCTCGAACGGGAATTTGATGGCAAGGATGGACGCGGAGCGCAAATAAAAAAGCCCCTTACGGCAACCGAAAAGCACGAGCAGCGGCAGGAACGGTTAAAACCGGTTCTTGACGGACTTTTCGCATGGCTAAATGAAATTCCCGTAAGCGGCGGCACAAAGCTGGCGCGGGCGGTGCAGTATTGTCTCAACGAAAAGCAATATCTTTGCCGTTGCCTTGAAAACGGAAATATCCCCGTAGATAACAACCGCGCCGAGAACGCCATCCGTCCGTTTGTTGTGGGACGTAAGAACTGGTTATTCGCCAATTCCGTAAAAGGAGCCGAAGCAAGTGCTGTCGTCTATTCTCTTGCCGCCACCGCAGTGGCCAACGGATTAAACGTGGAGGAATATTTCACAGAGCTTTGTCGAATGAAACAGATACTGCCAATGAAACAGATACTGCCTTGGAAGGAGGTCGAAGCATGATTCCCAAGCTTGATTTCACCGATGCAAAATTATTCTACGACTTATGGATCCCTCTTCTGGATCACGTCAACCGGACGTACAACGTCAATCCGAAGCTCGGCAAAATGGCGCGGGCCGATGGGCTGAATATCCAAGAGGTACGGGTGGTAGCCGATTTCCTGTGGAGCCACCCCGCGGTCATGGATGGGTACTTGGCCTCCGCCGAGTTGCCCCCGGATCACCGTGAGATCATCGCAGGCTGGAGTCGCTTTGTATCCGGTGAATTCATTTTGGAACGGAATCTGAAACGTGGCTCGGTTTTTATCTCATCGGAGGATGAACAGGTCTATCTGGTGAGCGGCATCTTTTCAAGCTGGGAAGAAATAATCCCTCAAGCCGAACTTCCCATCCTTCTGCGGGCGACGCTCATTCCCTTCAAGGATAGGATTATTTACGACAGTATTGTGACTGGTAGCAATGTGATCATCGGAAGGGGATACGCGAAAATCTTCAAAGATATTTACTTGTCGGCAAAACAAGCTAAAAGCATTCACACTTCGCTTTGATCGATCCGAATATTTTGACCGGGCTCCTGTACGTGGGCTCGGTTTTCTTGTTTGGGACACGGTGGTATTGGGGGCTTACGTTTTTAGGCTATGGAGGACTGGCATAGGCGCAGACGATAAAAGCCGGCAGCGCGCGAATCAATTCTTAACTTTTTCCAAAAAGCTCTTGACAAACCGTCTGCCGTGTGATATAATAACCGCGCGTTGCATGGCAGTGGACAGTCACGCGATGCTTCACGGGGGTATAGCTCAGTTGGGAGAGCGCTTGAATGGCATTCAAGAGGTCAGGGGTTCGACTCCCCTTATCTCCACCAGTACAGAATCCGGACTTTTGTCGGTTGACAAGAGTTCGGATCTTTGTCTGTACAGGATACGCCGCCCGTATTTTCCGGAAGACCTTCCTCTGCCGATCGCCCGCTTCCGGATCCTGTTGGGCAATCTGTACGCAAAAAAGTTTTTTGATTTTTCGGGAAATGTATGTTTGTCAATGATGTGAGACCAAAAAGAAGAAAAAATAATCAAGTCCAAAGAATCGTGAAACGCCCTGCGGGTGTAGAGAGGGAGGGCGGAGCGAAGCGGAGGAACGACCGAACGAAGCCCGCAGGGCGGCGCGTCGAGGAGAGATCATCGCCCGCTAAGGTCCTTTTGAACCTGATTCGGACTTTTCCATCCGAGAACCGCCATGGGAATGTTGTTGGAACGGTACAAATACCGCTTCATCTGCGTCTGCAGGTCAGAGAAGGAATAGAAGCGCAGATCATTGTAAAACCGTTCTTGGTCGTTCCGATGACTCCTTTCCACTTTTCCGTTATGCCACGGTGTCCGCGGTCGGATCAATTTGTGCCGGATGCGGTATCTGTTGCAAAACACATCCAAGGGGTGGATGCGGCTTGTTTTAGACGGATGCGTAAACTCCCCGCCGTTATCTGTTTGCAGGATACCCGGAGCATAGCCGAAGAACAGAATCGCCCGTTTGAGAAAGTCTACGGTGGAAAAGCTGCTGTGTTCCTCATATGCATAGAGAAACCGTTTCCGGGACGCTTCCTCTATGACCGTATATTGATAGAATTTCTGCCCATCCTTGCCGGAATAACAGGCATTCGGCACATATTTGACATCCATTTGCCATTTTTCGCCGATAGAGGTCGGTGTATCGTATGTTCCGGTGTGTTTGGACTTTTTCTTTGTGGATTCGGGTTTCTTCCTGAATCCGAGACGGACGAATACGCGGTATAGGGAACCGGGATGACGGCGGTAGGCTTTGTCTTCCCGCAACTTGCCGTACAGTTCGCAGACGGAGATGTTCGGATTCCGGCGGTGGTAATCGCAGATCCACTTCAATTCCTGTTCGGTGTGGGCATTGGGGTGCGAAGTATGCGGTTTGTGGGACTTGTTCTGCAAGGATTCCCTTGTTCCGTCATAGGCGCGGTTCCAGTGCATCAGGGAGGCTTTTGAGATGTGATACCGCCGACAGACGAAAGAAATGTCCTTTGTTTGCCGATAAATTTCCACTGCGTGCAATTTTGTTTCCAAAAGGTGTGGACAATAGCGCTTTTTTGTGGTATAATCATTCATGGTGATTGAGTCCTTTCTGTTGAGTGGGGTTAGGGGTAATTCTATTCTATCAGAACTCAATCACTTTTTCTATAGTTTTTTCGCTTTTGGCCTCACATCTATTGTAACACTACAAAAAGTTTTTTGATTTTTCGGGAAACCCCTTGCTTTTTTGCCGGATGTGTGCTATAATACTGGCGTTGCACAGGGGTATAGCTCAGCTGGTAGAGTACCGGTCTCCAAAACCGTGGGTCGCGGGTTCGAATCCTCCTGCCCCTGCCAAGTCTTTAGGTCGATTTAGATCCGACCGAGAAAAAACGAGAAAAGCGGAGATTTCGAGAGATTTCTCCGCTTTTTTCGACCCTAACTTTTTTCGAATTTCCATAGATCCATTTTCGATATTTTTTCGAGTCGAAGGATTCGAACTGCCGAAAACGCACTTTTTTCAGAGTTTCATAACGAATGAAAGCAACACGAAGGACTTGAACCCGCGACAAGGTTTGGGGCTCTTTCGTTTTTTTGTGTTAGTCACAAAATGTTTACAAATTGTATATTACAAAACAAGTCCATCTCTTCTCCAAGAGGATTCGAACCGGCGAACCGCAAAAATTGACCTGCCGAAGTCAAAGAATCAGCCACGGAACGTAAAACCCGTGGCTAAACTTATTTATTTTCATTTTACCGACAAATTGGAATTTGTTTTATAATCATATAAGTCATTCATTACAATACACATTTGCCCAATCGTTTTTGTTCTTAAATTCTAAAATATCTTCTGGCTCATATATAAAACTCTTATCAGAGTCATTCGCATTTGAATACATAACCAAAACACCGTTTTCTTTATCGTAATTTCCATCTTTATCGGTAATAACCCAAAGGGTTATGCTATATGATGTGTATTCATCTGTTTTCTTCCAATTTGGATTATCATAGTGCTGATGGACACCATAAATTTGATGCAATATTTTGCCTTCGGCGTCCACTTGTAGAACGCGGTTGTATCTGTGAGGTGTTTTACTGGGATTAGGTAAACTCAATTTTTCACTATATTCATTTAGTATTTTATTGCATTCAACCAAACTAAGTGAATATGTCTTTTTGCCAAGATTCTTATAATCTGTAATTGGATACGAAACACATTTAGATTTATCTAAAGGTTGATTCCAGTCGTTGGCTTCCTTTAATTTATCCTTGTTTTCCAAATAAAAATCTTTTGTTTTGGTTTTCAAATAATCATCTTTAGCACCTTCATACAGATACTCCGAATCTATAATTGTTAATGCATAATTGATATCTGGGTAAAAAAACACGTTTGTTTCATCATAAGCTTGGGAAACCACCAATCCAAAAATTTGATTACCATAATCCTCACAATAAGAGAATAATGTTCTACCGTAGTCATCTTGTTCCCAAACATAGATATCGGAACTATATGCTCCTTCTCCGTGATACATATATCCAACTGCATTAGGGATGCTATATACAGCAACGGTATACAATTCTTTATATTCTCCTCGATATGGATAAGGATTTTCTCTATTAAAAATACAACCGGAGAGACCAAAAGAACAAGCAAACAAAAAGGTCCAACAGAACAACAAAGATAATGCTTTTTTCATATTTTCTCCTTTCTTCGTCAAATTCTTATTTATCAATGAGTACATTATATCATAATCATTCATCCAATTCAATCTCATTGATGTAAACAATCGTGAATAATTAAATATTCCTTCTACATAGCTTCGTTTGCAAGCATGGAGTAGCACCCGGTTACGTGCAGCTCCCATCATCGCCAAGGGATAAGTCTATCCGCTAACTTCGAAACATGGATCGATTTCGAAAAAACTGTGGTACGGATCTATTTTGTAATAGTGTGCCATGTTGTGTGGTCAAAATCGATCCGCACGAGGAAAACAGCCGTTTGGAAAGCCAAACGGCGGAAAACGGGAGATTTCGAGAGATTTCTCCCGTTTTTTTCGTCCCTGCTTTTTTTCGAAAAAATACCGATCCATTTTGCGATTTTTTCCGACCGCAAGGATCTGAACCCGCGAAAACGGGATTTTCAAAAAAAGCGAAACCGAATTGAACAGCCGAAAGGACTTGAACTCGCGACACGGTTCCAACCCTTTCGGCTTTTTTGTTGTCTTCACGGAATGTTTACAAATCGTAGACTACAAAATAAATCCCTCGGAGTTGGGTGAAGATTTGAACCCGCGATGCGCCCAAAAGCAAAAACTACAAAACAACTCCATTTCTCCTCCGGTAGGATTCGAACCCACGAAAGCGCAAAATCTGTTTGTTATCAGTTTGTTTTCTGGACTTTCCGGTATTGGTGTGGTATTGTGTGTGGTTACAGGAGGCGATGGAAATGAAAAAGATGATCGATGAATTATGGGACGGCGAGATCAGCCCACAGGACACCCTGATTTCAGATCATCAGGAATACCGTGAACTGCAACATAGGCAATCCCAAAATAAAGCCGAATTGCTTGAAGCCCTTTCGGATGAGCAG
>URUL01000076.1 GCA_900551005.1 uncultured Ruminococcus sp. | reverse complement strand
TGGCTGTGAGCTTCGCCCGCGGATCTAAGCATACGATATCCCCCGTCTCTATTCCGAGCGCTCTTACGTCATCGGCAGAGGAGACATCCTCATCTATGACGACCTCTGTCGTATCGAAGGTGCGTCCTGTGCTTCCGTAGCTTCCGTTTACATGAACAGACGCATTACAGAGCTGGAGTGTGCCCTCATAGACCTTGCCTGAGCGCGTATAAATGCGGACGTTTTCGGTTTCGCCGTTGTCGGCGCGCATGCCTCCGAGCGCTGTGAGGCGAAGCCTGCCGTTTCCTTTTATTTCACAGACCATGCCGCCGAGAGTATCGGTATGCGCTTCAAGAAGCAAGCCCTCTCCGCTACCGCCGAGGTCGGCAAGTACACCGCCTTTTTCCGTCAGACGGGAAGCAAAGCCGAGTGCTTCAAATTCGTTTTTTACCCATTTTGCGGCTTTTTCCGTAAAGCCGGACGGGCTGTCTATACCGATGAGCTCTATCGCCTTCTTCGCGGCAAAATCAGCATATTCGCGTATTATCTCCATTTTTATAACCTCCGTTTTCGATTTGACTTTTTATATACAATCTCATTTTTATATGATATCACAACGGCGGCACAGCGTCAAGAGGCTTTGTCCGTTCATATGTTCATATACATAAAAAATGTTTTTAAAAAAATTCATGCGCAAGCGTAATTTTCTATTGAATCAATTGATATTTTATGATAAAATATAATAAATATAAATGGGAGTGATGTATATTGAATCCAAAACTGAAAGGGAAAATAGGTGAATCGCTTTCTGCTGTTTTACCTATCACGGCGATAGTTTTTATCCTTTGCGTGACGATAACGCCGATTCCTTCGGCGCTTCTTCTGCTGTTTTTCACGGGAGCCTTCCTGCTGATACTCGGCATGGGCTTTTTCACGCTGGGAGCCGATATGGCTATGATGCCGATAGGCGAAAAGGTTGGCGTTCAGCTTGCCAAAAGTAAAAAAATATGGTGTATTGCCCTTTCTTGTTTTGTGATCGGCGCGCTTGTAACGATTGCCGAGCCTGATCTGCAGGTGCTTGCGGGACAGATACCGGGTGTGCCGAATATGGCTCTTATCTTATCGGTGGCAGGAGGAGTGGGCTTTTTCCTCGTGCTCGCCTTTCTGCGCAGTCTTTTCGGCTGGAGCCTCTCGAAAGTGCTCATCATCTGCTATGCGGTGGATTTCGCGGCGGCGGCTTTTATCCCCGAGAGCTTTCTTGCCATAGCCTTTGCCTCGGGCGGCGTTACCACGGGTCCCATGACCGTTCCGTTTATCATGGCACTCGGTATCGGTCTGAGCACCATCGGCAAAAACGAAAACAGCGGCGGAGACAGCTTCGGTCTCATAGCGCTCTGCTCCATAGGTCCCATCATATCCGTCATGATACTCGGCCTTGCTTACGGCTCGAGCGGAGCTACATATACGCCTCTTGACATTCCTTCCGTAGAGACAACGCGCGACCTTGCGACAATATTCGGAAAGGAGCTGCCCGAATATGTCAAGGAGGTTTTCACGGCAATATTCCCGATCGTGGTATTTTTCGGGATATTCCAGATATTTTTCCTCAAGATGCGCCGCAAGCAGCTCGTCAAGATCATCGTGGGACTTGTCTATACGCTTATCGGACTGACACTTTTCCTCACGGGCGTCAACGTGGGTTTCATGCCTGTCGGCAATTATCTCGGACGCGAGCTTGCGAGCCTTGATTATAAATGGATTTTGATACCGCTCGGTATGCTCATAGGCTACTTTATCGTAAAAGCGGAGCCTGCCGTTATTGTGCTCAATAAGCAGGTCGAGGATATTACGCAGGGCGCGATTTCGCAAAAGACCATGATGGCGGGGCTTTCCGTCGGAATGGCGGTCTCTGTCGGGCTTTCAATGCTGCGCGTGATGACGGGAATATCCATCCTTTGGTTTCTCGTCCCCGGATATGCCATAGCGTTGGGACTCAGCTTCGTGACGCCGAAGATATTTACCTCGATAGCCTTTGACTCGGGCGGCGTTGCCTCGGGTCCCATGACGGCAACCTTCCTGCTTCCTTTTGCCATGGGTGCATGTGAAGCGCTCAGCGGAAATGTACTGACCGATGCTTTCGGTATTGTTGCCATGGTAGCCATGACACCGCTCATTATCATTCAGATAATAGGCGTGCTGTATAAGGTGAAGACGAGCGCAAGAAAGCAGAGGCCGGAGATGGGCGCTGCCGAGCTTGAGAATGAAGTTATCGACCTTGCTGTAGAGGAGGAATAAGAAATGCAGATGAAACTGGCTGTAACCATACTTCGGCGCGGACAGGGAAACACCGCGAGCGAGGTCTGCCGTAAGTACGGCGCAGCACTTCCCGTTATTATACGCGGTCACGGAACGGCAAGCTCCGATATCATGGATATGCTCGGGCTTGACGAGCCTGAGAAGGATGTTGTGATGTGCATAACGGAGGGAAAAAACGCCGCCGGACTTTTGGACGGCTTCAACAGAAAGATCCATTTTGAAAGACCGGGTGCGGGCATAGCGTTTGCTCTGCCTCTCTCGGGAATAAGCCGTGCCGCTTCCGAAATGGTTGGAGCGGCGAAAGAGACGGGTGCCGAGGGGCATACGGAATCTGCCGAAGAAAGGAAAGAGGAGGAAACAAAGATGGAGATCAGTACCGATTCAAAGCATTATGAGCTTATTATCGTATCTACCGATGCAGACGCTGCCGACATTGCCGTCAAGGCCGCGAAGGAAGCGGGAGTGCGCGGAGGCACGGTCTGCCGTGCGCGCGATGCGGAGCTTGGAAAGAAGATATTCGGCATAACGGTACAGCCTGAGAAGGAGATCGTCTTCATGCTCGTTCGTGCCGAGATACGTCAGGCTGTCATGCAGGCAATATGCGCCGCGGTTTTTAGAGAAACGGGAGAGCATGCGTATACATTTTCCCTGCCCGTTTCCGATGTGGTAGGACTTCATAAGGACAAAAACGAGGAAAGCAATTCCGAGAAGGATGAGGAGCAGAAATAAGCTCTCCTGCGCATTATTTCCTTTATAAAAAGAAAAACTAAGATTATTATGGGAGGACACGATGAAGAAAAAGATCAAAGAGATGACGAAAGGGCGTATGAAAGAACGGCTCGGATCCAGAAGCAAATCAGTTATGGCAGTATATATCGTACTTTGTATACTCGTGATATTCGCTCTTGTCCGCAGTATCATGCTCGGAAATTTCGAAAACGCATTTATATGCGTGCTTGTTCTTTTCCTTTTTTTCCTCCCGTCTATCATAGAAAAGAAGTTTCATATCGATCTGCCGGATACGCTGGAGATCATTATACTCGTATTCATTTTTGCTTCGGAGATCCTCGGAGAGCTTCAGGGCTATTTCATTCACTATTCGAACTGGGATACGTTGCTTCATACGACATGGGGCTTCCTCTGCGCCGCGCTTGGCTTTTCTCTTGTCGATATCATTAACCGAAACGCCAGAATAAAATTCTATCTTTCACCGGTGTTTGTAGCAATCGTCGCCTTCTGCTTTTCAATGACCGTAGGTGTCTTTTGGGAATTTTTCGAGTTCAGCGTGGACAGATTTTTTGCCAAGGATATGCAGAAGGACACCATCATAGTCAATTTCTATTCCACGTTGCTCGACCCGACGAAGCAGAATATCCCTTATCCCGTGACGGGCATAACGGAGACATATGTAAACGGAGAACTGCTTGTCTCGGGCGGATATCTCGATATCGGTCTGTATGACACGATGGAAGATCTCTTTGTAAACTTCATAGGCGCCGCCATTTTCAGTGTCATTGGCTTTTTCTATATAAAAAAGCGCGGCGACGGAAAGATAGCTCGTCAGTTCATACCGACGCTGGCGGATAATGCTTCGAAGGAGAAAGCAGTGCAGATCGGCGACACCGAAAAAGTACCGGCGGAGGAAACGGCTGATACCCCTGCGTCTGCCGAGACTTTGCCTGAAAATAGGAAGCCCGTCTCAGAAGACGAGGAAAACAAAAAAACAGAAAAAAAGTAAAACGGATAAAGGATAAAATTATGTATTATTTGATCTTTGTATTGCCTGCGGTGATCTTTTCACTTTGGGCAAGTATTCAGGTGAATACGACATTTCAAAAATATTCCAAGGTGCGCTCGGCGCGGGGCATTACGGGTGCCGAGGCGGCGCGGCGCGTTCTCAATGCAAACGGGCTTTCTCATATACGGATAGAGCGCATCCCCGGAAATCTGACAGACCATTATGACCCGAGAAACGATGTTATCCGCCTCTCGGAGAGCGTCTATGACAATACGTCGGTTGCGGCTGTCGGCGTTGCCTGCCATGAGGCGGGACATGCTGTCCAGCATGCGGAAAACTATATTCCGGTTAAGATCCGCTCGGCGATCATTCCCGTTACGAATATCGGCTCGCGCCTTGCCATACCTCTGATCATTATCGGTATTATTCTGAATGCATTTGCTCCGAAGCTTCTCGTACTTGCCTATATCGGCGTTGCCTGCTATGGGCTCTGCACGCTCTTTCAGCTCGTGACACTTCCGACGGAATTCGACGCGAGCAAGCGTGCGCTGAGGAGCATGGAAGGCTATGGTATTCTCGGCTCCGATGAAATAGGCGGAGCAAAGCGCGTGCTCCGAGCCGCTGCCATGACTTACGTAGCAGCACTTGCCGTATCTCTCATGCAGCTTTTGCGCCTTTTCATGATTGTAGCGGGAAATTCCCGCAGAAGATGAATTTGAAATCCGCCCTCAAGGGGGGCGGGTTTCTCCTGTTTGCCCGAAGGCGGGGACGTGTCTCTTTGAAAAAGAAATTTTTGCCTCTCCCATTGACCGCTGTATGATACATGAACCATTTAAAAAAATACCCGTAAAGCAGAAATTTGCTATTGCAAAATCGGACGTCTCATGATATAATAAAAAATTGGAAAAAATAAATGCGTCGCACTGCGGCGGGAATGGAGTAAAAAATGGGTCAGCTGCACATCATCAATCATCCCCTTATTCAGCACAAACTTACCTACATGAGAAAGAAAGAGACCGGGTCCAAGGATTTTCGTATCCTTCTCGATGAAATTTCCATGCTCATGGGCTACGAGGTTACAAGAGACCTGCCTCTCTGCGACTATGAAATAGAAACCCCCATCACAAAGATGACAGGAAAGGTCATCTCCGGAAAGAAGCTCGCCGTTATTCCGATACTGCGTGCAGGACTCGGCATGGTAAACGGTATTCTGGAGCTCGTTCCCGTTGCGAAGGTCGGTCATATCGGTCTGTACCGCGATCCCGAAACGCACAAGCCCGTTGAATACTACTGCAAATTACCTACCGATATCGGTGACAGAATCGTTATCGTCGTTGACCCGATGCTCGCAACGGGCGGAAGCGCCAGCGATGCCATCACGATGCTCAAGAAGAGAGGTTGCACAAATATTCGCCTCATGTGTCTCGTATCCGCTCCTGAAGGCGTAGCTGCTGTTCAGGAGGCTCATCCCGATGTCGAGATATATACAGCCGCTCTCGATGAGAGACTCAATGAACATGCGTATATCGTTCCGGGTCTCGGCGATGCGGGCGACAGACTCTTCGGCACGAAATAAGCTCGCAGAGCAAAGTCCGCGCGGCAAAATAATTTTACAAATTTTCGCAAAAGTATTGACAGGAAGCGATACCTGTGATATACTACTAAGGCAAAATGAAGCAGAACTCTCTGTTCTCACCGCCCCGATTTCGTTCGCGTGCGGTTTGATATCGGTTTTTTCGGCGGTTGTCGCCGTTATTATCGCTATTTATGCGGAGAGCTCAGGCTTTCCGCATTTTTTAATTTTATTTTTTGGAGGTGCTTACTATAAGCAAGCAGGAACATCTCATAAACGAGGAAATAAAAGTACCCGAGGTGCGCCTTATAGGAGCGGACGGGGAGCAGATAGGTGTCGTACCGATAGCCAAGGCTCAGGAGCTTTCCATAGAGAAGGAGCTGGATCTTGTTATGATAGCACCGCAGGCGACTCCGCCTGTTTGCCGCATCATGGATTACGGCAAATTCCGCTTTGAGCGCGATAAGCGAGAAAAGGAAGCAAAAAAGAAACAGCAGGTCATCGAGGTCAAGGAAATTCAGCTTTCCTGCAAGATAGGCGATCACGATCTGCAGACCAAGCTCAATCATGCACACAGATTTTTGAATGCCGGCAATAAGGGCAAGGCTGTTGTCCGCTTCAGCTGGCGTGAGCTTCGTCATCCTGAGCTCGGTCAGGCTGTGCTTGATAAATTCGAGGCAGGCTGCGAAGGCGTGGGCGCAGCGGATAAAAAAGCTGTTCTCGAGGGCAGAAACCTCACGTTGTTCTTATCTCCCGTAAAAAAATAAAATAAAAACATATTATACCGAAAGGACGAAAAACAGTCATGGCAAAGATTAAAACTCACAAGGCTACAGCCAAAAGATTTTCTATCACAAAAAACGGCAAGGTTAAGATGAACTCATCATTCCGTCGCCACAAGCTCGGTCTTAAGACTCCGAAGAGAAAGAGACAGCTCAGACGCAATGCATACCTGAGCCCTTCTTTCGAGAGCACGATCAAAACACTTATTCCCAACAAATAATTCAGAGTGATTTAACAGGAGGAAACATAAGATGGCAAGAGTAAAAGGCGCGATGATGACTCGCAAAAGAAGAAATAAAGTATTAAAGCTCGCAAAAGGTTACTGGGGTGCCAAGAGTAAGCACTTCAAGATGGCAAAGCAGGCTGTCATGAAGAGCGGCAACTATGCGTTCGCCGGAAGAAAGCAGAAGAAGAGAGATTTCCGCAGACTCTGGATCGCAAGAATCAATGCTCAGGCTAAGGTAAACGGAATGAACTATTCCACATTTATGTGCGGACTCAAGAGAGCCGGCGTAGACCTTAACAGAAAGATGCTCGCAGAGCTTGCTGTAAACGATAAGGAAGCTTTCGCTTCTCTCGTGGAAACAGCAAAGGCCGCACTTTAATCTAAATAGCGCGCAAACAAAAAAGGTGGCGGCAGAGGCTTTTCGGCTTCTGTCGCCTTTTGTGACAAGCGGAAACTGCAATCGGACTGCATTTTCCGATTCCCAATAAAAAGCACGAAAAGGAGCGCCGCATGAAAAAGATCACCGATTTTCCCCATATATCTTCGCGAGCAAATCCGAAAATAACGGAAGCGGCAAAGCTCGCGGACAAAAAATACCGCGATGCAAGCGGAAAATTTGCATTCGAAGGGATAAAATTGCTTGAGGATGCCTGCAAAAGCGGGTATATTCCTGAGGCGATATATGTAACGGAGCGGGCATATGAGCGCTTTGGAGAAGAGCTGGATGCTATCGGGATCCGGGACAAAATAACCGTCGTTGCCGATGCCGTATATGAGAAGCTGTCATTTGAAAACGCTCCGCAGGGTATCTTCTGCGTCGTGCCGTATCGGCGTGAGCGGAGCGAAAAGGGAGAGGATGGCTTTGTGCTGTTTCTCGACAATGTCGGCGATCCCGGCAATCTCGGGGCTGTGATCCGTACCGCGGATGCATTCGGCGTGAGCGGAATATATATTTCGGCGGGAAGCGCGGATCTTTGGAATCCGAAGACGATACGCGCCTGCATGGGCTCCGCATTTCGCGTGAACGTCGAAACCGAATGCGATATCGAGGAAAAGATACGGGAAATGCGCTCGCACGGGAAAAAGGTCTATGCCGCAATGTTGGATGATACGGCGACAAGGCTCGGCGATATTCCCGATATGGCGCATGCCGCCTTTGTCATCGGCAATGAGGGACACGGCATCTCTCCTGCCGTCCGCGCCGCATGTGACGGTGCGGTATACATTTTCATGAGGGAAGGTGGAGCGCAGTCGCTGAATGCGGCTGTGGCGGCAAGCATCATCATATGGGAGGCGTGCGGGCGCGACCTCGGCGCCTGAGGAGCAGTCTCCCGCCAAAAAAGAAAACTGATCAGGAAAGGAGCATTTTTATGAAGAAGGAAGAATTACTCTATTATATCTGGCTTTCTTTGCGGTGCGGCGCGGGAAGCGAAGAGGCGTCAGATCTGCTTTATGCCTTTGGATCGCCCGGAAAAATTTATGCGGCAAAAAGAGAAGAACTTACTGCCGCATGCGAAAACAGCGCCACAGTCGATTCTCTCTGCGACAAGGATATGCGCATGCCGAAAAAGATACTGGATTACTGCATGAAAAAAAGTATCGGGATACTGACCTGTGACAGCGAATATTATCCATCGAGACTGAGAAACATATATGCCAAGCCGATCGTTCTTTACTGCCGCGGGAAAATGCGCGATCTTGATAAAAATGTTCTTATCGCTTGTGTAGGCACGCGAAATTGCACACAGTACGGGCGCACGATGGCATATAAAATGGGCGCGGAGCTTGCCATGGGCGGCGCTTGCGTGGTGAGCGGCATGGCGCTTGGCATAGATGCGATAAGCCATCGCGGTGCGATTTCTTCCGGCGGGTATACGGTAGCCGTTCTCGGCAGCGGCATCGACGTTATCTATCCGCCGCAAAACAAAACGCTCTATGATGAGATAGCAAAGAACGGACTGATCGTGACCGAATTTGCACCCGGTACACGCCCGTATGCGAAGAATTTTCCGATACGGAACAGGATCATAAGCGGTCTCTCAAACGGCACGGTCGTGATAGAGGCGGGAAGATCCAGCGGTGCGATGATTACTGCCGAAAAAACAATAGAGCAGGGCAAACAGCTTTTCGCAGTACCGGGAGATGTCGGCTCGGATACGAGCGACGGCACGAATGAGCTGATCATGCGAGGTGCCAAGCTTGTCACGTGTGCAAAAGACGTTCTTTGCGAATACGAGCTGCTCTATCCGCATAAAATATTCACCGAGCGCATAAAAACGATCCATTTTGTGAGGAAAAAGACGGATTCAGACATAACCTATATACAAGATGCGGATGAGGACACGACAACCGGCACAGCACCTGCCGAAGGAGCGAAAAAGCGGAGTCTGCTCTCTTTTCTCAAGAAGGATAAGGCAGGGGAGACTGCGGCGGAAAGGAAAGAGGAGATCTTATCGGCAAGCGAATTTGAAAAGCTGACGGGAAGGTCTGCCGCAGAATTTGATCTTTCGGATGCACGCGATATGAGATCCGAAGATGAGATCGCACCTTCTTCTAATGAACGATCAACGTATAAATCCGCAGAGCTGCCGGAAGACCTCGGTGAAACCGAGAAAAATATTCTTCTCTGTATGGAATCGTCGATGACGGCAGATGAAATAACCGCCGAATACAGAAAGCGGTATGACAGCGAGGCGAGCGAAGCCGACCTGCTCTCGGCGCTTACCATACTGGAAATAGAGGGGCTCCTGGAAGCGGGAGCGGGCGGGAAATACCGCCGTACATAAAACGTACACAATTCTGACATAAAATTTATCTTGACATGACGGATAAAATCGTGTATAATGGCTTCTGCTACTGTTTTTAATTGGCACGTTTGCCCCTATTTTACAAACGATAAGGAGAAAAAATTTCTGATGCGAAATCTTGTTATTGTGGAGTCGCCTTCCAAGGCTACAACAATAAATTCCTATCTCGGAAACGATTATAAGGTTTTGGCTTCCGTAGGTCATGTTCGCGACCTGCCGAAAAGCTCGTTCGGTGTCGATATCGAGCACGGCTTCAAGCTCAAATATATAAATATAAAAGGAAAGAGCGAGCTGATAAATCAGCTTAAAAAGGAAGCGAAAAATGCCGATATGATTTATCTCGCGACAGACCCTGACCGAGAAGGCGAAGCCATTTCATGGCATCTTGCTTCCGTTCTCGGTGTGGAAGAGAAAAAAATACGTCGTGTGGCATTC